>JAGOVF010000196.1 GCA_018060885.1 Oligoflexales bacterium | reverse complement strand
GAAGACAAAGAGCCAGAAGTCATGCTAGAACAATCAGAATGTTTCACTGGAGGCAGGAAACCAAGGCAGAAACAAGCCTATCTTAAACTATTAGCTGTTTTGTGTCATACCTGCTTGGACTGGACATGCTTCATAACAAACTACAAAAAGATTTAACTAGCAGTATTTTTTTTGTTGTTAAATATTATGGAATTAGGCATCCGACTCTCTCCATCATATTCCTAGGTTGGAGCGCTGTATTCCCTATTATGCTGAAAAAAATTTTAATTTTAAAATTTTCTACCTATTAATCTCCCCTTGAAAAAATCCCTGGAAGCTAGTACAGCCAGCATTTGATTATAGCTTACGTAATTGGAGAAATTTATGCGTTATACTTTTCTACTTCACTTACTCTGCCTAAGTTTATCTGTGACCTCATGTGACAAAATATTCGGCGGCAAATCAAATAAAGGCCCTGGACCAAATGACAATAACAAATCGTTGATTTTGATTTAGTGCCTTCTGAAATTTTATCTCGCGAAGACAGGTGTCTTCAATTTAAGAACAATCTGCCAACTGATGAAGGCTACGTTCAAGGATATATCAAAACAAATATCTATGGCATTCAAAATGGTATCGAAGCTTACGATCAAGATGAATTAATTGATGTTTTTTACTATGGCTATATTTCAGAAGATAAGAGTCAGGTTCCTATTGTGTTTTTTAATGGAGGCCCAGCATCTAGCAGCCACAGCTCTTGGGAAAACCTATATAAGGATATTGTTGCTGATACAAAACAGACCTATATAATGATTGATCAAAGAGGAACAGGGTGTTCGACGGCCTATCCTGACTCTTCATACTTTGATCTATTAATTGATTTTCGGACCTATCGCTACTTTTCAAGTAGATTCATTATTCGCGATGCGGAACTTGTAAGAACAAAGCTTTTCGGCGAAAACAGCAAATGGAAGATTTTCGGCCAAAGCTAGGGGTCTTTGATTGTTCATCGATATTTAGAAGAAGCACCAGAATCTATTTACTCAGCGCATGCCCATGGTTTTGCGCCTGGTTTAGATAGCGTAGAAGGCATTGAAGCTCGCTTACTTAATCAATATAAAATAGTTAATAAATTTTTTGATCAAAACCCCAGAGCAAAAGCCAATTTCGATAAACTACTAGCTTATCTATCGCCAAATCGCTGTTACCGTCATGGTAAGGATGAGGTCTGTGGAATAGATACATTGAATGAGTTAGGAAGTTTTTTTAGTTTTCAAAACCAATGGCCAGATCTAGTCGATTTATTCACCTCCCAGGAGATGCTTTTTAAAGCAAATGGTGAAATTAACATTGAGAATCTTAAAAAGTTCATCAAATATCTCAATTTTGAGCCCTCAAAATCAGACGAAGATCCTCAAGATGTGGGTGGGGAGACGATTAGTCTTATGGAAATTTTTCCCGAAAATGTCACGGTAGACGATCCTACAGGATGTGTACGCGCCTATAATCGTCTAGTCTACTCTCTAAAAATCGAAGCCTCAAAAATGTATTTTAATGAATGTGCTTCTAAACTCAAACTCGATGCAGATACTAATGAAAGTATTTATAGCTTAGGCAAATTTTTGGGTTATATTGATCTTGATATTGAAGTAATTAAAGCTAATTTACTAGAAAATCAAATTCCCTTTTATCTTTATAGTGGAGAACTTGATGGGATGGCTCCTCCCACGATTTTTACAAAAGAAGTTTCACTCCTGAGTGACCTGGTTTACTGAAAAAATTTTAAAAACTCCGGACACGATGGTTTTTATTCTGAAACAGAGGTTTGGGATAATTTAGTAAAGAAATAAATTGAAAGGGTCTAATTTCCCTATATCGAGTATTCGAGGCTCACTTTTTAGGCTAATTGGCGACTTTTCGCCAGCGGAATAAAACTTAAGTACAGTGATTTTCACTTCAGAAAATATTAGACGCCATTCAACCAATCGGAGTGTAGAAGTTCAAGGCTATTTTGTAGCTGTTTATATCCTTTATTTTTCCGTCATCTCCCATCTCTCGCTTGTTTTTTCGCAGTTTTAGTATTTAATTTGCGAATTGGTTTATGTTTTTACAATCTTGATATGTAATTTGGTCTGATGTCACCGTATTTGACATAGAGCTATCGCGTAGTGAAAGAAACCTAATCCAGAGCCCTACAAATGTAATTCTGGATGTTCATATTGGTGGAATTGATTCGTATGCCCCTTGGGTATACCTGATCATGCTGGAATTACCGTGGAGCCATCTATGGTTTCTAATTCAATATTCAAATTGCGTTCAATATTTTCGCTCACAATGGTAATTGGTTGATCGCTCTCTGTGAGATCAATGACTGAAAGAAATGTGACATTTCTTCGGGAATTGCCGAGAAACTTTCTTTTTTGAGCTCGTCTACAACTGTGAGTGGCGCGCCTAATACATAATGACTTCTTTCTTGCTTGGGCTGTCTGGGATTTGATCTTGAGTGTTAGGGCTTTTGTTTGAACCGGAACTTGAGCAAGAGCTAATTAAGATCGAAGAAATCGCAATCAAACAAGTCATCGATTAGCAATGAATAGTGTTCGGCAAGGTTCTGGTAAATAAATTATGCCGAAGAATTGAGCGGATTACTAAATCCATTTATAAAGGATTGCGAGACCAAAGATTAAAAATAAAATTGAAGATACAATTCGAATAGCTTTCATTGGAAAAATTTTAGTGAGTTTTTCAGAAAAAACGATTGCCAGTCCATTCGCGACCATCATGCCAAGAGTCGAGCCTATGGTAACCGCTAAGGGCTGTTGAAATTTTGCTCCAAGTGCTAAAGTCGCTAGCTGCGTTTTATCTCCCATTTCTGCTAAAAAGAATAAAACCAAAGTGGCCCAGAAGGCACTTTGGCGCTTATAAATACGCTGTTCTTCGCCATCAAGCTTATCAGGCACAAGTATCCAAATAGCAAATGCAAAAAACAGCAGCGCCAAAACTGCTCTCAAAAGCTCTTCTGAAATTTGTGAAGCAGCCCAGAAACCTAGCCAAGTTGCAAGCCCATGGTTCAATACAGTAGCAACTAGAATTCCTGCAAGTACAGGCCACGTTTGTTTATAACGCAGGGCTAAAACCAAAGCTAAGAGTTGTGTCTTGTCTCCCATTTCGGAAAGCAAAACAAGCCCGAAAGAATGAAATATGGCGTCCAAGTTAGATTCCCAAATTTGTATAACTGACTCGCAAACAAAGAATGAATAGACTTGGCTTTATTGTCAATTTTTTTTATACAAGGAAGAAATGAGATTGCAGAAGTTAATTGAGAGGCTTACGTCAAAAAAAATGCCATTTAGAAACATGCAATTAAAAAAAATATATCGAGCTCTAATTTTGATGAAGCTAGTTGGCCTTTCCTGCCCGCTTCTTGCGCAGACTGATTTAGATTTAGAGTTATTAAACAATGCGAAACGATTTCGCATAACTTCGCTAGCGAAGTTAGTTCCAAAAGATCCTGCACTTTTTGCTGCCGGTGAAATACTTTTTTCTTCGAAGCTTTTATCAGGTAATCGCAATGTGAGCTGTGAGAGTTGTCATCAGCTTGATTATGCTGGAACTGAAAACTTATTACTTTCAATTGGTCAAGGTCGAAGTGAAACAGGTCAAGCAAAAGGTGCAGTGCTTAAACGGCACAGTCCCGCTCTTTTTAATGTCGGGCAAGCAGAAGCTAAACATTTTTTCTGGGATCGCCGTGTTCGCAAGCATTTTTCCAGTAACAGTTTCGTGACTCCGGAGCCGCGTTTAAATGTTGCGATCAGTGAAAGCGATCCAATTTTAAGTGTGTTTAAACGCACGGTTGATGTGCAGACGCTTTTTCCACTGCTTAGCCGCGAAGAAATGTTGGGCGATAAAAAAGAAAATGATTTAGCAAAACTTCAAAATAACTTAGCGATTTGGTCTGCTATTGTGGACCGAATCCGCGTGGAACTTCCGCAAGTAAGCGCGTTGCTCATCGAAGCTTTTAAATTACAGCGCGAAGCGCAGCTTAATATCGCTCATGTCGGTACCGCCCTTGGGGAATTCATGGCCTATGCTTTTATAGCCGATGATACACCCTTTGACGCTTATCTTGCGGGTGATTATTCAGCATTAAGTGAGCAACAAAAATTTGGCTTTCAGATTTATTTAGGTAAAGGACGCTGCGTCTTGTGTCATAATGGACCTTTGTTGTCGAATGGTGTTTCTTTAAATACAGGCGTTCCGCCGATAAAAACTTCGGCACAAAACACAGATTTTGGGGAATCAGATTTAAGTGGCAGTTCTTGGGATACTGGTGCTTTCAAGGTTCCTTCGCTACGAAATGTGAAATACACAGCCCCCTACATGCATAATGGAGTTATTGAAACCTTAGAAGAAGTTATTGTTCACTATGAAAATGTTTATGAAACCTTGTATAAATATCCCTTGCGGCCAGAGCGTCTTGATTTTTATAAAACAAAAATCACCCGTGTAAAAAATCAGCAGCAACTTCATACCCTGGCAGACAATGTTTCACCTTTAATCGAAACACCTCAAGCTTTAACGCAAAATGAGCGCCAGGCTCTATTAGATTTTATTGAAAATGCTCTTTCAGACAAATGATCAGAAG
>JAGOVF010000197.1 GCA_018060885.1 Oligoflexales bacterium | reverse complement strand
CAATATATCGCGCCCCAGCACTGATCGCAGCTCTGGCCATGTTGATGTAGGCCTGCATTTGCGCAGCATCGCTCGCCAAAGGAACGCTTTGATGGCTTTTATAGTCAAGGCGAGCAACGACCTTATAACCTTTTTTGGCAAGGAAATCTATTTTGTCACCATTTGCATTTTCATAATTGTCAACCAAAGCCCACCCCCCGCTGCTTCCCAATTCTGTAGCATGAGGTGCTTTAAATAAATCCTCAGCAGAACCTTGGAGAAAATGGTAACCCTTTATTCCATTATGGGTAGTTGGTATCGGCGCCTCACCGCCGATACCAACTACCGGAGGAGGGGTTATAACCCTGCACGCTTCGTTAGGTCCCGCATCGAGGTAGGTCAAACATACTGCGCCTAATTCTCCCAAAGCATTCACGATAACAACATCGCCAGAGTTGTCAGAACAACGTTGCGGCGGATTAGGCTGGCGCTTTATTAATTCGACATCAGTGCCGGCAAGCAATATTGGAATACTTTGTTTTTGAACAAGACTTAAATCACCCCCTCCTTTACTTTCAGTATAGTCATAAAACCTAAGACCGGCAGTTACGTCACACCCAACATGCATGCGATCACCATCTGCTTGCAAAAGTTCTGAACCTTTGTGATTTGCAGAAAGTGAATGGCGACAAGAAAAAACAACAATGCTTACTATCCCCATTAAAGCAATAATGAAGAAACATTTTAAACGCATATTGAACCTCAAAATAATTTTTTTGGTGAATCTATTGATTACAGTGGTTTTATTATAGTCGTACACGGCTGTTTCTTGCGAAATAGTATGGTCTAAAAAACGCCTTCTTTTAAAAAAATCGCTAGTTTTTCTTTTAAATATAAGAGTTTTTAAATACTTGGGTCTGCTGCATCAGGGCTTAAATTCGCCACCATGTATCACTGACATGGACTGCCACTTTCCAAGGCGAAAGCGCCAAACTAGGACAAAAGTGCACACCACGGCATAGCTGGCAGCACACATCCAAGCAAGGACAGTCGCGTTGGGATTTTGGCGTAGTAGCCATGCTGGCAGTACCATAAGTGGCCAGGGCACGAGCAAGGCGACTAAAGATACAAAGCGAGTATCTCCAGCGCCTTTTAAGGCAAAAGAAATATTTAAATAGGCTGAATCAAAGAGTGTAAAAAATGCTACAATGGCGAGAATTGTAGGAGTTAGTATTTCTACTTGCGACCATAAAGCTAAATTTTCTTCATTATGAAACCATGACAAATAAAACTCCGGAACTAAAATAAAACTAAGACCAACCGAAGCGATATAAATCAGCGAGATCAATACGCCATCCCATGTGACTCGCTGCGCTGCTGGGATATTTTTCTCGCCGATATAACGGCCGACCAAAGTCATGACAGCTTGCGCCACCCCCATACTTGGAAGCACTGATAGCATCATAATCGTGACACAAATGCTACTTGCTGCAAGCGCCGCTTCGCCTTCAATCGACTGGCCGATAATAACTAAAAATGCCGCAAAAGCTAAACCCTCAAGAGCCCATTGCAAGCCGCTCGGAATGCCATATTTTAAATATTGTTTTAACAAGCTAGACTGTAATCTCCAATCGCGACGTACTTGATATAAGCGCTGCTTCTTCTCATTGAAGACTAAAAACAGACCAAATATTGCTGATCCATAACCAGCAATCGCTGTGGCGTAACCAGCCCCAGCAATTCCAAATGCTGGCAAACCGGCGTTACCAAAAATCAATAGCCAATCAAGCACCGCATTAAGCGCGAGACCAAGAAAATTTATAAAGATCACCACTCGGGTTTTTTCAAGTCCGATAAAATAACCGCTCACGGCTGCGACCAGAGCAGTTGGCAAAGCCGACCAAGTTATGGAATTAAAGTACTCAACTTCGAGTACCCGTGTTGCTTCAGGATGCCCGAGCAGTTTAAAAAAGGCCTCGGACACTGCATTGAGGCCAACTATCAATAACCCACCAAAGATACTGACATAGATAGCTTGCCAAAAAGCCGCGCCAATTTTTGCTTCTTCTTTCGCACCACGATACTGCGCAACAAAAGTCATTACATAGTTTGCAGTACCTTGTAACAGTGCCATAGGCACCCAAAATATCGCCATTACGGACATTGCAGCACCTAAAGCAATTGTAGAATAATCGCCAATAAAGATGCGATCGATCGTCAACTGCAAATTCCAAAAACTATTTGAAATGATGAGCGGCCATGCCAGCGCAAGCAGGAATTTAGTTCGTTTGGCGCGGCCTAGGTCAGTATATTGCACGCTTTTATCTTCTTGATTTACTCGCATGTCCATCAATTAAGGAAAGTAAGATAAAAAAAATTCTTGAATTAAATCTAATGCATTCAAAATTTAGTATCGGACATTTTATTTTCATCGACTAATTCTGAAATTCAACAAACTCATGAACATTACCACTTGGGTCTCTAAAAGCCGCGAACACTCCAACAGGACATTGCTGAGGTTCAGCATGAAGAAACTCGACACCTCTATCTTTTAATGTTTCCATTGTGGTAGACAAAGAATCTGTTTGAAAATTAATTAGCGATTGAGCTTGTTTAGGATAATCTATCGTTGTGGGTTTTTCACCTTGACTCAAAAGCAGATAAATCCCGTCATTTTTAAGCGGAACAATATGCGGGTACATTTCCTTTGACGTGATTTCGAATCCTAGCTTTTCAGTATAAAAAATAATCGCTTCGTCGATATTATGCACATTAATTTGGTTCACGCACACTTTGTACATTGCATAAACTCCTTACGATTCAAATTTTTACATTAATTCATGGTGCCTAGGGTGAGACTCGAACTCACACGGGGTTGCCCACCGGTGGATTTTGAATCCACTGCGTCTACCGATTCCGCCACCCAGGCCTGATTTACATTCTGGTAGGAGGCAGATTCTACACAAGTCCGTATGAAGGTCAAAGCCTATTTGACGGTTTTTTCCCGAGAGCCCATGATTATTTAAATCTTTTTTTTCCTAAAGTTATCGGCCTGTTCGTACGATAACTCAGCAGGGGGGCAAATGAGCGAAGCCAAACGTAAATTAAGCGAACGAGAGAACAACCGAGCAGCTGTTTTGCCGACAGAGCTTAGCGGGACTTTTAGTTATTCTTCTTTAGCAGATGGCAATGAAAATACCCAAGAAAAACACGAGGCCTTCGTCATTTTTGATGTCTCGCAAAATGGCCTGGGTTTATTGACGAGTTGTGACCTAGCTAAAGGCACAAAACTCCATCTACAAATCGGTCGACCCTTTTTTATTTCTATCGAAGCCGTGGTTGCTTGGAGTCAAGCTTGCGATGATTTTGGAGCCTTTAGATGCGGTGTTGAAATAGTCTCTGAACCCCAAAAGCTAAAGCCGCTTTATCTTCATTTTGCCTAGAAAAAAATTCACCTTTGAGAATGCGTAGAAATCAAACCGCAAATCAAGCGGTTTTTTGGGTTTTACTCATTGTATCTATTTTTTGGTTCAAGGATTTGACTTCAGTTTTTAGTGACGCCAGCTCTTTTTCTAACTCCGTCATTTTTTTTGTTGCCGCTACTTTTTCCTCTTCGAGCTTTTTTTTCGCTTCTTCAGAAAAAGTCACGCGCTTTTTCAATTTTTCATTCTCATCAAATGATTTTGCAAAGTTAAGGTTTGTTTGGCGTAAGTTGCCAGATAAATCTTTCAATAGAACTTGAAACCATTTTGGCACAGTTTTTAATAATGCTTCGCGCTGAATTTGATTGACTACAATACATGTAACTTCACTGAGTGCTTTACCTGTAGCGCTCCGCGGCTCTCCTTCGAGAAAAGTCATGGTTCCCAGAACTGACTGAGGTCCAACAGTCGCGACCACTGCCGATTGCCCGGTTTCTTCATTTGTCACTGTGAGCTCTACTTGACCAGTTTTTACAAAATAAAGCTCTCCGCCTTTGCTGTTTTGGCGAAACAGCTCTTGGCCCTTACCGAAGGTCACAAGTTTGTCTGACATCTAAGGTCTCCTCTTAAACACAAAACGCGCGAGACCTGTTTCGGAGTTGATAGGGAAAAGTTGAAGTGAATTTCAAATGCTATTTTTTGATAAATTAGAAAAATTGTTACAATTTGGCATTTAAATCTGAATATAACAAAATTTCTTGATGCACACATTTAACTGATTTTCATTTAGAAAGCTCGGCTAGGCTGGGGTGAACAGACTAGCCGAGCTTTCTAAAGCAACTCTCATAAAAGCAGTTTGTATCACGTAGTTTTAGACACATGAATTGTGCCGAACTCCCTCTGTATTTAATTCATTTGGTGTAGAAATTTGCCATCCGGCAGGATCTGCCGCCGAGAGTATATTGAAAAACAATTGTTAGAACTGTTGTGATCTGTGTATGCACACAGAACCGCTGGTCACTTGAGTCTATAGCTGGAGCCTTTTATTTCTTGCCAGAGGAACTGGTGAGGGCGGGATGCCCGAACCCGTAGCGATAATTTTGCCATGGATGGCATAAAAATTGAGCGGTCCTCTGGCAAGAAATAAAAGGCTCCAGCTATAGACTCTATGAAATTCGATTAAATGTGTGTGTCACGAAACCTATCGTGTCAATCCCTTGTAT
>JAGOVF010000068.1 GCA_018060885.1 Oligoflexales bacterium | reverse complement strand
CTGGAAATGGAGGATTCGCTCCAAACTCAGTGCATCACATGGGCAGAAAGGAACTAACAGACAGAAGACAAAGAGCCAGAAATCATGCTAGAACAATCAGAATGTTTCACTGGAGGCAGGAAACCAAGGCAGAAACAAGCCTATCTTAAACTATTAGGTGTTTTGTGTCATACCTGCTTGGACTGGACACTTGATATTAAAACAAAAATGGAATCATTAATCCCCAGCCAAATATGTTCCGACAAATATGAATTTATTAAGCCAATTTATCCTGACCATGGGATAAGGCATCCATACGAAGAAAATTCACCAACTACTCCTCCCGCATGTGAATTAAACCGTGAATATAGATATCTACAAGGTGGGGTAAAACCTTGCTTTTGTCAAAGTTCAAGGCAAGTCGATTTGCCAAACGCCTTCGAAGGAAGAGATCTTTATTCAAATTTTCTGTGTATGGAAACTAGTAATATATGTAAGCCCCATCAACCATATACTAGTAATTTAGAAATGAAAAAAAGCTGTATTTGCCATACTGCAGAAGCTGATAGAGTTAAAATTCCGATAGCAGATTCTAACTCTGAATATAAATATTATTGTAGAAAATCGGATACTCCACCATCACAAAACGTAGTGCCACCAGTAACTGGTGGGGCCCCAACACCACCACCTCAACAACAGCCACCGCCAATAACAGGCCTACCTTCGGACTGTACTTATGTTCAAAACCTTGGAACTCCCGAATCTTCTGGTGACACTCGTTGTGTTCTAAATAACCACAATAAATGTGCCGACGAAAAGTTTTTATGCAGATACGAATTAGAACATCTCCATTGGTACCAATGTTCTACTTCTTGTGTAGGCAAAAAAGAAATTTAAAAAAATTCTATTATGAAAGTTTGACCCCGTTATTTACATAACGGGGTATTGTTTTATATTCGCTTTAGTTACCCTAGTTATAAAAGTTTAGATTCAATTGGACACTCACAACCTTTCAGTCCATTCCACTCTACATCTTCAGGACTAATTCCAAAACCTTCATTTACAGTTTCTTGCTTTACAGTCTTAGTGACTTTCTCAACATAACGAAGTTGTGTTTGAAGTCTTTTGTATTGAGCCTCGCACGCTCTTTATTCTTGATGTTTTTCCATTTTCGCACGGCAATTTTCTTCTAATTCTCATGCTTTTTCCAGTTCTACATATTCCATTTCTATCGCATTGATATCGCCATTGTGTTTTTTTTGCAGGAACGTATATTTCACCAGGATTGTTAAAATCAATTTTGTCAGCATGATCGCGTGATCTTATTTTTAATAAAATTATTATCAATCTTTAAATTGCCATCACAGTTATAAACCGTCAGTTTATTCGATTCTGAAAGCGTATATTTAATGGCTTTGTCAGTAAACGATTTTGGCGGCACTTTAGAAAGCCTGCTCGTTTATTGTGCTCATGTTCAGCTATTGTTGTTCAGCTAGAAGTGTTGGCTGGATTATCCATAGGGCTGATTTCTGAATTTTAATTAAGCCTTGCCAATTCTGCTTCATCAAACAAAGATCTTTGTCCGATCGGAATATACTTGCTTCTTGACCCTAGCGTTTAAGAAGCAGTAGTTCTATTTGTTTTTCTAAATGAGAAACTTAACTATTTTGTTTGCGAAGTAGACCTTGAAGACATTAAAGGACTTTAGGCAAATTTTTATCTAGTCTTTTTAGCCAAAGAGCAAAACCACTTTTGTCCCAGTACAATATTTTTATTTGATTGCAGGCCTTGTTTGTAAATACAAATAAATAAGAATCAAAAGGAGGCAAGTAGAGAAGCTGCTCTACAAGCAATGATCAACCATTTATTCCAAGTCGCATATCAACAATATCGCTTACAATCGATCCTGGTCTATTTTATGGAGAAAATATTAACTCAACTGAACCTATAAAAGCGAGCTACGGCAACGATCAATTGGTACTTGCATCCTACCTTAAACATTGTTTCAAAGGGGAAATCTAAGATAAACGTTATTCTCCATCAACAGATGGTACCACTGAATTTAAGGACTCGACTGCTTATTCAAAGATTTGTCAAGAAGAAGAAGAAGAAGAAGAAGAAGACATGTGCACCGAGTATGATTATAAAGTCATTGCGCATTATAACTTACAATTATGCAAAAAGCTCGCCCCGTCATCGCCCTGGCCACTTCAAGAGTGCAATTTGATCGGGGTTGGCAGTAATAGAGGTGGAACGATAGGTTGGACTTTTAGTCATGGCATTTATGGCCGCTAGTGATACAGAAAGTAGAGAGTTCATCCTACCGATGAAATTTTTTAAGATTAAAAATGAATCAATTAATTTTATTGAAAAGTTAAAGCTACATTTCTTGACGATCAAGCCACTCGAAGACATCAAAACCCTCTACCTTAAGCTGAGTGGCGACTCCTTTACCAGAAGCCGAAATTTTTACATCAATTGAAGCATTGCGTGGAACCTCTCTCAATTCTTTGCGATAAATTTCCGGAAAATAGAAACGCTCAATACCTGCCAAAAAACGATTTCCATCACACTGTCCCGAGAGGACAATTTGACAACTTAATCGTTCACGCCGTGTGTCTTGCTGATACACGCTATGAAATTCACCGTCTGATTTTAAGCAGACATGCATAGGTCCATCATCTTTACATTTAACTTCCTGACCATAATTAACAGAATATTGCAAATAGTGACCCGATAAAAGATCTCTCGGATCATAGCCCTCGATGGGGAGAGAAACAGTTAAACCCGTCAAGACTTTTAGCTGCCATTTGCCTATCCACAAAGCAATAACTAACAGGGGCAAAATAAATACAAACTTTTTTAGAGTATTCGGTCGCATCTTATACCAGCCCCACGCGAAATTTTTCGAGCATACGTTGACGATAGCTATACCAAACGAAGGTGACCCCCAGAATAATAACTCCAGTAATAAGCAAGCCTATCCCAGTAGCAAGCATAGAACCAAACACTTCAAAATAAACTACTAAAAATCTCAGCGTGATACATAAAGTTAAAAAATCAAATGCTCGTCTCCAGCCAGCCCGCGCAGCTGCAAGAGCCAGGCAGCCCCAGGTTACGACAGCAAATATAGTTCCGAGCACTTTGTTACTTTTAAGTTCCAAAACTAAAGGCAGGGAATAAAAAAGCGCCAGCAGTCCAAAGAATAGCAGCAGAAGTTTAAATAGAAGCTTATCTATGGGTTTTTCACGAAAATATAGCGCTGCCGATACAAGCAGGCAACCCAACCATGGGCTGTAATAAAATTTAAAGGGGAAAAAATTATCTAAAGTTAGCTTCTTCAAATCCGATTCACCATAACCGAAATACCAAAAAATAGTCGCTAAGGCTGAGCCGCAAATAAAAATAATAAAAAAGGGAATGTTTCGTAAAGCTTCTCTAAAAAAGACCGGCAACTTGATTTTTGTGTGACAAAGAATGCCCAGAGCAAGATAAGTATAAAGAGATAAAGTCGCAAAAAACCACAGCGCGTGAATTGTTTCCTTATCCGTACCTATACCAGTGTCTATAGTCCAAATCACTTGGGCAGTAAGCAAAATCAACAGCCAGATATAATTAATAAACCGTGATTGGGCGTATAGTACCACAGGCAGAGACAAGCCACACCAGAACAGAAGTCCGCTCCACCCGTCGCTTATAATATGAAAAACCTGCGCTGTTAGCCCAATCCCTACTAAAAACAACAAGCAAAATAGCGTTAATAATGTTTCGCGAATCAAACCAGGCTTTTCAATATTTTTCCACGCATAGAAAGCGAGAACACTATGACTCAAAAAATAAGATAAGAGTTTAATTTCTCCAGGAATGTCGCGCCAATTGGCCGCAACAATGCTCACAATACCTATAACAATAGCCGAAATGCCAATGACGGCAGCACCCCAAATCGCCCATGATTTATTTTGTGTCGAGCTTTCCTCATGGACTTTAATCGCATCATATTGAGCTTGATCGATCAATCCTGCTTTCTGCCATTGTGCCAGCTTGCGTTCAAGGAAAATCATTAATACCCTCTAAAACTAAATTACATAAGCCATCATATGTTCAGTGAGAAATTCACCTTCAACTTTCATTGCCATTGGTTCAATTCCCCACGTCACAAATCCAAAAGTCTCATATAGCCCGAGCGCCTGGGCATTTTTAGACTCTACTCCAAGTTGGATGATCTTGGCTTGCATTTCCTCACGGGCATGCTCGAACTAAGTTTTTCACGATAAAAGTCTCGTCCTCGCGACAACTCCTCTTCATAGCTGGTCAAAAAAGCACTAGGGTGCTGTTGCAAAGCCTCAAGCCTTAAGCTAAATACCACTTCGAGGTCATCTTTGTTTAAGCGTCTAATAATCATAGCGATTTACCTCTGAATATATTACGTTAGTTTTAACATAAATCTTCATCATCAATCTGCCAATAATTTTTATATTGCACAGATCAATCACGATGATAGTAGACACTGTGGTAGAAGATTTTAATGTTGCAGCCTCCACAAGCAGGCCAAAGAGCTTGCTGATTTCATTCCAAAAAATGGCTTTTTTTGACTGGGAAGGCAAATCGATTGAATGGTGAAAGGGGAGTAACAATATTTTGAAAGTAGCAATTGCTGGTGCCTTCGGTTTCATCGGTCAGCACCTGATACAACATTTTCTCGAAACAACTCAGCACACAATTCGGGCAATTTCGCGTTCGCCACGCAGGGCTGATGTAGCTCGGGTCGAATGTGTGGCTGCCGACTTATATTCTTTGAAGCAAACTAAAGAAGCCTTATCAGATTGTGATATTGCCATATACCTTGTGCACTCGATGGCACCAAGCTCAAGATTGTCTCAAGGAAAATTTCAGGATTTTGATTTTATCTTAGCTGACAATTTTGCTCGTGCTGCTGTCGCATGCAAAATCAAAAGCATCATCTATGTTGGCGGGATGATTCCTGAGCAAGATGTGCTTTCGCCTCACCTAAAAAGTCGCTTAGAGGTAGAAGAGATTCTTAGAAGCTATGGCACACCTGTAACAACCTTTCGCTGTGGAATTGTGATCGGGCACAAAGCTTCTTCTTTCAGCATCATTGTGCGCCTTACAGAAAGGTTGCCCGTTATGGTCTTACCACAGTGGATGCGCACTAGGTCTAATCCTATTTATGTCGGGGATTTGGTTCGCCTGGTTGCAACTGCAATTGCTGATCCGAGCAAAGAACATCGCATTATCGATGCGGGAATGGACCAGTCTGTTTCTTACAAAGATATTGTCATCGCGACAGCTAAATTCTTAGCAAAGTCTCCAAATCTCATCGATGTCCCCTATGTTTCACCCCATTTAAGCAAACTCTGGGTGCGCCTGGTTTCCGGCGCACCGAAAGCACTGGTCTATCCGCTTATCGATAGTGTGCGTCACGAGATGCTTATGAGTGCAGCGCACCCTATCCCTGAGACTTGGGGCATAGAGCCTTGTGGATTAGATGAAGCCGTAAGCAGAACCTTTAAACTACCTTTCGAATTCAATATGCCAAGACTGCTAACCACGATCAAAGATTTGAATGAAGTTAGATCGGTGCAAAGAATACCGCTTGCTCCGGGTCAAAATGCCGAAATATTAGCAGAGAGGTATATCCGTTGGCTCCCCTTTTACTTAAAGCCATTTTTGCGGGTGGATTTAATTAAAAACTCTTGTGAATATCGCGTCCGAGCCTTAAACCTAAAATTACTCGGACTAAAAAAGGATTTAGACATCAGTAGACCAGATAGACAATTATTCCGTATCACAGAGGGCGCTCTTGTCGCCGAAAGTGACAGAGGGCGTTTTGAATTCCGAGAAAGCTACAACAAAAAATTTTTGATAGTAGCGTTGCACAATTTTAAACCCGCTTTGCCATGGGCGATTTACCGTTTTACACAGGCTATTCTCCATCAACTTGTGATGTACCACTTCGCAAAATTTATTAGAAAAGCATACTAGCCCTGGGCTTAGTAAAAAATAGATGTCTTGGAAATCGAGGAAACTAGTTTTGTAAAAGAAATGTAAGCCTCTTCTAAATCTATAGGGCTCTCCGATTTTTTGTGGTTAAAATAACCAAGCTAACTTGAAACTTTTTTAGAGGTTCAGATGTTGCTGGCTATTTTTGTTGTGATTGTGCTTTTTGGTTCACTCTTGCTAGTGAATGCCGTGCAAATGGCGTCGTTGATAATTCGTCCTTTTTCAGCTTCACTCTTTCGCAGGGTCAATACTTTTGCTGCTAATAGCTGGTGGGGTTGGTGTGTATCCTTAAGCCGTATGGCCGGCATAAAAGTTCATGTAACTGGTGACCGGTTACCTTATGGGGAAAACGCCATCGTCATTGCCAATCATCAATCGGCAATCGATATTGTCATGCTGATGTTTCTGGCTTTTGACAAGGGCAGACTTGGCGACTTGAAGTGGTTTGTAAAGGATGTGCTCAAGTATGTCCCGGGGGTAGGCTGGGGCATGCTGTTTCTCGATTGCCTTTTTGTTAAGCGCTCATGGATGCAAGACCAAAAGTCGATTCAAACCACGTTCAAAAAATTTGTCACCGAAAAAATCCCATTCTGGCTTGTTACTTTTCCAGAGGGAACGCGCTCTACCGCCAGCAAATTGTCGCAGTCTCAGAGTTATGCAAAAGAAAAAGGCTTAACACAATTTCACCATGTACTGGTGCCCCGCAAAAAAGGCTTTACTGCCACGGTGCACGGTCTTCACGCAGATGCAAAAGCTGTTTATGATGTCACCATCGCTTATCCTCAAGAAAACACGCCGACTCTTTGGGAATATATTCAAGGCAAAGTCAAAAAAATCGATGTGCATGTCAAGCGCTATGCCATCCAGGAATTGCCCAAGGACGAGATAGCGCTCGGTGAGTGGTTGATGCAGCGATTTGAGAGAAAAGACCAAGTCATAGCACACTACAATGAGGCGCATGTATTTTCATGAATTGAGGGGAACCTCAACTTATTTACTTAATCATAATCGCCTAAAAAAGTTTGTCGCCTTTTACAATCTTACAAACAACTTTAGAGAAATAGCTCGGGCTATATCTGCAAGCAAGATTAATATTATTTGTTTTATCCAAGTTACGAACGATTAACTCAAGATCTGGCCCTTGGAAAGCAGTTGTCACAAAATACTTATCTCCATCATACTTCCCCATAAGTCGCATAAGCTCATTCGCCAAAGGCCCTCCGAGAATAAATTTATCTGGATTTTTAATCCAACATTGATTTTTTGAGGCTATTGAACAAGTGATAGAGGAACCCGAATTTCCTACCGCACTTTCTAAAAATTCATCTTTGTATGCAATTATTCCTTCTACAGAATACCCGTAATTTACATACTGAATTCCATAATCATCAATGTCATCATCCATAACTAAGTCTGTAGGATTTTCAATTCCAAAAATATCATCAAAAACGATTGAGTTAGTCCCTGCCTTTGCAACAAAATAATCTAGCAAATCTCCTGAGAGAGTTGCGTCGCCGCTAAAACTAAGAGGGAGCAATTCATTTGCCATCAAATGAGAGCTGATCCCAGAGAGAATGCCGCCCGCCAACACCATCGATTTTGTAAAAGTTGTCATTGTAGTTCTCCATAAATGCAGGTTGATTAATTGCGCAATGATGCGCTCGACGAAGAATCAATATTCAAATTTAAACAGTAAAGCAAAATTAAACTTATATTTCGGGTTATAGCCAGCACACGTTGTGCTACCATCAAGGTTTATGGTATATTTTCGGTAAGTTAGTCTATTTTGCGAGACAATATGAAACACCCCAAAAACAACTCGACCTTCAATATTTGACTACGAAAATTATCTTGATTTCATTAAGGCTCAAATTAAATATCTCGGCTATTCTCACACTAAAATAGCAGAAGAATTAGGCTATAAATCATACCGGACTATTGGAATGCTGCTTTCTGGCGAGCGCAAACCAAGTCCAGTTCTGAGCTTAAAACTGGCTAAATACTTTGAGCTTAAAGAAGTCGAGCAAATCCAATTTATATCGATGATTAACCAGGAGACAATTAGTAATCCAGAAGATTCTGCAATACTTCGGCGAATTAAATCTCCTAAACAACACTTCGATCTAGACCAAATGGATGAATGGTACTTTCTTGCACTTTATCAGCTCATTTCGCATCCAGATTTTCAAAACAATGAGCGGTGGATAAACAGCAATCTAAAGTCACCTATCACAGCTAAACAAATTGAATGTGCCTTTGAGGTGATGATTAATAAGGGTCTAATTCACAAAGATCAGCGTGGAAATATGCTGCCTAAAAAAAGCATCATCAACACAAGCGAAGACATCATAGATCCAAAAATTCAAAATTATCATATTAAAATGTTAAACAAAGCAAAAGAATCTATTAAGAAAACTGCAATAAATCTTAGAGAAAATCGCAACGGCGTCATTAGCATCGATCCAAAACTTATTGCGCAAGCTAAAAAAGAACTTAAAGAATTGCACTTGAATTTCTGCAACAAATACCACGATGATAATGGCGAAGCCGTCTATTCTTGCTTAGTGGATTTTTTTCCCGTCTAGTCATCCAATTTTTAATGGCAAAACAGCCACCCTAGACCTCTAAGAAATTTTACTCCAATATAAACTATATCTTACCGAAAGGCCCCCTACCTCACTTGAATTTGAATTCCCATTATGATACAGACTTTTTGTTGCGAGCATTTGCACTGCATCAAAGCAGGTAGGTCTTTATGAGTTTCAAGATCCTAAATATTAAGAGCTTAGTTCAGATTTATCCAGCTATTGTTATAATACTAAGTAGCACCCTTGGAATTCCAGCATATTCTAGAGTTTTAGAACTTCCACCCTCTGGGACTGAAAAATTTAATTTCGGTCCAAATTTAAATCAGTGTTTATTAAGCTATAATCAATCGCCATTAGAAGATCACACTATACTCAAAAGTCCGTCATCGCTTGAAGGATGCTATGAGTCATTTCAAAACTTACTTTTCACGCAAGAAGGTCAAAAAATATTTTTAGATCAATGGGCATTTGCAGAAATGCTCTCCTAGGATTCTATGCCATTGATTACCTAACGGAGAAAATCAAGGGCGAAAACTACTTCAGCTCTCAAAGATTCGAAGATCCTATTCAAAATATTAGCAAAAAAATCCCCCCAGCTATAGCCGGAGACTTTGGAAACTTTCAGTTTTATTTAAACGATTTTTTAATTTTTCAAAAGTATGGCTCTGACCGCACCGTAATGTGGAAACTCCACGATCAACTTTTTACAATTGAACAAAAATTGGATGCACTTACATCGATTGTTCCAAACAATTGTTATTATATAAAACTCCCCACAACTACTACCCTAAAGAAGAGTTATGTAGTATTTGATTTGATACGCCCAAGAATAGTCCCACTATTTGATAGCGAGTGGAAAGTTATAAATTCCGAGGGTGGTAGAGAAATCGGCTTTTCTAAAACAATCTTCGATCAAATCGCAATTACGAGCCCATTACAAGCTTCGTTTGTATTCGTTCACGAATGGCTAGCAACAATTTACCGAGATCCAATTGTCGTTGCTAGATTGAACTGGCAACTCCATGAAAGCTATTTAACAAGGTAAACTTGGTAGACAAAGTTTGAAGAAAAATTAGGCGACTCCACAAGGACTAAACAAAATAAATTAGCCAACTCTATACATTTTACATAAATGTATAGAATTACTTAAAATGCATTTTTTCTCTCTCCAAGGACTTTATCTCTCTATTTTCTGACAGCAATGCTGAATTTTCTGCTAGCATTACAATTAATATTTTTTAATCATATTAAAAATATATTCCAATTTCATAATCGTCGCTGCGATCAAATACCGACTTTTTTGGAGAATGTTAGATGCCGAATTCAGTCAATTTACAAGACTTCAAATTATTCTTTGAAGAAAGCCCAGATCTACTTTGTATCACTAATGATGAGGGGAAATTTACCAAAGTCAATAACGTTTGGAAACAGAAGCTCGGTTATAGTGAAGAAGATACACTTTTGAAGGCCTTATTCACCTTTGTGCATCCGGCCGATCTCGAATTAACAAAAAAAAATTTTGAACCTCTTTTAAAAAAAGAAAAAACTGAAGCTGAATTTAGGAATCGTTATAGAAAGCAAAATGGAAGCTATATTTGGCTATGCTGGAATACCCACGCCAAAGATGGAAAAATTTATTTAGTCGCAAAAGATATTACTGAACAAATAGCACACGAAAGCCTACTTGCCGAAATCCAGCATCAAGCAAAAACTGGGGGCTGGTTGTTAAATCTTGACGATTTCTCTACCCATTGGACAGAAGAAACCTATCGCATCCATGAAGTCGAATATGGCACCGCCACTAATAATGTAGAAAAGGGAATTGAATTTTATCATCCTGATTATCGCGATAAGATTCGCAACTATATTACAGCTTGTATAGTTAATAAACAGCCCTACGATGATATTTTCAAACTAATTACTGCGAAAGGACGCCATATCTGGGTGCGCGCAAATGGTCATCCCGTATTAAATGAAAAAGGCGAAGTTGTCCAACTTATGGGAACCTTACAAGATATCGATAAGCTTCAATCCCTCAATGACAGTTTTGAAACTACAAGCTCTAGACTCAATGAAGTTCTACTCCACACTCCTGGCATGATTTACCAATTTCAGCTCGATCTCGATGGCCACATGTTTTTTCCTTATGTAAGCCCTAAAGCTTTTGAAATCTATGAAATTGAAGCTGAAGCGTTTAACACTGATGCTGCAATCATGCTTAAAATGGCTCACCCCGACGACCTCGATGATTTGCAACAAAGTATTACTTTATCCGCGCAAAAACTTGCACCCTTCGAATGGACAGGCCGCATCATCACCAAAACAAAAAAAGTGAAGTGGATCAAAGCCACAAGCATACCGCAACGCAAAGATAGCGGCTCAATTCTATGGAGTGGGATTGTTGTAGATATCACGAAAGGAAAAGAACTCGAACTAAAGCTCACTAACCAACAATCTATCAACGAACATTCAGCTCGACTAGCTTCTTTGGGAAAGATTGCTGCTGGCATTGGACATGAAATAAATAATCCACTTGCCATCGTAATGGCCTACAATCAAAAAATTAAAAAACTAATCGAGGAAATAGCACCAGACAAAGCCGAAGCTCGAAAAATATTAGAAAAGCAACATGAAGCATGCGAACGCATTAAAAAAATAGTGACTGGGCTACGTCATCTTTCTCATTCTGGACAAACAGAGTTAAAGGCTCATATCGAAATTTGCAATTCCATCGAACAAACTATTGACTTCGTGCGTGAGATCTATGCTTTTGATGGCGTAAAAATCTCATTCGAGCACAGCAATCTAAAGGATGCTTTCGTAAATTGCTCTTCTGTCCATTTGCAGCAAATATTGCTCAATCTATTTTCCAATGCAAAAGATGCCATGTTGCCTAATCGAGGCGAATCCACAATTAAGGTAAAAGTTCAAGATCAAGGAAAATTTTGGAGAATTAGTGTAGGAGATAATGGAACGGGAATTTTGCCAGAACACCAAGATAAAATATTTACCACTTTTTTTACCACTAAGGAAGTCGGCATTGGAACTGGGCTCGGTCTTTCCGTTACAAAATCTATAATCGACACCTATGGTGGCAAGATTTTTTTTCAAAGCGACAGTTCGGGTACAACGTTTTTTGTCGACTTACCTAAAGCGAACGATTTATTGCTAGAAAAAGAAGATATTAAAAATGAACTTGTTCACAGTTTACTAACACTGGTTGTCGATGATGAACCTGAAATCCGCGAGCTCCTCACCGAAACTCTTGAGGAGCATCATTGTAAAGTTATTGCGGCAGCGTCAGCACAAGAAGCTTTGGATCTTGTAAAAAAGTATTCTTTTGATCTAATTATAACGGACGTGAAAATGTCGGGCATGGATGGAATAGCGCTGCTCAATGAATTGTCGAAAAATCAATTGGCAAATACCGCTACAAAAATTGTCATTACGGGCGGAATGGCTGGAGAATTTTTATCAGAAGCTAGCTCGGAATTTCCCAGCTTGATAAATGGCCTTATTCATAAACCTTTTGACTTCGCCGAACTTAGTGAAGTTGTTAAAAAGGCGCAAAAACAACGGCAGGAATTAATATCGGTTAATTAATTTTATTTATAAATATCAGTCTATTGTAATCTTATTATTGAATGCGCCTTAGTGGACGCTACAGCGTCCACTATTAATGTAAATAGTTAAACTCCCCTCGCTAACAATCTCAGTGTGTTTTACATAAGTGTTGTGGCAATTAGGTTTGCCTTTGATTGACTCTTTTTTGAAGGGATACATTATGAAAACGCTATTTTTAAAAAGTGTGATGTCGTTCGCGTTGATTTGCAGCAGCAATGTGTTTGCAACAAGTATAATAGTAGAACCTGCACCAGCATTTCCAGGTCCAAGCCTTCCAATTTTAAATGATGTATCCATTGTTGTTAACGATCCATGTGCTAATCTTCAACCAGGATGGGCTTGTGCTGCGGTCATGCCTAACGACGATTTGCAATTCTCTGTTATTAGTAATTGCGAGGGAAATTTTGGTGTGGATCAATCGAAATTGGGAGATGGCAGCATCGCTTTGACTGTAAATGAATATGCTGTTTTACACATGGGAATCATCCAATGCGAGGCAAATCCAGTAAAACGTCATTACTCTCTTAGTTTGGGAACATCTTTAACTGGAACTCAATATGTTTTAGTTAACAAAATTGGTTTGGGTTCGAATTAATAATTTTTTATAGAGAAAGTTCAATATCATGAAAACAAAATTTATTCTGATGCTGCTAGTCAATATATTCATATTTACTTCTGAAGCTTATTCAAAAAACTATCCAATTATAAATAACGTTTCAATTTATTATTGGGATCCATGTGCAAATCTCGAACCGGGAATAGCCTGCATTGCGGTAGCTCCTTCATTTAGAGTTAAATTCTCAGCTCGACGCTTAGGTTGTGGTAACTTTTATATTGCTCATGTTGGAGATGTACCGCTCGACTTCAAAGCACTTGGCGAAGTTAAAGAACTATCTATAGAAATAGAAGGTCCCCAAAGTATCCATCTTTTGGAATGTACCCCTCCACCTGATACGGTCGAGGACTATGATTTAGTAATTCCTGGGTCAATCGACGCAATAAGTTATCGATTGCTAAATCCAATAGGATTCGGCTTGTAATAAAAAAAACATAATTGATGAAGTTTATTTTGCATAGTTAGGCGACTCATATCGGTCGCCTAATTTTTACTACTCAGCTGGATAATTAATTCTCTGGTTATGGCCGCAACTATCGCCCATGTCATACATTCTGCCCCAAAAATACTTCCTATTGATGATTTCTTGTATAAACTTAATAGTACTTCGAGAGTTTCCGACCTTGTAACACATCAAAGTATTTGGCAAAGTAATAGAAAGCCAAAAATTATATTTATTTACGGAGAGAGACTCAAGATGAAAGCCATAGACCTTAAAACAGTTATTAACTCTAAGCTGCTATTTGTTTCGCATAAAAATACAATTCGCGAGACTGTGCTCTTAATGCGGCAAGAACAAAAAAGTAGCGTATTGGTGTTTGACGATCAAGATAAGGTTGTTGGTATTGTCACGGAAAGAGATATTGTCCAAAAATTCACTCCGATTGACTATGAACTCAAGTCAGATATGCTTATCAATACCTTAATGACACGCCCGGTAAAATTCGTGCGTCTTGCCTTTATATATGAAGATATGAATCGCCTGCATTTACAACACGGCCTAAGACATTTTCCTGTTAAAGAAGAAGACAAACCGGCCACAAAAGAAAATATTGTTGGACTAATCACTGCTACAGACATATTTCGACTTTTTCTCGAAAAAGCCCAGTCTTTATTGAAAAGGAATGCTAAGGAAGTAGAAGTTAAAAAAGTCGTAAATATTACTCCTGAAGAAGCGACCCATATGCGCTTAAACCAAATTATAAACGGACTCGGCTGTGAGCCTCTCAGTCGACCGGATTGGCAAAATTTTTTGCAAGCCGAAGACAAGGGGAAGGATATTATTATTCATGATTTTGATGGTGCTAACGTTGAGGAAAATGCGGCAATTGTTAAGCTTTTAAAGGATAGAAAAGGTCCCGTTATTTTCTTAACTTCGGAGCCTAAACTCATTCCGCAATTTCGTAAAAACCTAGACGAGCATAAAAGAATTTTTGCCAAGCCGATCGATTTAAGTTATCTCATGTGGATTATTAATTATAAATTTCAAAATTAAATTCTTATCTAAATTGTTTCTCTTTTTAGAATTTCTTCATTAACGTCGCTTTGTGGTATTAAAAAAAACAGAACAAGATAGCCCACTAACACCGCACCAAAAGAGAAAAAAGCAAGCGCAGCTGTTAGAAAACGAACCAATCCGACGGGCATTTGTGCTCTCTGGCTTAGGCGGTAACAAACCCCGAGCACCTTTTTTTGGCGATCGAGAGCCGATTCATATTCATTAGGCATAGAAAAGCCCAGCATGAGATAAAATAGAAAACCTAACCCGCCAAGCAAAGTAAAAAAAATAAAACCAAAACGAATCAACCAAACACCGATATCAAACTGGCGCGCGAAGCCTTTACAAACTCCAAACATGATTCCGTCATGCGCTCTTTCCCACTGTAACATTATAGTCCTCCCAATTTTTCCAACTAGTAAGTAAATAAGGCTCGATTTCTGCGAGCTTTGAAAGCTTTGTATCGCAATTTATCGAAAATGACTAGAAATAGTACTGCAAATTTTGGTGAAGTTCTCCAGCCAGCCAAATTTCTTTTTGCGATAAATTGGTTGGCTAATTTTAGATCTTTGCAAGGGATCAATCCCCTCAATTTCACTAGACCGCAGGCAGGATTCCTTTTATAGTCCAAACTACTGTCTATTTCTAAGGAGATAATTTTAAATGTCTACTTTTTCCAATACTCCGATCAAAGAGTTTATGACCAAAAATCCTCATGGCGTCGATCCAGGAGAAACTCTTGAGTTCGCACTTAGAAAAATGCTCGATTTAAATATTCGTCATTTGCCAGTTCGCTCAGGCGGGCATCTAGTCGGAATGATTAGCCAACGTGATATTCAGCTCGTAGACAAACTCGAAAAATCAGATTTATCAGATACATTAATCGGAACTGTTATGACAACCGAGCCCTATGCTGTACTAGAGAATACTCCACTTCGCAGTGTCGTAAGTGAGATGGAAGCATCGAATTACGGCTCTGCTCTGATTGTTGATTCTGAAAAAAAAGTTTTAGGCATTTTTACGGAGACTGATGCAATTAAGGTGCTTAAAAAAGTGCTCGCATGAGCCTACGAAGTCATTAGAACTTTGACTCATGTTGACATGGGCATTTTGATGCACTTTGGCCTCTAAATACTTCCGATATTGCAATGACGCCCTAAATTCTGCTAAAATCACCTTGATGTCATTTTTCCGGTATATTTTACATTAAGGTGACAAAAATCCATAATGGTTCAATATAAAAGACTTATTCAGGCAGCGGATAAAAGCTTTTTCCTTTTTGGGGCCCGAGGTACTGGCAAATCGACGTGGTTAAAGGAAGAGTTTCCAGACGCGCTGTGGGTAGACTTGTTAGACGAAAAAAAGTATCAAGCTTATCTCGCACGCCCGGAAGAATTTTCAGAGCTCGTATCAGCTGCACCTGCTTCAAAATGGATCATAATTGATGAGGTACAGCGGCTACCGCAGCTACTTAACAGCGTCCATCAACTTATTGAATCGGAGCATAAAAAATTCGTGCTCTGTGGATCAAGCGCGCGAAAACTAAAACAAGCTGGAACGAATTTGCTCGCTGGGCGAGCTTCAAGACGCTTTGCTTTTCCGCTTACTCCTGAAGAGCTGGGTGAAGATTTTGATTTGAACCTAGTGCTGACATTTGGGTCCATTGCATTGATTTGGCAATCAAGCGACAGAAGAGAAACCCTCGAAGATTATACGCAGCTTTATTTACGAGAAGAAATTCAAGCCGAAGCACTCGTGCGAAATCTGCCCGCTTTTGCGAGGTTTTTACCAATAGCTGCGCTTTTGCATAGCAAAGTTTTAAGCATTTCTTCTCTCGCACGCGATGCCGAAGCTCACCGCAATACTATTGCTGGGTACATCGATGTTTTAGAAGACACGCTGATTGCATTTCGTCTACCAGCTTTTCAAGCTCAGCTTCGCGTAAAGGAAAAAAGACATCCAAAGTTATATTTTATTGATAGCGGCTTGGTACGTGCTCTTAAAAAACAACTTTTTCCTCTATTAGCCCAAGAAGAAATTGGCGAGCTATTTGAAGGATGGGTTGTTAACTATGCAAATGCAATCAATACCTATTTTAAACTAGGGTTCGAGCTGAGTTATTGGTCACCAACAAATTCCAAAGTGGAAGTCGACCTTTTATTGACTAGAAACAAGGAACACATCGCCATAGAAATAAAATCATCCAGCCGACTACATCGTGATGACTATGCCGGCTTAGAGGCGATCTCGGACTTGCCAGGGTTGAAGCGGCGCATTTTAATCTATCGCGGAACCGAATTTCGACTGAGAGAGGGAATTGAGATTGTTCCTATAGAGCAGTTTATTAAAGAGAACTGGCTTAGAAAATTCGTTTTGTAATGCCGATCCGCTTCGCGGCGATAATTTTAGGAGAAGTTCTCACCACCTGCTTCATAAAACACAAGGCTCCCTGGCTTAAATCGACACTATTTCGTCACAAAGCTCCATTACAAAATCTTTGTGCAAAAAGATTTATGCTAAACGCTTGGCATAAAAATGCATTTTTCACTTCTCTCAACACGATAACTTCCATATATGAAGTGGCGTATCATTTTTTGAATGAAAGAGTAGATAAACCAATCTCTCATCAAGAGCAAGACCTAACTCTTTTTAGCGTTGATTTTTTTGATGAAGCCATCGTTGACTTGTGTCAGCATGAAAAAAAAAAGTATCATGGATCGCCGAGATTTATCGTCATCCCACTCGATTGTTAAAGAGCATCCTGAAATAAATACTTTTCTCTACCCCTCTTGCCGCGCACCAGATCAAGGAAAATGCGTAGTCACTTACGACATAATCTGTTTGGGGTTTTCTCCTAAGAGCTTGAATATTCTGAGCTACTCCTTTAATACAAAAACAAATACTTGTTATGTGACTTCTCCAGTTGTTCCTATGAAAAGTCTACCTCTAGAGATTAGTTGGGCTGAAATTTACTAATACTGCTGATTGAAGCTAGAGTTTACAGAAAAAGCTCTTCAATTCCGCGCAATTTTGCCAGCACTCTCGAGCAAGTGAGCTGCCGCTGTCTCTAATTCTCGAATAAGATCTGTCGCAGGTTTTTGGCTATTGTCGAGAGTAAGCATAAGATCACTGAAATATTTGTTAAAACGCATACCTGCTTTTAACACTTCACTTTGATGCTCCGTTTCGACTTTTCCTGTAGTTGACGTTGAGTTGTTGTTGATCCCACATGAAATATTCTTTTCAGAATAAGCGTTTCTTAGAATCCGTCGAATGTCTTTTTCATCGAAAGGTTTTAATAAATATCCGTCTATAAGTTGTCGAAATTCGTCGCGCACTTCCTTCTCTAATGCTCCTGCGACACCACCGGTAATAACAACTATTTGCGGTTTAGGGGACAAAGACAGATTTTTTATGGCATTTACCAACTCAAGTCCACCCATACCAGGCATCTTCATATCTGTTAATATTAAATCGAATTTTTCTCGCTTTAGTATTTCGAGCGCTTCTATACCGTTTTGTGCTTCAACAACCTGATCTACACCAAATTCGGCTATTGATTCTATAATTGTCGAGCGAATTTCGCGCTCGTCATCTACTAGTAAAACTCTTAGTCCTTCGAACTTCTCAAACTTAAGTAATTCATCCTCTCCTTTATTTAGAATAAGTGCTTCAGTTTTTAAAACAGGAAAAATCAAACGAAATGTTGCCCCGCAAGTACTATTG
>JAGOVF010000195.1 GCA_018060885.1 Oligoflexales bacterium | reverse complement strand
GTGTCTGATTGCGTGCGCCCACCTTAAGCGACTCGACCAAATCTTTTATCGCTTGGGGCTGGTCCCCGCGCGGCTGCATGTCGCCGGGCATTTCAAACAAAAGCTCCACCCTCCCTAGAAAAAATCAAACAATGAATTGAAAAAGATTCTAGCTCTTTTAATTTAATCATCCTAGAATGATTCCAATTTTTTGAAATCTTCTCAGGTGCCTTCGTTTGATAAAACTTGTTCATGAACTTTCAGGGGAGCAGAGCATTGATATCGCATCTTAAGGACAACTACCGAACTCGCTATGGTGGTCGCTTAGCATTTTTACTATTTATTGTGGCTTTTCTTTTTTCTAGCCAAGCGCAAGCTTGGTGGATATGGACGCCAGGAGATACGGTTGACGATTCTTCGCAGTCGTTCCTCTCTAAGGGTTATAAGCCTACTCAACCCATTCCATTTAGCCACGTAGCCCACGCCGACAAGCGACAAATTCCTTGTGAATATTGTCACTCTGCTGCTCGACGCTCGACAAGCGCAGGTATTCCATCCAGTAACACCTGCATGGGTTGCCACCAAATTGTCGCGGCTGATAAAGAACCGATTAAATTTTTGACGCAAAAATACGAGAAAAACGAGCCTATCGAATGGATTAAAGTCCACGATTTGCCCGATCATGTCCGTTTTTCACATATGCCCCACGTAAATGCCAATATTACCTGCCAAACCTGCCACGGCGCGGTGGAAAAAATGGAAGTCGTTGAGCAATGGGCACCCTTGCAAATGGGTTGGTGTATTGGCTGTCATAAAGAGCAAAATGCAAAAACTGACTGTATGGCTTGCCACTATTAAGCTGTGACTTGATGACTCTGATTCAAATAGATTTTTAAAAAAATAGATTTTTAAAAAATTGGGAGATGCAGCCTTGAGTGATAGATCGCTAACAGAAGTTGAAGATGCCTTGGAAGGTTCGACTCAATCCGAGAATTACGAGCAGCAGCTTCTTCAAGACCGTCTAGATAGAGGCGGCAAAGAAGTTTTTGCACCCGTCAATCAACCTTTTGAAGCTCCAGCAAAAACAATCGAAAAAGGCCCTTTATACATTGATGCTGAAGAAGTCATGCCGGAATTAGCCGCTGAAATTTCAATATCCGATAATATTCTAAAAGACTTAAGCAGCAGCCCAAGCGGCCTCGATCGCCGAGATTTTTTGCGCTTATTTGGCTCTACCGCTGCCTTGGGGACAACTGCCGCAGCTTGTGTGAGACGACCAGAGGAATCTGCGGTTCCCTATGCAAAACAACCCGCAGATCAAGTCCCCGGCCGCCCGGCACATTATGCAACCACCTGTGGTGAATGTTCTGCCGGATGCGGGGTTATAGTCAATGTTCGCGAAGGCCGCCCAGTCAAACTTGAAGGCAGTCAAGGCAGCGCAATCAGCCAAGGAAAACTTTGTGCCTTAGGTCAAGGTAGTATTCAAGGTCTCTACCATCCTGAGAGACGCACTTCACCCGCAAAAAAAGTCGCAGGTAAATTCGAAAATATTTCTTGGGATGAAGTCTACAAAGATATTGGCAGCAAACTCAAAGACGCTAAAAATGTAGCTATCATCACCGGTGCTGCGACCGGAAATCGTCACGAATTTTTTAAACATTTTCTAAAAACCATCGGTAGTTCTGAAGATAATCTCTTTATTCATGATTCTAATGTTTTATTGAGCAGCATTACAGCAGCGCATCAAATTGCCTTCGGAACCAATGCGATTCCACGCGCCGATTTGCGCAAAGCCAATGTGATAGTGGGTATTGGCACTGATTTTCTCGATATTGGGGTACAGCCGGTCTATTACCAAGCTGGATTTAGCTTTAGCCAACATTTCAGCAATCAAGGCGTTAAGGGCAAGTTCATACAACTAGAAGCTGTCACGACGCTGACTGGTACCAAAGCAAGTGAGCGCATCGTTATACCTCCAGGATCAGAAACTCTCGTTGCTTTATATTTGGCTGAAACCTTAATGGCGCTTCCAACAAACAAAGCTAAGCCTGAAGAACGCGCAGTTATTCAAAGCATCTTAGACAAACAACGAAGCGAATTAAATACAGCTCCAGCAGCCTGCGGCATCGACAAAGATACGATGGGTCGCATTGCAAATGAACTATTGAGCACTGGCTCAATAGTCATGGTGGGAGGTAGTAATAATTTTGATTCAAACAGCAGCAATTTACAGCTAATTGGAATCCTGCTTAATCTTTTGGTTGGAGCATACGGAAACACTCTTGAACTAGACAAAGCTTGGATCACACCAGCTGTAAAAGTCGGCGATATGCGCCGTTTTTTGAACGCTGCTTCGAACATCGATGTGGTGATCGTTATCGACAACGACCCTGCTTTTACATTGCCAAACTCCTATGGTTTTAAAACAGCACTCAGCAAAGTCAAAACAGTTGTATCGATACAATATTTCCCTAATGAAACTGAGCAGCTCAGCCACTATGCACTTCCTGGTCACCATTACCTAGAATCTTGGGGCGATGAGCAACCGGTTGCTGGCTACTGGAGCTTTAGACAGCCGGTAGTACGTTCAACGACTAACAGTAAACAAGCAGAAGACATCCTAATATGGTTAGGCGCACATCTAGAAAAACCTATGGGTGTTGATAGCTACCAAACCTACGTTAAACATCGCTGGCAGCTACTTTTCAAAAGCCTAGAAGTCAGCATGGAGCCTTGGCAGTTTGAGAACGGTATTTTAAGAAAAGGTGTCTTCGGCAAGCCAGACACCGCAACGATTAAAGCCTTAGCGAATTTTAAAGATCAATTTGAATACCGTCCCTTTAAAACTGGTCTGCGTTTAATCTCTCCCCTTGATGTCCGCTTGCGCGATGGACGTGGAGCACACTTACCAGTGTTGCAAGAAGTCGGCGACAGTATGACAACAATTGCGTGGGACAGCTGGGTAGCGCTGAATCCAAATACGGCAAAAAAACTCGGGTTTAAGCGCAATGAATTGCTGAAAGTCAGCACGAGCGAAGGCGAACTAAAAGTCGCGCTCTACCCCATGCCAGGATTACATCCTGACGCTGTTGTGATCCAACGCGGGAATGGCCTGGCACACGGAGTGAGCAAAATTACCGATGGTAACGGCGTTAATCCTTTGCCTTTATTTGCGGCAGAATTAGACGGCCCAACCGGCATGCCTGCAACTGCTGGGATGAGTGTCACTCTGGAAAAAACTGGGGAAATGTTTACGCTGGCGGCAATGCAGAAACATAGCGACCTCGCCAATAGAACCGACATTGTGCGTAAGACGACGCTCGATGAAGCTCGGGCAAATGTCGGCAAAACAAAAAACCTCGACCAAGTTCCAGATTTATATCCAGAACTGCCTAAAGGCGAGTACCGCTGGGGTATGACAATAGATTTAGACCGCTGCAATGGCTGCGGTGCTTGTATGGTAGCTTGTGCTGTTGAAAATAACGTCCCACAAATCGGCCGCGAGCAAATTCTTATGGGACGAGAGATGCACTGGATACGCCTTGACCGTTATTTTGAAGGCTCACCGGACAATCCGGAGGTCACTTTCCAACCCATTATGTGTCAACATTGTAATCATGCACCTTGTGAAGCAGTTTGCCCAGTCTATGCGACAACGCATGACCCTGAGGGCGTTAATGCCATGACTTATAACCGCTGTGTCGGAACTCGTTATTGTGCAAACGCTTGTCCTTATAAAGTTCGACGCTTTAACTGGTGGACGCATAAGTGGGGACAAATCGGCGACGAAAAGCATCAGCGTAATTTGCGAGCTATGAACCCAGATGTCACAGTGAGAACACGCGGCGTTATGGAAAAATGCAATTTCTGCTATCAACGCATTCGCGCAAGCAAACATGAAGCAAAATATTTGCGTAATGGCTCAAAAGTGCGCGACGGTCGTTTACAAACAGCTTGCCAGCAAACCTGTCCGGCTAATGCGATCGTTTTTGGAGATCTCAGCGATCAAAGGACAATGGCAGCTCGGGCACGCAGCGATAATCGCGCTTACTTAGCTTTAGGTGGTGACCCCTCTATTGGTGAGTATGGTTTAAAGACACTTCCGAATGTCAGTTATTTGGCTAAAGTGACAACAAAAAAAATAGGAGCGGGCCAATCTCATGAGTGATGGAGTAAAGTGGACAAAAACTATGGCTGAGGTGAATGAAGGTATACTTGTAAACCTTCGCAAGCCTCACCCAAGCTATTATGTGGCATTGGCGACAGCTTTTACCTTCGTAGTTGTAGGTGTGATTGCTTGGGCAAATATGATTGCTCAGGGGATGGGAAAGAGTGGTTTGAACAGTCCCGTTTATTGGGGTGTTCTTATTACTGACTTCGTATTTTGGGTCGGTATCGGCCATGCGGGAACTTTGATTTCGGCAATTCTTTTCTTATTTCGCGCTAAGTGGCGCAATTCTGTCAATCGCTTCGCCGAGGCGATGACAATTTTTGCTGTTATCACTGCGGCACTTTTTCCATTGATCCACGTAGGTCGGGTTTGGCTCGCGCTTTATTGGATGTTGCCGCTGCCAAACTCAAATAATTTGTGGGTGAACTTTAAATCTCCGCTGGTCTGGGACGTTTTCGCGATTTCGACTTATTTAACTGTATCGCTTCTATTTTGGTACATGGGCCTTATTCCGGATTTAGCTTCTATTCGCGATCGTTTAAACAAAGGTTTTAAGCGTTTAATCTATGGGTTTTTATCTTTTGGTTGGCGCGGTAGCGTTAAACAATGGCACCACTATGAAGC
>JAGOVF010000067.1 GCA_018060885.1 Oligoflexales bacterium | reverse complement strand
GGTATATGGTCGACAGAGCTCTAACAATATTCGGAAAATTTTTGTTAAGCTATTCCAAGCCACTTCCTTGGTTTCACGCCATCAGATTTGGCTACCATGCCTTTTTCTTCCATCATCTCAACAATGCGAGCTGCGCGGTTGTAACCAATTTTAAGTTGGCGCTGTAAATAAGATGCGCTAATGGCACCTTGGTTTTGAGCAATGATGCAGGCTTCCTTAAATTTTTCATCCATTTCATCGTTTAAATTTGAATAGCCTTGCTCGCTACCCGACGCTCGCCGCATTTCTTCATCTATCCACTGAATAAGCTTATGATCATATTCGGTCATATACTGCTGCTTAATTTCAACCACTAGTTTTTGCACCTCGGCATCAGAAACAAAAGGTCCTTGAATACGCTCCAGTCGCATAGCACCTGGATGCATGTAAAGCATATCGCCTTTTCCGAGCAGCTTTTCTGCGCCCATTTGATCTAAAATTGTGCGGCTATCGTGTTTTGATACAACCTGAAAAGCAATGCGGCATGGTAAATTAGCTTTAATCACTCCGGTTAAAATATCAACTGAAGGCCGCTGAGTGGCAAGTACCATATGAATTCCGCTCGCCCTAGCTTTTTGTGCCAGACGTTGTATCACACCTTCGACTTCTTTTGGAGCTGTCATCATGAGATCTGCAAGTTCATCGATGACTATGACAAGAACGGGTAGTGTATCTATATTTTTGTCATTGACCTGTTCTCTGACTTTTTGTTTTTCTGACTCTGGTAACGCAATCCAAGCTTGATTAAAACTTTCAAGATTTCGCACTGCAAGATGGTGCATCAAATTGTAGCGTCGCTCCATCTCACTCAATGCCCACTGCAGCGCTGCAGCAGCTTTATTTGGTTCTGTGATGACGGGCATCAACAAATGCGGGATGCCATCATAAACCGACAGCTCTAACATTTTTGGATCGACCAGCAATAGTTTGACCTGATCAGGACTGGTCCGATACAGGATGTTAACTAAAATTGAATTGATCGCCATAGACTTGCCAGAGCCTGTTGCACCTGCCATTAATAAATGAGGCATCGCGGCGAGATCTGCATAAACAGACTCTCCATTAACCCCTTTTCCCATTGCGACGATCAGCGGGTTTTTACGCTCGACAAATGCCGTATTCGAAAACAAGTCGCCTAAGAACACCATCTCGCGTTCAGGATTTGGAACTTGAATACCAATTGCGCTTTTTCCGCGCACGGGATGCATAAAAATTGATTCGACTTTTAAGGCCAGAGATAGATCATCTATCATACCGAGAATTCTTGATTGTTTGACCCCAATGGCTGGTTGAAATTCATAAACGGTGACTACGGGACCGGGCTGGTATCCAACAATGCTGCCGTTTACACCAAATTCTGCGAGTACCTTGACGATTTTTGTTGCGATGTCTTCATAGCGTTTGACGTCTGTGCGAGTTTTAATTTCGCTATGTTGGAATAACGCCAGATCTATCCTCTTTTTCGTAATTTTTTGGACTTGTTGAGAGGCGGACACTTCTGAGGATTTTGCCGTTATAAATTTAGATTCTTCTGAAAGAGATTTTTTTTGTGCAACTTCTAATGCCTTTGATTCCTTAGATACATTGATAGTTGGTTCAAAATTTATACTCGGAGATAGTTGATTCGTTTTTGAAAATTTTAGCTTTAAATCACTAAAACCAAGACTTTTAAGGCTTAGATAGAAACTTCTTTCAAAGATATAATTGAAAGCGACTATGGCTAGGGCAATAAGAATTAGTGTGGCACCGCCTTTACCAGTTGCAGAAGAAAATGTTTGGAAAATCGATTGCCCCAGAGCTCCACCCGATAACATGCTAATTTGCGCAGATGCATCAAAATGATTTGGTAAGAGATTATGCAAAAGTGAAGCTGCAGAAATCATGCTCATAATTGAAAAAATTATAAAAAGCGGCCTGAATAAATTGCGCTCACGCTTAACAGCAAAATAGCTATTTAGAAAAATAAACATAGGCAATAAAAAAGCCGCGTAACCTATCCAATAGAATAACCAGGCGCTGAGTTCCGCGCCAATTGTCCCGGCAAGATTTTTGACGTCTTTGGGTGCTGGAATTTGCACCATATAACTCGATGGGTCGCTTAAGTTGTGGCTAAAAAGTGCTAAATAAATAAAAGCGGCGATGGCGACGCTTACTACCATAGTAGCTTCTTTAGCTATTGCGTCTTTTGGACGAGCAAACTCAAGCTTTTGAAAAATTTTAGACGGTCTGGTTAACGAAAGAATATTCTTCAAAGCATTTCTCTTCTTGTAATTTTATTGAGAAGTATACTTGAAGATTTTACCAAAGATTTACAGAAAATGAAAAAACCCCATGACTTGCATCACAGGGCTTTTTTCTAAAAATTAAATTGCGTATTAAAAAAAGCTGCTTGGGTTTACATACTGTGAACAAACATTTTCAAAAGGCTTTTCCCAAGACCCGGTGTACTGCGCATTTTTCAGTATTTCAAGATGCAAATTAGGGGTAAAGGCATAGCCTAAAGCACCGAGTTCGCCAATTTTTTCACCAGCACTCACGCAATCACCGGCGCTCACTGCCGCTGCGCTGTTGTGGCTATAGGTAGAATATATTCCATCACCGTGATTGATTACGATGGCAAAGGGTCCGCGTCCCACGCCTTCACCGCTAAGCCAAAGTGGACCCACATGCTCAACTCGGCCTGCTGCAACTGCAACTATTGCCGCCCCAGCTTTGCCTGCGATGTCCATAGCTGAATGAAAGCCACAGCTCATGTAGGGAACATAGGCACCAAAATTCATGATGACATTGCGGCTCTCTGGAACTGGCCAGGTGAACTTCTTACTAAGGTCTGCTTTTGCACAAAGTTCTTCTTCTGGCTCAGGAAAAAACACATCATCTGGGAAAGTCGGCTTCGGCTCTTGTGGCTCAGGTGCAACTATGACATCTTCTAAGCAAGTCACATATTTGCCACTCACCCAGCCAGAATTTGCTGCAAATTGCAGACCTTGCAAGTCAACCTGCACCCATTCGATATAATCACCTGTTGTTGGGTCAACAAAGTCTACATAGTCCGTAGAAACTAGCTGGACACCTTCTTCAAGCATTCCAATAACGTCATACTCAATTCCCGGGCCTTGGCGGACGTTTAACTTGTCTCCCTCTAAGCCACTTGTTACGACCAGCGGACAAAATCCGGCGGGCGGAGGAGGGGTGGGCGGCATTTCGCCTATCCAAAAATCGTCGTTTTGCACTGGAGGAGCAGGTGGCGCAGAACGTTGTGCGATTGCAGCTTGGCTTAGAGTTATAAACAAAATCGCTGCTAACCCTAAAATTTTATTGGTGGAATTGTACATCGAATATCTCCTTAGGCTGAAAGTGTTAATAGAAAACAACAGATGAAATAAAAACCGCCCAGCTTCCTGGCCGTCTTCACTTTTGTCTTTGCCTTCTGCCCTGTCTTTCTATTTATAACCTTATTAACCGATTGCTTTGGTTCTGACAAGCCTTGATTTTAGGCGTTTTTGCAATGAGCGAGGGGGTAGGTAAGTCACAAATAATTTAGGAAAATTAATTTCACCCATCAGTGAGTTATATCACGATGAAAGAGTGAGAATTTTAAATTTTTCTGTGGATATTGTGTGAGGCGGCGTAGCAGCTCTTCTGCAACAAAAACACTGCGATGCTTGCCGCCCGTACATCCTACACCGATACGCAAGTAGTGTTTGCCTTCGGCATAATATTTTGGAAGTAAAAAAGTCAGAAGCCCGCATATTTTTTCCATAAACTCTTCGTAGTTTACATCTTCGGAAATATACTCCTTCACTCCCAATTCAATACCGGTCTTTTCCTTAAGCTCTTCCACGTAAAATGGGTTGCGCAAAAATCTGACATCGAAAAGCAAATCAACCGGTGTGACCAAGCCGTTTTTAAAACCAAAACTAGTAAGAACAACATGCATACTGCGAGTCGGAATTTCTCCCGCAAGGTGTTGCTCAATCACGCCATTTAGCTGGCGCGGCTCATATTGGCTTGTATCGAGTACCATATCCGCTAGATTTTCTATCGGCTGTAACAACAGCTTTTCTTGTGTGATAAGTTCGCTGATTTTATCGGTGTCTTTTGCGAGAGGATGGCGTCTTCTCGTTGCGCCAAAACGCGCAATGATAACTTCAGGTTCAGCTGTTAAAAAAATAACCCGGAGTTTAAAATCCGCGCTGACGCTGGCTTTAAATGCTGGGAAATCTGCAACCACCTTTTCGTCCGATACATCAAGACCAAAAGCATAGCCTTTACCACGTAGTTTTCCCTGCCTTATGAGCTCAAGAGAATAGCGCAAAAGATCGATGTTTAAATTATCTAGGCAATAAAACTCTCTATCTTCAAAAGATTTTAATACAGTACTGCGTCCAGCTCCCGCCAGACCTGTGACGATATAAATAGTTTTCTGCATTTGTGAGTTCTTATTAATAGTATTTTTTTCGCTTACTCGAGGGGAGTATACCTAATTGCTCGCGATATTTCGCTACTGTTCTTCTGGCTATATTAATACCATCTTTTTCAAGCATTTCGACAATATACTGATCCGACAGCGGCTTCGTGCTATTTTCGCCTTTGAACAATTCAATTATTTTGTTCTTGACCGCTTCGCTTGCCATATTGTCGCCATCTGAAGTTGAAACTGAACTGTTGAAAAAATATTTCAATTCAAAAATTCCACGCGGCGTATAGACATATTTATTAGCCGTAGCTCGACTCACAGTTGACTCATGCATTCCAATTTCTTCCGCAACATCTCTAAGCACCATTGGCCTTAGATATTCAACGCCTCTGTCAAAAAAATCTTTTTGCCGTGTCAAAATGCTTTCGGTAACTTTAAAAATCGTCCTTTGTCTCTGGTAAAGACTTTTAATCAGCCATTGCGCAGATTTGATTTTTTCATTTAAATATTGGGCTGCTTCACTGTTTTCTGTCTTTTTTTCTAATTTCTTATAGTGATTACTAATCGTCAAATTAGGAATCTCTTCATTGTTAAGCGAGACGATCCACTTGCCCTGGACTTTAAGTATATAAATATCTGGAACGATGTATTTTGGTTTATCATCGCCAAATTGCCGTGCTGGATTTGGCTCTAGCTCTGAAATAATTTTCACCGCTTCGATTACAGTATGCATGGGTACTTTTAATGCTCTGGCGATCAATGCAAAATTTCTCGTTGATAGTTCTTTCATGTGGTCTTTAATTATTGTTTCGACAAATTCGTTTTTAATTTTTGCATTGCGAACTTGGATTAAAAGACATTCTTGTAAATCCTTTGCGCAGACTCCTGATGGCTCCAGCCTTTGCAAAGTATCTAGCACTCCTTCTGCTTTTTCACTGTACTCCTCGAAATTAAATCCTATCGACGCGAGAAGTTCTTCTAAGGTAAGCTCAAAATAGCCTTTTCCATTTAAATTGCCGATTATGTGCTCTGCGATTTTCAGTTCTATTTCATCAAAATTAAGCTCGCCGATTTGGTCTAACAAATGTTCAGCTAAAGTACGTTCTTTCGATAAAAAGCTCTCGTAGCTAAAACCCTCTTCGTCATTAGATTTTTTTTGGCTAAACGAGCTGTTCTGTTCTTCATAATTTCTAAATGCATCGTTAGACTCGTAGTCATTGTTGACTAAATCTTCGCTTCTCGAATCTTTGGCATTTAATATTTCCACAAGCTCTTGTTTGTTAATTTCTACGACATCGCTATCTCTCGTTTCTTTTTCCTTATCACTGTGGATTTTTTCTTCTAAAGTTGTTGCTTCATCGATTTCTAGAGTTGGATTTTCTTGTAACTCTGCATTGATGAATTGTTCCAATTCTAAGCGCGAAAATTGCAGCAGATTAATAGCCTGCTGCAACTGCGGCGTCATCATCAGTTTTTGTGTTTGTTTAATTGTCTGACGTAAATTCAATGCCATCTAGATCACTTGTCCTCAAGTTCTTGCCTCGTATCGGGGCAAAAATTTAAAACTTTAAAGAAAAATGATTAATTTTAGGCTTTTGTTTCAGAGACTTACTAAAGCCTGAAATGTTCGCCAAGATAGGTGTCTTTAACAATTTGATCATCAAGAATTTCCTCTGGCTTCCCGTGAGAAATGATCTTTCCACCCGCCAAAACATAGGAACGATCACAGGCACCCAGAGTTTCACGCACATTATGATCAGTGATCAAAACACCCAAACCCTCATGGCTTAACTTCTTTATTATGCCCTGAATTTCTTGAACTGTCATGGGGTCGATCCCCGCAAAGGGTTCATCAAGGAGCAAAAATTTTGGTTTAATGATAAGTGAGCGAGCAATTTCAACACGTCGTCGCTCTCCTCCTGATAAGGATGCTCCGAGTGATTCAGCGATATGCGTAATTTGAAATTTGTCCATTAAATCGGCCAGCAAGTTCTCGCGCTCTGGACGTTTTATTCCACAAATTTCCATCACAGCTAATAAATTGTCTTTTACCGAAAGCTTACGGAAAATAGAGGTGTTTTGCGGTAGATAGCTAATGCCGCGCCGAGCGCGGATATGCATTGGCAACTGTGTAATGTTTTCATGATCTAGTAAAACCGCGCCGCGATCTGGATATAACAAACCAACAACCATGTAAAAACTAGTCGTTTTTCCTGCGCCATTTGGGCCTAAAAGTCCGACAACTTCGTTTTGTTTAACAACAAAACTGACGTCATCTACGACGCGTCGACTTTTGAAAGATTTTTCTAATTGATTTGCCGCAAGTTCCAAAATTCTTCCTAATATTCGAGAATTCAAATTTCCACTGCTATTCTGTAACCGGATGCAAGAGACCTTCCACACTGTCAACTATGACTTCGCCCGTGGTCATATCATAAGTAATTTTCTTTCCCCGCAAAAGATCGCGCCCCCGATCAAGCCTCGCATTTCCTTCAAGGATTACCTTTTGTTCGTCGTTTAAATAAGTCATTTTTTTACCCTGGGCTTTAACCAACACTTTAGTATTGGGATCTATTTTTTCCATCCTTACATCGCCTTCTGCTAAGATTTTTTCAACTTCATTCGTTTCATTATTAAAGTAAACCTTAGCTTCGTTTGAATTCAGTTTCAAATCACCTTGGGTAATCACCACATTTTTTATCAGCTCGATAATGCCATCATCTCGAATAGCGCTAGCACCTTCACTGCTTATTTTTACCGGCAACTTTGCATTAGGGTCGCTTTGCTTTTTTTCTTTTTTAGTTTCTGGAGTTGTTTGCGTCGATTTAGTAGGTGATTTTTTTATAATTCCTGATTCTTGTGTACTGTTTTTATTGCGCGGTGTTACTTGTTTTTGGCCCTGCTTTTCTTCAAGTACATTACTTTTTAATACCCCTTCACTAGTAGTATTTTTACTGTTTTTATCTTCGGCTTCTTCAGAAACTGGCGCTGTTTTAGGCGGCTCATCAAAAGAGTCTTGCAACTGAGCCTGAAGACCCTGCCAGGAAAATAAACAAAAATATGCCGTGAAAAAAACTTTTGAAAAAGTCTGTATTTTCTCCGTAAATCTGAAAAAATCACTATTAATCATTTTTAATCTTAAATACTCCATCAACTTGGCCAAACATTGTCAAAATCCCTTGGTTTATATCATACCTAAATCCATCTTGTCCCTGGAGAGATCGGCCTTCTCCATTAAGCTTCACGGGATCTATTGTTTCAATAACATTGGTTAAAGCAACATATTCCGCATAGTCTGTTATAGCGACGTGATCTTTTAGGTAAACTCGAACTCTATCTTTAAGTTCGATCTTTTTTATATCTACATTATCAAAAACTTCGTTAAGGCCGCCAACATTCAAAATCACTGCCGCTTCGTTTGCTTTAATTGTTTCTGACTCTGTTGGTCCAAACTGAGTAGCTGAAACTGCATCTTTTAAATGTATTAAATTAGGCTCTTCGAAGAATCCGTATTTTGCATAGGCGCTCATCGCCAAACGTGTTCCGACATAGCGATTGATTTTAGCCTCTTCAAAAACCAATGCGGGTTCTTTGTTAATGATATAAGAATTTTCGCGGTTTTTTTTCGCAAAATACAGCTGTGCAGCTGTTCCGAAAATAATTATACACAGAATAATAAGAATTTTTTTCATAATTTACTTGCTGCATTCCTTTGCTGCCCCAGGCTTTACTCTTACACCAGCTTAGAACGCAAAATATCGTGCATTTTTATAATTCCCAGCAGCTTTTTGTCTTTTTTGCCCAAGACAAAGATCGAGGTGATTTTTTTCGCTTCCATAATATTCAGCGCCGATAAAGTAAGTTCGCTATCAAAAACTGTTGCCGGATTTTGCGTCATTAAGCTCGATGCGCTTTTTTCCAAAGCACCACTCTGATATTTTAGCAAAGCTCGCCTAAGATCTCCATCGGTGACACAGCCAATTAATTCCCCTTGACTGTTGACGACTGGAGCAACCCCTGAATTTTTTTCCGTAACCGCTGTTATAACTTTAAAAAAGTCCTCGTTTTCAGTAATAAGCTGCATACTTGAAACATCCAGCATCACATCTTTAACTAAAGATAAACGTCGTCCTAGGCTGCCAGCTGGGTGCCAAGTTGCAAATTCATTAGGAGTGATGCCATTAATTCCCATCAGAGCGACAGCGAGCGCATCACCTAATGCCAAAGCTAGAGTTGAAGATGCTGTCGGAGCCAGACCTAGGGGGCAAGCCTCCTGAGCCACTGAAGCATCCAGCACAACTGTGCTTAATTGTCCCAAACTTGAATCTGGCTTACCTGTCAAAGCAATAATTGGTATTTGTTGACGTTTTGCAAATTTACAAACTTCTATGACTTCTGAGGTCTCCCCACTGTAGGCCAATGCGAGCAAAATATCGCGCGCCTGTAGCATTCCCATATCGCCATGTAAAGCTTCGCTGGGATGCAAAAAAAACGCGGAGGTGCCGGTGCTTGCAAGAGTTGCTGCAATTTTTCGAGCAATATGACCGGATTTGCCTAGGCCTGTGACGACAACCTTGCCGCCGCATTTTTTGATCAACAAACATGCGTCGACGAAGTTTTGGCTAATTTTTGCTTCAGCTGCTACGAGGGCTTTAACTTCGATAGCAATAGTATCTTGACCTAGTTTTATAATTTGATCTTGAGTTAGCATGCATTTTCTAGCGGCTGATCACAGCTTGCAAAAAGCCCATAAAAAGCGGATGTGGTGTCTTAGGCGAGCTTTTTAACTCCGGATGAAATTGGCAAGCTACAAACCATGGGTGGTCTTTTAATTCGACAATCTCCGCCAGAGTTTTATCAGGAGAAATCCCGCTAAAAATAAGGCCCGCTTTTTCGCAAACATCACGAAAGTCATTATTAAATTCATATCTGTGTCGGTGGCGCTCAGAAACTCGCGACTTTCCATAAGCTTTTTGTACTTTAGTTGCCATCATGAGATCACAATCATAAGCACCGAGGCGCATTGTACCGCCTTTAGTTGCTACCGACTTTTGTGTTTCCATTAAATGAATAACATTTGTCGCATTATCGGGGGTGAACTCATGGCTATTTGCATTTTTTAACCCAAGCACATCGCGGCAGAATTCGATGACTGCTAATTGCATTCCTAAACAAATACCAAAAAACGGAATGTTGTTTTCTCGTAAATATTTGATTGTTGCAATTTTACCTTCAATTCCTCGACTACCAAAACCCCCAGGAACTATGACGCCAGCTACTGACTTTAGCTCTTGTTCTACGTTTGAAGCATCAAGCTCAGCAGCATCAATATATTTTATATTTACTTGGGTTCTCGTTTCAATTCCAGCATGGATTATTGCTTCATGTACCGACTTGTATGAATCAAACACATTTGTATATTTTCCAACGATAGCAACTGTGCACTCTCTGAGCGGGTTATCGATGTTATGTTCAATACGTTTCCATGCTGAGAGATCGGGAGCAGCTGTCCAAATATTCAAAAGCTCAACAATTTTTTGATCTATATTTTGATTGTGCATATACATCGGTAAACGATAGATGCTGTCTAAATCTTTTGCCTCAAAAACAGAGTCTTGTTCGACATTGCAAAAGGCCGCTATTTTTTCGCGCAACTCTAGAGGCACTTCGCGATCTGAGCGACAAACTAAAATATTTGGCTGTATACCGAGCTGAAGTAGCTCTTTCACAGAATGTTGTGTTGGTTTTGTTTTGAGCTCTCGCGCCGCTGCGATATACGGCACAAGGGTCAAATGCACATAAAGTACGCAGTTATTTCCTAAATCATAACGTATTTGCCTGATTGCTTCTAAAAAAGGCAGGCCTTCAATATCGCCTACTGTACCGCCAATTTCCACTAAGGAGATATCAACACCTTCAGAGGCTTTATAGATGTTGTCTTTTATTTGTGAAGTAATATGCGGAATAACTTGTACCGTTTTTCCAAGATAATCACCGCGACGTTCTTTTGTTAGAACCGCATCATAAATCTGGCCTGTAGAAAAGCTATTGCGTCTGGTAATAATGGCATTTGTAAAACGCTCGTAATGGCCAATATCTAAATCTGTTTCAGCTCCGTCGTCAGTTACAAAAACTTCACCGTGTTGAAAGGGATTCATTGTTCCAGGATCAACATTGATGTAGGGATCAACCTTGGTTAAGCTTACTTTTAAACCGCGGGTTTCTAACAAAGCGCCGATGCTTGCCGCCAAGGTGCCCTTCCCCAAAGAAGAACAGACTCCACCGGTTATGAAAATATACTTAGTACGATGCTTTGCGCTCATGTGTGATTTTCACTTTTTTGCTTATTTCTAAATCGGAGTAGAGAAAAGAAACGTCCACCTGGGCCTTCATCCTAAACGAGGTCCCTGTAGAGGGTCAAGCTTAGATTTCTTAAGCTCATAAATTTGGTAATACCATGTAATTTAAAGAGTATTGTGCTTTTATTTGGTGCCTCTTAATGTAGCAGCTTTAAAATAAGCGCTCCCTTAATGTTAGAATTGAGCATAATTGCCCAAGAAAATTATGGAAAACAATATGAAAACAAGACTTCCTTGGCTTTGGCTTTGTTTGCTGCCTTTTTTTATTTCTATTGCTGGTTGCGATGATTCTAAAAAGCGAGACAAAAAATCGGGTTTCAATTTAATAAAGCAAGAAGCGGTTTTTTTCACGCGCGCCTATTCGCGAGATAGCGGAGTGCTATCTTTTGAACTAAGAGCTCCTGCGTTTTGTAAAGTCGATTTCTGGCCCATAGGCACCGACAACGCGCAAATTTCGAACTCTCAAAAAACCCAAGAGTGCAACAATAGCAGAGCCAAGCAAAAACAAGATGTCAGAATTAGCGGCCTAGATGCGAAGGCTCTTTATGTTTTTAAGATTTACGTATGGGCTAACAGCCAATCTGGAAGTGAAGTTTTTATGGCGAAAGAGTCGCCAGTAGACACTTATCAGCCCGTGCCAGAACCTTTTGGTGAACTTATTATTGTTCGATCCGATTTACCGTTAAAGACTGCGAGCTTACACCGCTATTCATATAAGACCGAACAAGAGGCGATTGATTTTTCCAAAAGCCAGTCTCGAAAAACCGGCTGCGTTCAAGGCAACATCGACCAAAGTTTAAAAAATTTTTTTAGTGAACCCACAGCAAATTTAAAAATTGAAAACATCAGCTCTCGAGGTTTTGCTACAGCTAATGCGACAAGCCATCCTTTTAATCTCGACTCTAAGCTTCTTTCCTTTGAAACCTTGCAGTTTGGTGATCGTTGGGAGTGGACTTACGATTTAGGGGCAAGTTCCTTTCGCGTGTTTTCAAAGCAGGTAAACAAATTTGAAAACCTCAGTTTGAGCACAACCCAGTCGTACCAGCTTAAAGAACAAAATTTAAGATCAAAGAGATCTATAGTTAACTATCTTCCTGGCCAAGACATCTCAATAAATTGGCAAACTCTCAAGCCCGCTGAGTCCGAACAAGTCCTTGCGTTTATCATCGCAAGCGAAGCTAGTAAGTCCATATTTTGCGTTTTTAATGCGTCTGATGGTGCTGGTTTAATCGATCGACAATTATTAAGTAATCTCGATAAACAAAGTCATCAAGTCACTATTTATTTAGAAGATCGTCAGCTTTTATCTGTAGAAGGTGGTTCTTCGCACAGTTGGTTTATTCAGTCTTATGATTGGCGATCTCTTATTCTAGATAAAACTTAAGGTGGATTTTTAGAGGGCTTCATGACTTTTTCCGCTTCAAATTTAAGCTTCGTCATCAGTTTCTTTTTTGCATCAGGTACGCTACTTGCACAAACTGTTAGCAAAATATCCGTTAAAAAAAACAGCGTGATTGTCGATTCAGTATTCAAAAAGGGCTCTGAAGTTTGCATTTACGAGAGCTCTAAAAAAATTGCTTGTGGACGAGTCAAATCTATTAAAAAATCTAGTTCCTTAATTAATCTTAGCAGGGGGTACTCTGCAAAAAACGTAAAAGAAGGTATGAAAGTCAAAGAAGAGGCTAAGGAAAAAAAAGCGCAAGCGGAACCTGCGTTTAAAAATAAATCGAAAAAGAAAACAACAACTTCATCTAAGAAATTTTCTAGAGATCGAAATTTTGATTTTGGTCTTGGATTTACCCCAGCTTTTTTAGCTCCATATACTTTTAATCAATTGACTTTTAAAGTTCCTAGCGGCGGAGCGGTTGATACATTGTGGGAGTCAAAAGCTACTAAATCTGATGGTCTAATTAGTTTTGGGCTAAATGCTGGATACTATTTTAATAGCAATATGGGTGTCGGTTTAGGATTGCGAATGCGTCTTCCGTACGAGTTCAGTGTCGATGATGATTTTAGCACAGATCCCACCTTATGGACTCGATCTGAAACATCATTTACGGGAAGTTCGTTTAATCTCGTTTTCACTTACATTATAGATTTCAGTTCCACAAGCTTTTTAAAGTTGAATACTGGCATTGATATGGAATCTGACACCTTAGAATTTAAATCTATTCAACTTGATGATGAAAGCGCGGATACAAAAAACATTATCGCATCTGCAAATGGCAAACTAAGTATTATGTCATTGCGTATTGATGCAATTTATTCCTACTTTCTTTTGGATAGTTTGAGCATCGACGCCGGCCTTGGAATACTTTTACCTTTAAGTGTCACCGAGAGCTTTGCTGCGGAAGTAAACACAACTCTTGCTGGCGCAACACCTTCAGTTGATGCCGCTACTGACTTACAAAAGTCGCTTAATTTTACTAAAAATTCAGTCGGAGTTGAGCTCATATTTGGAACTTCAATGAGTCTCTAAAGACTTGAGGCCAAAAAAAGCTTTTAAAAATTAAATTTTTAAACTTCGCGCAACATTTTTTCTATTTTCCTCGCACTTGAAGCCGCAAGTTGAAATCCATTCTTATAGAATCCATATGCTAAGATCAGTCTCGCTTCATTTTCAGCGTAAATGCATTTTATGACGGGCTCATTTCCTCTAACTTTCACCCTAACGCCATATCGCGTCTCTAGAAGAGGATTTTTATTTTCTGAAAAGCGAAATTTTTCATAAAATTCGCTTTTTAAAGATTCTGCAGACTCATAAATTAATAAAGAGTTGGTTTTTTCATCTTGAGTAAGACTAAAACTAGTAGATCCATAATAAATTTTTCCTTCACTCACAACACACGTTTTTTTCCCATCAACTATCAATTCCGGCGCTTGTTTTTCGCTTCCTTTGAACACGAGGGTGTGTCCCGCCACCTTCTGAGAAACTGGCAGATCATAATTAAATTCTTTTAATAAACCTTCAGTATATTCACCCGCTGCCACAACAACTCTATTAAACCCATAAGAATTGTTTCTTGTTTTCAATTTGAATTTTAGCTCTTTTTGTTTGTAGATATCTATATTTTCAATTTTGTCTTCGCAGAAATCTGCGCCTAAACTTATGCAGGAATCTTTCAATTTTTGTAATAGAATTTGCGAATCAACAAAGTAATCATCGTGATAGATAAAACTCCCAAAAGTTGGGGCTCTATAGATGGTCGCTTCATTTGGCCCATATTTTAATTCCATATTCAAAGCGCCATAAAATTCTTTCTTGAAAACTCTTTTTTTAATGCGCGCCTCATCATCATTGCTAAAGAAATATTCTTGCGCACCGAAATTTATTTTTAATTTTAATTCTTCTGCGAGCTGCGCTAATTCGAAGTGCCCATCAATTTTTTCTTGAAAAAATGCAGACCTCGCAACGTTTAGCCCTTTTATGATGCTTACCACAATCGCCGCATTTGAAGTCGGCTGATAGTCTACTTGTCTTTTGTCTACACTAAAAATGTCGGTTTTGTAGCCTTTTTTTAACAGGTGATATGCAGTGTTTAATCCAACTATTCCAGAACCAATGATCGCTATTTTTTGCATATTATTTATTGCGAATAAAAATTGAAAACAAGACTCCGCAAATCAGTCATTATATTTGAAGTTCTTGTTTTAGAAGGTTCATGTTTAAAGAGTCGATTTGTTAAAAGGATTGCATAATTCATAGTATCTAAATCAATAAAAAATGCCGTCCCGGTAAAGCCAAAATGACCGACAAGACTGCTACTATTCTTGGCAAAAGCATGGGCACTGCTACCTTTTGCGTTCATCCAGCCATAGACATATTTTTGGTTTTGATCGTTTGTAATTGAGTTTTTAATAGTCGAGAAAAAATTTTTTCCAAATTTGCTGAGTGCGAATTTTTTAATATATTTTTCTAGACTGACGCCATCGCCGAAAAGGCCCGCATGTCCGCTGACACCGCCGAGGGCCGCACAGTTTTCGTCATGGACTTCCCCATACAGGTCTTTCTGTCTTAATGCACAAAATCCGCTGTTTATAAATTGATCACTTTCTCTAGGGCCTGTTTTTCCAAAAAAACCGAGGTGGTTCTGATCTGCCACGAAATCAATTTCAGCACTTAAAAATTGATCAAATATAACGTCAAATTCTTTTTGCTGTCGCGCTTCGAGAATGTATGCCAAAAGTATAAAACCCAAATCGCTATAACAGGTTTCTTTTTGCTCCTTGAGGTCGACTCTAGCAAAAATCTTTTCCACAAGTTGTGCACGCTGCTGCCTGTTTTTTGCACATTTTGTAGGTAATGACTCAATCCAAAAATTTCTCCAGGCCGGAAGGCCGCTTTTGTGTTCCAAGAGGTCTAAAACTGACTTTTTTTCTAAGAGTTTCGCTCCACGCGCTAGTTTTTCGGAGTTTAGGAGTTTCGACAGAGGCTGCGATAATAAATCCTGCTCCGAAAATACGAGCGGAGCTGTCACCAGAGCTTTGGTCAAGCTTGCGAGATCAAATATTCTCCGGTTGTCTGGATAGAATTCATATTTAAAGTCAGGCGCATCTGATTCAATATTTCCGCTAGATGCATATATATGAGTTATGTAGCCCTTATCAAGAAAGGGTTTTATCAATTCCGCAAACAGAATTTGACTATATTTTGCAGCTTTAGGAGAGCCTTCTAGCATCAAGCTTCTCTTTCAAGATTTTATTGAGTAATCCCGGGTTGAATTTTCCCTTGGAAGCCTGCATAAGTTGACCGACGAAGAAGCTATAAATCTTTTCTTTTCCACCAATATATTCAGCTACTTGCTGAGGATTTCGATTTAAGACTTCTTCGACAGCAACACTAATTGCAATTTCATCCGTGACTTGCACAAGACCTTTTTCTTCAACTATTTTTCTCGCGGGGCTTCCGCTTTTAACCATTTCTTCAAAAACAGATTTGGCGATTTTTCCAGAAATTGTATTATCCGCTATCATATTAAGAAGTTCTGCAAAGGCACTTGCATTGATGGGCGGATTTTTTAAATCCCATCCATGTGTATTGACCTCGCGAAGATATTCGCTAATAAGCCAATTTGCTGCGATTTTAGGAGAAACAGCTGCATCGCATTTGTGGATAAGTTGTTCATAAAATGTGCTTAAATCTTTGTCCAAAGCAATAAATTCTGCGTCTTCCGCACTTAAATCATACGATTGCATATAATTGCGAGCTATTGCTTCAGGTAACAAAGGCATGGTGCTGCGAATTTTTAAGATTCTGTCCGGATCGATTTTTAAAGGCGGTAAATCGGGATCAGGAAAGTATCGATAGTCTTGCGCTTCTTCTTTTGAGCGCATAGGAGCTGTTCGGCCTAAAGCTGGATCATACAAAAGGGTTTGTTGGCGCAATTCAAGTCCATCTTCTAGCACGTCAATTTGTCTTAAAACTTCATAGTGTATGGCTTTTTCAACATTTCGAAAGGAATTGAGGTTTTTAATCTCGCAGCGTGTACCGAGTTTTTTGCTACCTCTTTTTCTTATCGAAACATTTACATCACAGCGAAAAGAGCCTTCTTCTAGATTGCCGTCGGATATATCTAAATGTCTAACGAGCGCCCGCAATCGACGTAAATAATCCGCTGCTTGGCTTGCATTATGAATGCAAGGCTCGCTGACAATCTCAAGTAAAGGCATTCCGGCGCGGTTTAAGTCGATGTAACTAAATCTATCGGCATGAATATTTTTTCCCGCGTCTTCTTCTAAGTGAATTCGAGTCAAGGTTACAAAACTTCCGTCACTGAGCTTAAGGCCACCACCAAAACAATAGGGAAGATCATATTGAGTAATTTGGTACCCTTTTGGAAGATCAGGATAGAAATATTGTTTACGGGCAAAGACACTAGTCGGCCTAATCTCTGCACCAAAAGCCAGAGCCAATTTAATCGCCGCATCAACAGCATTGCGATTTAAAACGGGTAGGGTACCTGGCAATCCCAGACAAACTGGACAAGTGTTATGATTTGGCTCTCTACCAAACTGTGTCGAGCAAGCACAAAAAAGCTTAGAGGAGGTATTGAGCTGGCAATGCACTTCCAAGCCTATAACTGTTTCATAAACAGAATCTGAACTAAATATGTCTTTTGTTTTATTCACTCAAAAAGCTTTCACAAAAATTGTGGCTGGCGCTGATTAAGCCATGTAGTTTCTTTCTCATAAACGTGAGCCACATCTAATAAATGAGCTTCTGCAAACATCGGCCCAATAAGCTGAGCTCCAATTGGCAATCCCTGTGCATCATAGCCAATCGGCATAGAAAGCGCGGGCAAGCCTGCGAGGTTTACAGCAATTGTATAAATATCATTTAAATACATTTCCAAGGGATCGCTTATTTTTTCGCCAATTTTAAAAGCCGTCGTAGGACAGGTCGGACTAATAAGCAAATCTACTTGCGAAAAAGCTTTGCTGAAATCATCTCTAATCATTTGGCGAAGGCGCGTCGCCTTCTCGTAATACGCATCGCGATATCCGGCAGACAAAACATAAGTCCCAAGAAAAATTCTTCTTTTAACCTCGTCACCAAAGCCTTCAGTCCGAGATTTTCGATACATGTCTACCAAACTATTAGAATGCGCGTCTGATTTGTTGCTATTTTTTTGCGCACGATGGCCGTAGCGCACGCCATCAAAGCGGGCTAAATTCGCTGACGCTTCTGCACTAGCGATAATGTAGTATGTACTTATAGCGTATTTAATTGCTGGCAAGGAAATGCTTTTAACTTGTGCTCCAAGTGCTTTTAACTGCGTCAAAGCGTCCTCAAAACAAGAAGAGACTTCTTTATTTAGTCCGCCGCCAGAAAATTCCTGTACTATACCTATTGTTTTGCCTTTTAAATCTTTGCTTGTCAGTCCTGAAAGAAATGTTTTACTTTTCTGAGGATGAATTTTAGAACTAGAATCCCTCTCATCATGGTTTATCAATACATCCAAAATTGCTGCAAGATCTTTGGCACTTCTTGCAAAAGGCCCTATTTGATCTAAAGAAGAGGCATAGGCAACTAGACCATAACGGCTCACTGTGCTGTAGCTTGGTTTAATCCCAAAAATTCCGCAAAAACTTGCCGGTTGCCTAATCGAGCCGCCGGTGTCTGATCCAACAGATAGCGGAGCTAAGTCACCTGCAACTACTGCAGCCGAACCACCTGAGGAGCCACCTGGTACTTTTTCTAAATTCCAGGGGTTTTTTACTGTTCCAAATGCCGAGGTTTCGTTTGAGCTTCCCATAGCAAATTCATCGAGATTTGCTTTACCGAAAATAATCGCGCCTGCTTTTTTTAACAGCTCGACGACTGTTGCATCGTAAGGCGAGTGATAGTTCTTTAACATGCGTGATGCGCAAGTTGTTGCAAATTCCTTCGTGCAAATATTATCTTTCACAACAACAGGAACAAAAGCGAGCGGCTTTTGTTTGTAGTCGCTAGACTTTAAAATATCGACTTGCTGCTCGATTATATTTTCATCCCAACCGGTGTGAGAGTTTAGAAGTGGCTGCAGAGCTCTATTTCTTTCGATGTAAAAATGCATCATTTCATCGATAAAAGATGGCGTTTCTTTGCATTTTTTTGCTATTTCTAAAGCACTTAATTTAAAAGGCGAGATAGTCAAATTGTTAAGCTCCTATTCGAGTATTCGCGGGACTTGAAAAGCAGTCCCGGAACTTTCTGGAGCTTGTTTTAGAACTTCTTCAAGCATATTCTCTTGGAAAACGTTATCTATTCGTTCTGGCAATGCGTCTCCCAACACATCACCGCGCCATGTTGCATCCAAGTTATC
>JAGOVF010000194.1 GCA_018060885.1 Oligoflexales bacterium | reverse complement strand
CTTCCAGCACTCATCAAATACAACAAACTTCATAGACGTTTTATTCTGCTGCACCGCCCGCCAAACAAGATCTGTAATTATTAAAAGGCTTGCTGCTTGTAAATCTGGATAAGTATCCAATCCTTTTAAATCAAAACAAACTAAGCGCCGATCTAGTTTTATATTTGAAGGCTGATCGAGCAAACTGCCAAAAGGTGTGGCACCAGTCCAAAGATTTAAGATGCGAGCTATCTTTTTTATTTCAGGTTCATTTGATGTCCCGAGAATTTGTTTTAATCCACTTAGATTTTGCTTTTGTTGGGGGCCTTCATATAAATCTTTGATTGAGCTTTCAATATCTGCCAAAACTAATTTCGGCAATCTTGCAACGTTTTCATCCTTGGTAAGTGTTTCGATCAAGCTCAATAAAAACTTAATTTTATGATTGCTTGGTACTGTAGTATCTTGCGGTATATCAAATGGATTGATCGAGATACCTTGATCTAATCCTAGCGGAATATATTGACCACCGAGCAAGCGTGTCATTTTTTGGTAACTACCACCAATATCGATGATGAATACAAGCGGATCTTCTTTAAGTGTTTGGAGTAGAATTGTATTGGTTAAAAAGCTTTTTCCCGAACCACTACCCCCACTGACGAGTTGATTTGCATTTCCAAGATCAGAAGAGAATGGATCAAACTTTACCAACTGACCACCTTCACTAGTAAAAAGAGTTCTCGGTGTATCGTGACCTGACCAAAGACCAAAAAGCGGGATGAAATCTGCAAGATTTGATGTTTTGAGCCTTTTGCGTCGCTCCCTACTCCGCGCATTCGGAATTGCTACCCCCGCAAAAATATCAAAACTGGCGTGAGTCTCTTCCATCGCCTCGGACCCACCTAATTCGCGAATCTTCATCAGCACAGCTGAGACACGATCTTCGAGAAGATTTTCACTCTTTGCTCTGACAATCACATTTAAGCTGAAATAAAAGATCTTCTCACCTTGCGCAACCAAGTCCTCCAGTATCGATTCCAGGTCATCGAATTTATTTTGGCTTTCTAAATCTCGAACTTGATTTGAGTTTCGACTAGCCATCGAAAATGCAACCCGTCTCTGGCTTTTTAGACTTTCCATTTCGTCATGCTGGTCGGGAGCAAAGATTGACAAAAATAAATCAGTATCAAAAGGCAACGCTTGCAAGTGATTTGACATCCCCGCGAAAGTCATCTCTGGTAGTAATTTTAGTGAAACGACCCTATGGCAGAGATCACCGAGACTAAATCCTCTCTCATCTAATACAGCATCAGTAAAAACCAAAGAACTCCGCACATATTCTGGAGAATAATGAGCTAAATCCACAGCGCGATTTGGGTTCCATTGCTGATAAACTGAATATGCGATCTCTGATTGTTTTAGTCGTATTGATTTGAGGTCTAAGGATTGCAAATTCGCTTCGAGGTCCGTTACGATACGTTCGAACTTCTTTAGCACTTGTACAATCCAATGGCTTTTCTCGGAAGACTTCTTATTGAAAAATTTAAGTCGAGATTTTCGAGCAAGGGAATTATTAGCAGGTTTAAAACGAATAAAGACATAATGAACAAGCTTTGGCAGTTCGCCTTTGCTATCCAGAAGCTCTAAACGCTTGGAGCGAAAGTCGCACAACTTCATTGAAAATGGATGTGCTTTTTCAGATTTAAGACTTTTATGTTTTTCTATGGCAAGCTTATTGCCACCTTCAACCTTCTGAATAAATTGCACTTCAAGATGAGTGGGTAACGCATTTAGAAAATTTGTTACGGTGCCTTTGATTTGATTAATCCTGTCGTCTTCCAGACAAGATATATCAAGGGGAGTGATTGACCAACCCGCGCCAAGACTCCCATCTGCAAATAAAATGACATCACCTTCAAAACCCCATATTTCGATCTTATCTGCTAATGCGTTATTCATGACTTTCCTTTTTAAAAGGATACTCATCGTTTGTTGGGTCTAAGAACGCGGTAAATACGCCTGGACTAAATTTAAACCTCAAGAGATGGAGCAAATAATTTTCGGGACGATGCTTTCTGCCGATACGAAAAAAAATGGCAAGCGCAAGTGGTGGAATCCATGTTAGTAAAACACTTGTTTGCCCAACAAGTAAATTCATCGCCGCTAAAAGAATAAAAATGCAGAGAATTTCTGCAAGTTCATATCCAAACAAGGTAAGTTTTTTATCAAGCGATCTTGGTACCGTCGTTTGTTGGAGAGGCATAGTTTTCTTTCATTCAATAATTTTTCTTTTGAAGTTTTTAAAATTTCAATTCACCAAATCCCTTACGAAATTGACGATACTTTGAGCGCCGAAGCCGACCGCACATCCTACAATCGCAAGAAAAAGATGAGCCTTTGCATTTGGGTTGCCTGTAATGAAAGAAAACGCAGAGAAAACTAAACCAAGGATTGCTACTAGAGGCAAAATGACGTTCACCAGTTTTGATTGAATGGCTTCGAGAGTACTTTCTACACTGGCTAGGGCAAATTCTGGAATACAAAATGCGAAGAACAACAGTGCTGCAAGCGCAAGGTTGAATTGCTTTGACATAAAGACCTCATAGATTTTTAGAATTTGTTAAATCGTGACTTTGGATTTGTTTTTAAAAATTCGTTGTAAGTTTAGAATCTACTACAAAGACGGATAAAGATTGATATAAGGCTGATAGCTCGGATTCCAGAGCGGGACGCTAATTTTCAGATAGCTCTTAAATTTATCTGAAATAAAAGCCTTACCTAAAGGGCAACGAAATCGAAGCTTCCCATTTTCTTCTATTTTCTCTTTAAATATTGTGTAGGAATCAGACTCTTTGTTTTTAGACGCATACCAGGGTATATCAAACAAACTAATGTGCATTTCAAAATAGTTTTGCTCGGAAAAATAGAAAGCTTCTCCCGCCCAAAATGGATTCTCTATTTTTCCATTCACCAAATTACCCGTGACTATTTCATGTTTATCTTTTTGCATTGTAAACCCTTTAGGAAATATTGATTTTTACTGATGAAAAAGTAGTTTTAGATGTTTTTCAATTTACCGCAAAGATACTGCTATATTGATTGACGCTAAGATTATTTACTCAAAACATTTTTTGCCGTAGAAAATTTAATGTTTCAGCAATTGATGCCTCAATTTCTTCGCTGGAACATTCGAAAACTAAAGAAATTTCATTTACTGAAAAATTCTGCCAAAACTTAAGCCATAGAATTTTTTTATTCTTTGGAGGAAGTTGAACAACGTAGTTTTTTAACGACTTATTGCGCATGTCGTCAAAAAAACTATTGTCCAACTCTTGGTCTCGCAAATACTTAAATTCAATGATATTTGCTTTGTAGTCTTCACAATCTGCTGTTGCTTCTAAGCCCACAATCTCCCCCTCATTACAAAATAAACCATTTAAATCAACTTGCACCTGTCTGTTTTTAATTCTGCTTAAGCTATTAAGTTGCTCTCACTAGTAATGAAAATGCAGTCAGATGCAGACATACTGCAGTCAAATAAGGGGATGCAGTTCAGTAGTTATTAGAGACGCTGGACAGTTTGATCTGCCATGAGAATGAGTGACTTTACTTTTCCAGACACCAGCATCTCTTTAAGTTTTACCAAAGCACGGTCATGATATTTCGCTACTGTTTGCCTTTTCAAATTCAATTTCACGGCTATTTCGCCAAAGCGCAAATTATCCCAATAGTAAAGCTCAATGATTTTTTGTTGCTGAGGCGATAAGCATTTTAAGCAAGTTTTGATGGCGATTTGGAAATGCGGCCGATCTTTAAATTCCATAAGAGTAAATAGAAAATTAATCGCGTCTGAGGCAGAGATATCAGTAATTTTTTCTGGATTTACTAACAAGACTTCCTTTTGAGCACCTTCTAGACTTCGAAGATATTCTTCCCAAAGGTCGGCGTTCCATGATCTACAAAGCAGACTAATTTCCGCGTCTGATCTATAAGTGCCATCAGGTTTCAGCCAAGGTTTTTCGCTAGAATTTGGTCGCGATGTCGCAATGGTTTTTAGTTTTTTATTCGAAGATTTTACAAATGTGCAATTAGTTTGCTCCATCGATTGCAGAATACTTGCTGTCATTACAGATCTCCTTGGTACGTTTAAACACTGAAAATTGGCCTATTTTTTGTGACTTGATTCACTCTCACAGTTCTTAGATTTGAGACTTTCTAAAAAGCATTATTGTGAATCGCCGCTCACGGTAATTTATTCTCAAAATAATACAAGCCCCCTAACTGCGGTATTTGTTGCACTATTTTAATAATGCGACACATGCTTGATATTTGCATGTCGCAGAATCAAAATTTGCAGCACTTTTAAACATGGCGCTGAGTTGACATGGGTTCTTTGATTTGATACGCAAGGGTTTCAGGGGATGCCTGAGGAATAAACAGGAGGTATGCTTGTTAGATCATCAACAGATAATTGAAATGTCTCTACCAGATTTAATTAAGTGGTGGATCGACCAAAAGTCAGCAAGAAACTTTTCAACTCTCGCTCGCGGATCTGGAATACATCGCACTTCGCTGAATCGCTATTTTGAAGAAAGCAAAGCGCAATACCAAAAAGCGAAGCAGCTTGTTTGTTATATGTTTCGCAGCGAAAAGAACTTAGCGTTTTTGTGGCTCGAAAAGCACTATGAAGATGCAGTGAAGGCAGACTTTAGTTTTTATCAATACCATAATCTTGAAGCAAAAAATGATTTTGCGGATGAGCAGTTTCAATACTACTTAAAAAATCCAAATACATTTCGAATAGTTCATCTTGCAGGTACAGT
>JAGOVF010000193.1 GCA_018060885.1 Oligoflexales bacterium | reverse complement strand
CCTTTACCTATACCTACCTTGCTCCATTAAAGATAAGTCGCTGCTTTCCGAAAGAATGTCTGGACTATAATTTTTTTCATGCAGCGAGATCTACCTATGACAAAGACTGTTACTTTAGGTTCCTTGACGATTAAACAAGAATTGAAAAACGGGGTCAGTGTTTTTACTTTCACCGGAGATGTTGATGAAAGCTTTGCAAAAGACCAGGTGCCGAAACCTGAAAGTTCGAAAATTTTATTCAATCTAGAAAAAATAAACAGCATCAACTCCGTAGGTATTAGGGAGTGGATTAATATGATCTACGACTTTAGCAAATTGGGAACCATCACCTATGAGAACTGTTCTGTTATTTTTATTGACCAAATAAATATGGTTCCAGAACTTAAAGCCAAAGGCGAAGTGCTTTCTTTTTTTGCTCCGTATTTTTGCAACTCGCATGGTGAAGTCAACAAGCTTATTGACTTGAAAAAAATAGCGATGATTTCTACAGCCGCGCCTCAATTTCTCTGCGAACATTGCCAGAAAGAGTTGGAGTTTGATGCATTAGAAGAAAGCTACTTTTTATTTTTAAATAGTATTTCGAAAGCTTCTTAACAAGTTATCGCTTTGGAAAGTAGGAAGTATTGCATGGACGCCTTAACGTCAAAAGCTCTTGAATCTCTGGTGAAGGAATATTTTCCGAAGCTAGCGATACATTTAGATCAGCTTTATACATTGACCCCTGATAAACGCCAAGTTCCGACTGATATGCTTAGTTTCTTGAATGAAACATTTGAACTGCTAAAAATCATAGATAAGTGGGCCAATAATACTTTAGGTACTCAGAACAATTCACTTAACCCAGAGTTAACAGAAGAAGAAGCCTCGATCGAGGAACAACCACTGTCAGATGACGAAGCTATGATGTTATTAGCTGAGATGGACGCTCCAGCTACGGCCCCTGTCGTAATTGCCGAAAATGAAAGTAGTGCAAGTGCCGATATCGGGGATGATGAAGCTTATCGACTCTTAGCAGAGATGGATGCACCAGCGACTTCTGATAATCAAACGAATACAGTAGAACTTCCACCAACTATAACTGCTGCAAATGTTGAAGAAGACGAAGATGAAGCTCTGAAAATGCTCCGAGAGCTGGGTGACTTTGAGTCATCAGATGAAACAGTATTAGAAGTCCCAGCAACGAAGCCTGCACCTGCGATGGCTAAATCTTCTGCTGCGGCATCGGTTACGTCCCCAGTGCAAGCAGAAGAATCTCACGACAGTGACGAAGACTATCAAGAATTGCCGGAATGGGTAGACAATGATTTCCGTAACGACGCAGATATGATGAATGACTTTCTAAATAACGCTGAAGAACTTCTCGAAACACTTGATGGGACAATTCTGAAACTAGAAGCCAATCCAAATAATCGCGAGATTATCGAAGAAATATTCCGAGCTGCGCACACCTTAAAAGGTGCAGCCGGGATGTTCGGCTTTAAGGCAATTGAAGCCCTGATGCACAAGCTCGAAAATCTTTTTGATTTAATAAGAAAAGACAAACTTCAAGCGAACTCACAAGTTGTCGACTTAGTCTTCAAAGGTCTCGATACTCTTAAAACTCTTGTAGGCGCGATCAAGGCAAACAAAGCTTCAGGTCTTATTTTAAAACCTATAATAGTCGCATTAATTCGAGTCGCCAAAGGTAAGTCAGCAGGCACGATCGAAAGAAGCAGTAGCAATTCAGAAAAACCTGCAGAAACTGAAGCAAAAAAAGCCAGCTCAGACAGTGAGCATAGTGAAACAAAATCGAGTGCAGCTGCTCAAGACGATCACGGTCGCGCTGGAGCCACAAGCAATAAAAAAGCCGATTCGACTATTCGTGTCGATCTAGAGCGCCTTGATGCACTGGTGAATTTAGTCGGAGAACTTGTAACCGACCGCACACGTTTTATCGCAATTGAAGATGAGCTCAGACATAAATTTTCTCAATTACAGCTTACAGCTGATATGTCAGAAACAGTGCAGCTATTTGGCCGCCACATGAATGAAGTTCAAGACATCATCATGAAAGTGCGCATGGTTCCAATAGGAAATGCATTTAATAAATACCCTAGAGTTGTTCGCGATCTTGCGCGGCAACTAGACAAAAAAATAGAACTCATCATTGAAGGAGAAGCAACTGAGCTCGACAAGACTCTTGTAGAACAAATCGGTGACCCTCTTATCCACTTAATTCGCAATGCCTGTGACCACGGTGTCGAAACTCCGCAAGTCCGAACAGATAGTGGCAAAGGCCCTGTTGGTTTTGTCCACCTCAGAGCCTTTCAAGAAGGTAACAATATAGTCATCACAATAGAAGATGACGGCAAAGGAATGGATCCGGCAAAACTGCGCAGCAAAGCTATAGAAAAAGGGTTGATAAAAGAAGACGATCATCTTGAAAAATCACAAATCTTCGACTTAATTTTTGAACCAGGATTTTCCACTGCGGAAGTTGTCACCAACGTATCAGGGCGCGGCGTTGGTATGGATGTAGTTAAAAAACAAATCGCAAAGCTAAAGGGCAACATTACTATTGATTCTCAAATTGGTTCTGGCTCAACCATTACAATTTCTCTTCCCTTGACACTAGCAATCGTACAAAGTTTGCTCGTACAATCTAACCACGAGTATTATGCAATCCCACTGGCATCTATCATCGAATCAATCCGCATAAATCGCTCGGATATTCAAAAAGTTGGCGACATCGAGGTTGTAAAAAGAATGGACAAGGTTTTGCCTTTAATCCATTTAGATAAAACTCTGAATTTAAGCCAAAAGAAAAATAATTTTTGGTATGCCAAAAATTCATCTGACGAAACGCAAAAAAATATTCGGCAGAAAAACAATGACAAGCTTTTTGTGGTAGTCGTCGGAGCCGGCGAAAAACGATTTGGTATTGTTGTTGATGGTCTTTTGCACCAACAAGAAATGGTTATTAAGCCCATGGGTTCATTATTGCGAGGAGTACCATGCGTTGCTGGCGGCGCCGTTCTCGGTGGTGGCGAAGTCGTGCTTGTTCTAGATATGCAAGAATTAGAAAACTTCTTTAAACATAGTCAAAGAAGCCCAGGTATAAACTCATTAAGTGCTTAGTCTCATAATGTGATCACGTAAGGTAAACCAATGAACGTAACTTCACTAAATGTCTTTTCAAACAGCAATTCAAATTCGTCGAACACAAATTTATTTTCAATTAAAAAAGAACTAGATGGCCAGGATGACAGTCTTTTTATTGCGCGCGATCAATTCATAGGGCTTATAATAAATAACAACGAATTTTTGCTCGATGTACCACATATTCATGAAATAATCATGTTGCCAAAGATTACCTTTGTCCCAAACTCACCGCAATTTATTGAAGGGGTCGTCAACCTTCGCGGCAACATTATTCCAGTAATAAATTTAAGGAAATTACTTAGCTTCCCTCGAGGAGAGGTGAGCGTGGCCACACGGGTAATTATTACCAAAATAAACGATGAACTCGTCGGTCTACTGGTCGATGCAATCACCTATGTTGTTTCTTTACTTCCTTCCGAAATTGAGCCACAAACTATCGGCTACCGCTCTATGACTTCTGAAATCATTAACCGAGTTGCGAAGCTAAATGACCGAATACTTGGAGTCTTTGATATAAATAAGATAGTTTTAAATGCGCGCGGCAATAATACTGATGATGATGATGATGATGATGATGATGATGAAAAAGAAATAGCATAGAGTCCTGCCATTAAAGAATTTGACTTTGGCAATATTTAGGGATAGATAGCAAGTCTGTTCTGCTTTTACTTTATTTCAAACAAGCACAAATTTTTTAGAAAGGGTTCCTATGAAAAATAGAATTTTATTTTTAGTTTTGTCATTTTTGTATTGTTCCACTTCTGGAGCTGCTTCAATAAAAATCCTGAACCAAGATGAATACAAATATTCATTGGTTTCAAGTGTCGAACTTAAAACATCAGATGACGAAATTTTTGGTAAAACCGCCATACTTAAAATTAGGGGCGAATTTAGACTTGATACCTATGATTTTACAGGAACAAAAACAAGTACCACTTTACAGTCTAGTCAAGAACCAGACTCTCCGGCGTTAAACTTGTACTTTTACCCTTCAAGCTTGAAACAACTAAACGATTGTTTACTCGCCGCCAACGAAGCCTATCTTAAAGAGACAGTTAAATTAATGGTGCACATTTCCTATCTCCCCAACACCGATGCACCAGCTTCAATAAGATGTATTGCCAAGAAAAAAATAATCGAGTATTAATCTCGCATGTTAGTTATTATTTACTGAACAGCAGGAGAAAATTATGCGTTCAATGATCCGTTTAGTTCTAATTTCGACTATTGTTTTTGGCTCTTCTCATTCTTCAGCATTGCTTGCCGCCGATAAAGCCAAAGCTCCTGCGCAACTTGATGGTAAAGCTTTGTATGCAGCTAAAATGTGCCAAACTTGCCATGGCCCCACTGGTAACACCCCAACAGCTCCCATGTACCCTAAAATAGCTGGGCAAAGTGTTGTCTATATTGAGACGCAGCTTAAAGATATTAAAGCGGGCAAACGCAACAATGGTATGACTGCAGCTATGAAACCCTTTATGATGAACGTCAGTGATGAAGAAATCAGTGCTATCGCGAAGTTTCTTTCTGAGTCTAAGTAATTAAAATATTTGGATTTTTAATCAAGATGCACTATCGGAGGCAAACCTCACAATTCAAAATGTTTGGTTTGCTTTTATTTTTTGAGCTTTCTTTCTGACACCGACCTTGAGCCTGTGTATAATAAAGG
>JAGOVF010000192.1 GCA_018060885.1 Oligoflexales bacterium | reverse complement strand
ACAGTGGATTGTTCATCGTCGAGGATTTCAGCAAACAGACGACGAACTTTATCTGCACCTAAAGGCATGATGATGCCAAACTCAGTCAAAAGACCACGGCAATGATTAATCAATGCAGTACGTTGCACGACCAGAAACTGTCTTCCTGTATGCAAAGAGCAGACAGCTTGTTGCTCAATGGACTTTACCGAGACATAGCGCATATTAGGTCTACCCACGGCCTCACAAATCGCTTCCGCATCATTGTTATCGTTTTTACCGCTTTTACGGTAAGGAACAACAAACTTGGGGTTCATGAGTTTGACGGTATGACCGAATTGGCGAATTTCTCGAGCCCAATGCTGAGAAGATGCACAGGATTCAATGCCGACGAGACAGGGTTCAGTTTGAGCGAAGAATGACAAGACTTTAGAACGGCTTAAGGTTTGGCGTTTCACGATTTTACCGTGAGCGTTGACCGCGTAAAGTACGAAGATATTCTTTGCAATATCGAGACCGATTCGAGTAATCTTGTTCATGGTTTTCTCCTGACCCTGTATGAGGGCGTTATTTATTTTCTGCCACTCAGCCTCGCGATTATGCGAAATTTGAGGGCAGGAGGAAACCATGACAGTAGTCAAGTGCGACAAGCACCCAGCCGATTATGGGGCTATTTTTGAATTCAGTGATTACTGAGTTTTTGTTTATTTTGCTGTAGGGTGCTTGCGCCTTACGCGGGTAGTTGGGCATTGCTGGAATTTTTGAACTACAAACAAATGGAGGTATGAACCGTGAAAAAAGCATCATTTGCGGAAAAGGCTGAGTCGCAGATTTTCTCAAAATTTGAGGAAAATGGTTATCAAATTTCAGATGAGTTGAAGAAGTCAATTCAGCAGCGTATTCAGGAAATGAGCAATTACGTTCCAAAGGTTGGTGTGTTTGGCAAAACAGGAGTTGGGAAATCCAGTTTGTGTAATGCTTTATTTGGACAAGATATTTGCCCCATAAGCGATGTACAGGCGTGTACTCGTAGCCCACAGGAAGTGTTGCTAACCATTGGGGAATCAGGTCAAGGTATCAAACTTTTAGATGTGCCTGGAGTGGGGGAAGACCGCAAACGCGACGATGAGTACGATGCGCTTTACAAGAAGTTGCTTCCAGAGCTGGATTTGATTTTTTGGGTGTTTAAAGGCGATGACCGCGCCAATGCTTCGGATGAGGATTTCTACAAGCGACTGATTCGCCCCTATATCGATGCGGGAAAACCATTTCTCGCCGTCATAAACCAAGTTGATAAGATTGAACCATTTCGCGAATGGAACGAAGACGAAAATGCACCTAGCGTTAAGCAGCTCAAAAATATCAACGAAAAATGCCACCACATTGCAAATATTTTGAGATTGCCTGCAATTAAAGTAATTCCTGTTTCAGCCAATGAACGGTATGGGTTAATGGAACTGGTAGATGCGATTGTTCACGCCTTACCCAATGAGCAAAAAGCTATTGTCTTACATAACATTGAAACGGCAGACGATATTCGTAAAAAGGCAGCTGTGGAGGCCACCAAAGTTGCTCGTAAAGAAGCAGAAGAAGCTAAACGCCAAGCAGAAGAAGCTCATAAACAGGCTATGGCAGCTGAGAAGGAAAAGCGTAAAGATCTGGAGCGAATTGCTCGTGAAGCCGAAGAACGCTCTTGCCGAGCCGAAGAGGCAGCTGAGAAAGAAAGAAAAAGAGCGAGAAAAATTGAAGAGGAACAAGTTATTTCCAGTAAATCACGCAGAAAAGCTGAGAATTCGTTTGGATCCGCAGTTCTGGATTTTATTGAAGAAATCCCTGTTATTGGCGGGCCTGTTCGTTTTTTAAGGAAATTTTTTTCCTAATAATTGTTCGCTATTTAAAATTTAGGCTTTTTTCGCAAAAAATTGAAATAGCCTAAATTTAATGACTTTAGAAAGATAGTCTGAGGCTTCATTCAGCCAACGAAAAATGCTCTCTAAACGAAGTCGAAGGGAATATTAACCAAACGTCAACAGAGTCTAGTTATTATGGGCATTACTAAATACTTTCATCATCAAGGTAACATTAGCGATCTCATTACGCGCCATCCTGCACTTGCACGATTTAAGTATTCCACCATTCGTCGTCATCCGAACTTTAAGTGGATAAATAACAGTACCAACATGGTTGAGTGGCAGGCAGTTGTTTCATTTTTTGGAAAATCAGGCTATGGAAAGTCATCCACCGTTAATGCGTACTTTGGTGAGCCAATTCTGAAAACAAGTGATGTAGCCGCCTGTACTTCTCGTTGTGATTGTTTAGATTTTCGAATCGCTAATGATTATTTTCTGTCATTTGCAGATTATCCTGGCATCGGTGAAAGTGAGTATAAAGATAAAGAATATTTAAGTATGTATAAAGAATTTCTTGTATCGTCCAATGTAGTGGTGTATGTCTTGCGTGCGGATATGCGAGATTACGCCATTGATGAGCAGGCATTTCAAACAGTCTTTCCGCGTAATGAAGATAAGAGAAAAGTGATTCTTGCCATCAATTGTTGCGATAAAATTGAGCCAGTAAGCAGAGGTTACTCGATATCTCCCAGTGCAGAACAAATGGTAAACATTGAAAAGAAAATGCAATCATTGCAAAGAATTTTTAAGCCGCACAACCCAATAATTCCATACAGCGCACAAACTACTTGGAATTTGGAGGCATTGTCGGAAGCTATCGTCAAAGTTTCTGAAAAGTGTGGTGATATTACTTTTTCTAAATAATTAAAATCATTGAAGGGCAGTACTCGCCATTTTTGATTTAAATCGGCAGCGCTTCTGCTACTAAAAACGCTTGCAGTAAGCTTTCTGCCCAACTTGCGCGTCAAGTGCGACAAGCACCCAGCCAATTACGGGGTTATTTTTGCTGGTTCTGAGGTAATCTCAGTTTTAAATTTTGTTGTGGGTGCTTGCGCATTACGCGGGTAGTTAGACTTTTTATTCAAAGGTTTAGCTACTGGCTAGGCGGGTAACCCTTCAACCGTTAATGCCTTTTGTGTACATGGTGGGGGAATAAAACTACTGCTGTGGTTGAGTTTTTTAAGCAATGTCAGAAGCGTACGCCTGATTAATTTAGTGGTTTATCAAGTTAACTGTTAGTGAGTTTTCCACTCTAACGTGCTCTGTTGTCAGCGCCAACTTAAAACTGACCCCTTTGTCGTAGTAGTTTCCTCCTAATTTGCAAGGCACTGTCGTACGTTTTTTGATTGAATGAGATTGCAAAGATCTATACGGCTTATCGTGTTAGTCAATGCTAGAGCTTCGATCATCCTCCTCTGATAAGCCCAGTAAATATGTAGGTGATAATTTTAATGTTGTTTGAGCCAAGACCTAAAAATTAGGTCCATTTAGCACGCTAAATGGACATTCGACTGTTATTGACTACCCTCAACAAGATACAGAGTTTTTGTATAATCGAATGGCACAGGTATAGTCGGGTGGGTCTTAACCCACTCAGCAGCAGAAGACTGCGCCTGTTCAATATCTTGATTACTAATGTTGAATGTTTGGCGTGTCGTTGAGATTTGCTTCCAGAATGGCTTACCGTAAGGATTGTTTTTGAGAATCTGTAGCCAATAAGATGCTTCTATAGGGTTGTTGGTATTGTCTGCATTGCCAATTCCACTCGCATAAAAACGCGCCAGATGGTACTGAGCTAGTGCATCCCACTGCTCGGCCGCCTGTAACAGCACAGGAAAAACTTGATCCGTTGTTGATGGGCCTTGTGTTTTTAGCAATAAAATCGCTCGACGTGCGGCAATCGTTGGATGTTTTTGTGAGTTAGCGTCTTTGTAATAGTTTAAGGCGTTAGTAGCATCACCACGTTCTTCAGCAATTAGCCCGAGAATAAAATCAGATAGCGACATAAAATGGTCGGAAGCGACAGTAAATAATTGCCGTGCAGTCTCTTCGTTTTTTGCCACGCCTCGACCCTGCCAGTAGAGAATACCCAAGTTATAGCAGGCTAAAGCTTCGCCTTTTTTAGCGGCGACATACCAAAATTTCGCAGCTAACGTGGAGTTTTTTGTTACTCCGCCTTCGCCATTGTCATACAAATAGCCAATAAAAATGACGGCATCCATGTAGCCTTGTTGAGCCATTTTGTATATCTCGGCCAAAGCGTGTTTGTCTTTTTTTATAAGGACTTGTTGCCGTAAACTACCAAAGGTGGAAAAGTAATCTTTGCCGTGGCTGAATAGCGATTGCATGCCTTTTTGCGTGTTTGACGGTAAAGCTGGAAGTTCAAACCCATAAGCAACTGGAGCGGTTATGAAAGAAAGTGTTACAAAAAGTCTATAAATCTTTGATGAATTCATAAGTTGGCAGCACTCCTAGAGCCAAAAAACTCCATTAGATGGGCAGGTGATAAGGGGATTTTCTAAAAAAGTATATCATGTAATGATAACGAAACTGAAAACACATGAAGGAATTCGTGTGTTAAAAGTGTTTCATGGTGTCAGAATAAAAATAAAAAATGAGCGTATGTTATTAACTTATGATTGTATTGTACAAATAAGCTAGTTTTTCTAAAAGATAGAAATTATCATATGGTGAACGTAGGTTTTTATTTTGCAATTGTGAAATAGCTCACATTTTTTACTGCGTGAACTTCAACCCCAAACGGCTTTAACTAGCCACTCTGATCGGCCGCCTGTCTATCTATATGACCTGATTTCATGTCGGTAAGGTTGCTTTGACTGTTAATTTGTCTGTGAAATTGACGTGATTTGTCAGACTATCCAACAAAAATACTCCTGATATGGATTTTTGTTGAGATGATAAC
>JAGOVF010000066.1 GCA_018060885.1 Oligoflexales bacterium | reverse complement strand
GGATACTGAGTACTTTCGCTCGGACCACAAGCTCCACAGCCCATAGTTTTTTGCAATTTTATATCAATAGCTTTGCCAAGTACTTCATTTTCTTTTTCCGACATCCAACATACTCCCAGGGGTATATGAATAGCTAAGCAGCTATGCAAGTATCCCGGAGTCGTTTATTTTTCAAGACTTTTATGGAGTTTATTATGCTTAACTATCTAACATTGTTTTCTTTACTCTTTTTTACTTTTTCTTGCGGTGGGTCCTTTACTTCGGAACAAGATTTCAATCATCACGGTCATGGACAGGGAGCTATGAATCCGGGGTCAACAAATTCACCAACAGTGACGAATCCGAGCAAAAAGGAAAAATGCATCGAAATGCTCGAACTTTATCCAAAAGAAGCGGCTGCCGCTGATCTTGACGGCTTTTATACTGCAATTGTGCTTCAGGAAGTTTCCACAAACAGCATGGATTCAACGCAGAAGCCCGCCCCAAGTCACTCGCCAGCAACTGCACAATCCTCAGAAAATCTTGTTTCGCCTGCACAGACCACAGAACAGGCCACAGATGTTTTTAAAGTCAAAATGACTTGGTCATTAAATTCTCAAAATAATCTCACTGCAATAGACTCAGTCAATAGCGTAAGCCTAGAGTTTTTTAATTTGAAAAATGAGCCCGCGCAGACTGTGCTTTTTGATCTAAGTAGTTTTAGCCTGGTAATGGATATGGGGCAGCATGCGCATTCAACTAACACTTGCCCCTCTATAGTTCCCGAAATCGCAATCCAAGCTAACAAAGTGACAATAAGTAAAATCAATTTTGTAATGGCAAGTCGCAGTGAAAACAGTTGGTTCATATATAATCTTAGTGCTATCGTTGACGGTCCAAAAGGCAGCATCGCAAGATTAAATATTCCTCACAAAGTGTTATAGGACTATATAATGAAATCTCATTCTAGAAATTTGTTCGCCTTTTTAAATATTGTTTGTGTTGCACTCAGTATTACTACTTGCGGCAGGAAGCCTTCAATAGCAGAGCCTCAGCCTATTGCTGCAAAAAAAGTAGAAAATAAAAATGAAGTAAAAAAAGCTGAACTGCAAAATGACAACGCAGACAGCTCTGCCCAAACTAAAAATAAAACAACATCTACGGAAAAATCAGTTGACATAGATCTCGACGCTGCAGTTTTTTCGGATAGCGGTGCATACAAGGTCTTGGTGCAGTGGCAGACACCTTTGCGCGCGGGAGGAAGTGGCAATAACGTCGCACAATTTTTATTTTTCAGTAAAGACAACTTTCCAGTAAAACAAGTCCGCATAACGGAATTTCACCCACGCATGCCCGCGATGGGTCACGGAACTGATGAATCGACTCAAGTTGTCTCCTATGATACTGATAAATCGAACTTAGTTGAGGTATCCGGTATATTTTTTAATATGCCAGGAGATGCGACGACATGGGTTGTTACTCTGGTCGTTGTTATTGAAGAAAGGCTTGAAAAATTCGAACTACTATTGCCTGAAGTGAATTAATTGTTAACTGTGGCTAAAAAAGAGGTGTGTTAATAAATGTTCATCCTATCGGCCAGACAAAGAATCCCAACTCTTTTCGTGCTAATTTTTTATGCACTCTTGTTCTTCAAAGTCGAAGTTGCACAAGCTTGCTCCTCGTGCGGCAGTGGAGGTGAAGATCCGCTTATACTTAATCCTAGCGATATATGGCGTTTTTACGTTGGAGCTAGCCAAAGCAATTTTGATAGCAACATCGGACTAGATGGAAGGCAAGTCGAAATCTACGGCCTGCAAAAACGCGAGCGTTATACACTCGCTATCGGGCGGCGGCTTACAGCAAAGAGCTTTTTTAGTATTGCTATTCCTTATATCAATAATTACGGCGAAAGCAGCAGCATGTCTGGACCAGGTGAACCAAGCCTGTCTTATCGATATACTCTATTCCAACAAAACTTTTTGGCACCTCTGCTGCCGCAAATTCAGATTTTGGCTGGATACAAACCGCGAACTGCGCGTTCAACCTATAATGCCGAAGATCAACGAGAGTTCCTTGATGCTTTTGGTAACGGACATAGGCAAGTCCGTGCAGGAATTGATGTTTGGTCGGCTATGAGCGCTTTGAACTATGGATTTGCCTACAATTATATCAACTCCGATAGACAAAAATACTTCAACGAGTCACATAAACTTGGCGATGAACACCAATCGAATGTTACTCTCGGATACACATATAATACCTTTCGAGTATTAACAGGTTTGGTCCGCATCTATAAAAAAAGTAAAATCGTCGATGGCGTAGAAATCGATCGCAGCGAAAGCCTAACCCATAACACTTTTGTCACGGGCAGCTATCAAACTAATCCGCTGACCGAATTACGCTTGACTTGGGTGAATGCGGGAAAATTTTTTGATAACTACAACACCTCAAAAAGTCAGACTGTTACTGCAGCCCTTATGAGGTCGCTGTGAACTTATTCCGCATTTTGGAGTTAGTATTTGCTACAGCCATTTTTTTTTCGCATGGAAAATTGCAAGCTGAGTGCATACAATCCGATGCGAAAGAATTACGCACCTCGATCGCGAAAAATAAGTCTACTAAAGAAATTATTTTTTTTGCAACATGGTGCCAGGCTTGTCTGCAAAAACTTAAAACAGCTGACAATAGCAAATCGATTGTAGTCGCTGTCTTTGAAAGCAAAAAAAACGCCGATCAAACACAAAAACAAATTGTCGATGCAAAAGTACCTTGTTTTTGGGACAAAGACGGTAGCATCGCGAGAGAGTTTAAAGTAAAGTCATTGCCTCAAGTAAATATACTTTAAGGGCTTTTCATTTATCCAATTGTCCAAGCAGAATCTTGTGGGCATTAGAAGCTTGTTCTATAGATCTTACGCTGCGCTCTGGATGATGCAGATCCTTCGCCTTCGGCTCAGGATGACTTCGCTGCGCTCAGGATGACTTCGCATTCGCTCAGGACTTCACTAGTTTCAGGATGATGTGTTTGTTTGGATTTACTATTGTTCTTGAAACTCAATTTGCTGCAAATAGACGCTTGTATAACCTATTTGTCCTTTTGACCACGTCACGAGCGGATTTTCCAGTGGCGAAGTATAATTCGCAATAATAAAACGATTTTCACTTAAGCGGAATATTGAAGGAAAGGCGGTATCACCCGCTCCTGGAAGGTCAGTCAAATGGACGATATCGCGCTTTTGTCTATCTAACCAGTAAAGACTCGTAGTTTGTGGCGACAGCCAATTTCTTGCCCAAATATATAAAAATGAAAAAACTTGTCTCGTTTTGCTGTCGCTAGGCATGATCATTTTTACCAGTGGATTTTGTAAAAACTTCATACTACCAAAGGGTTCGACATTCATACTTCGACGTCCGATTAAATAAATTTCGCCATTGTGTTGAAAAGTGCGCGGCGACGCTGTGAGGACAGGGTTTGTGGCTTTATTAAATTCAACTTTATCGAGATCCATATTTTCTGCTTTTCCCACAATGGTACCAAAGCCTCTAACATCGCCAATATCATTGCGGCCAATAAACCACATGTCCCCTTTGCCATCTATCTCATAAGTCATTTCACTAATGCCACCACGATCAATAATGGCAGCATCATTAGCGACAAATCCGAGGGGATGATCGGCTTGCATTAGGTAGTTGAGCGACTGTTTGGTAGCAAGATCTGAGGTATCTATCTGATTAACATTATAGGCTGACTGCCAATACTGTCCTTTACGAAATTTTGTATGCCAAGGCACAAAGCCTCGCCCGAAAAGAGATTTGGGCAATACATCGGACCAACCGCTTCTATCGTCATATTCTATCGCCAGAGTCTCGATAGGTTCAAACTTCGTCGATACTCCAGCCCCACGGAAATAAGTGAAGTACAACTTTCCACGATAATCTATAAAAAATGGCTCGCGAAAATCATCTGAACTATTTTCATTGTTCTTTATAGTCTTTTCTAAATTCCAGACCGATCCATTTTGTGTTGAATATATATGAAGCTCTGCTGTTGCTGATGGAAAATGAATTTGAGCGGTCCTTAATGCTAAGAATAATTTGTCTTTAAAAACTGTTAAAGCAACATTATTATTTGAAATCATGAATTTGCCAGCCTGGTTTCGCTGAATATCTTCCAAAACAAAAGTCGCTTCCGAAAGTTTAATACAATGTTTCAAATTCTCATTTACCCGGTAGTCATCAGGATCTTGACTTACAACTCTTTTATTTTGTTTAAAAACAATTGGCCAATCAAACTTGACGTTACCGCACATCTTTTCGTTTGGAAATTTTTTTTCAGTGCTTTTAATTTCTGGACGAATCACATCAAAGATTTTGACAATAGTCCGCACGAACCAAGCGGAAAAACTCTTTTCAACATCACCTAAAAAACGCGTCTGCAAATGCATTTTAAATTCATCTATCTCATTGTCGCTGCGATTTTTGTCAAGAATAGCATAGCTGTTAGAAACATCTAGCTGCGCGAAGGAAGTTGCTCCAACACCTACAAACAACGCCACCAATAACGCCTTAAAAAACATCATAGCTGACCCTCGAATTTTTGCGAGAATTATAGGTCTATTTTAACATCTTGGATGGCCGGCCAGAAGAAGTGCCAGAGTGGTAGATTCACAATTTAAAAATTAATTCAAAATAAACTGAGAATGCATGTATCAATTTAGCTATTTACGAAATTAGTTTTTTTCTTTAATGCGCGCCTAAGCTTTTCGAGATAGAGATCTCGAGATATAGCTTCAGCACCCAAACTCTGTAGATGCGGAGTTAAGAACTGCACTTCAAGCAGCTGAAAATTTTGGGTATTTAATCTTTCCACAAGATAGTAGAGAGCAACTTTTGATGCATTTGACACTTTAGAAAACATCGACTCGGCAAAAAATGCCGCGTTGATAGCGACGCCGTAAACACCGCCAACTAATTTGCCATCTAATAGTACTTCTACAGAATGAGCCAGCCCAAAAACATGCAATTCGAAATAACTTTGTTTAATTTCATCATTGATCCAGGTTTCTGGCCTATCAGCGCAGAGTTCAAGCACATCGGCAAATCTTTGGTTAATCGATATAGAAAAAATATTTTTTTTAAGAATTTTCCTGAGGGAATGCGATGTGTGGAAAGATTCTAAGGGAATAATGGCGCGAGGGTCTGGATTATACCATAAAATCTTTCCACTTTGCTCATCGGGCATTGGAAAGAAACCTTGGCAATATGCCGAAACAAGCGTTTCAACGTCTATTTTATTACGTTTACTCACTTATTACCTTTGCTCACACCCTTTGATGAATCCCTTCAATGATTTTCATATAAACTTTTGATTCAACAAATAGATTAAACAAATTTTCATCAATTTTTTTGCTTTTGACATCAAGACTCAAAATATCAAGAGCTTTATCAATAGGAACCGCTCTTTTATAAGGACGATCAGATGCCGTCAATGCATCAAAAATATCAGCTATAGTCATAATTCTTGTTTGCAATGGTATTTCTTCTCCTCCAGAGCCATTAGGATAGCCTGTGCCATCTAGTTTTTCATGATGCTTAGCTGCGATTGCTGGAACATTCGCCAGTCGGCGTCCCCAAGGAATTTTACGCAAAAATTCATAGGTTAATGAAACATGATTTTGAATTTCTGCAAACTCCTCACGAGTCAATGAACCCCGAGAAACAGAAAGCGCTTGCAGTTCATTTGACAGCAAATAGGGTTTAAAATTTCCGTCAACATGTTTATATCTAAGATTTGCAATATCTCGCAACATATCAAAACTCTTCTGTTCTAGAACTGTCGGCTCATTTGCCCTTTGTACTAAATCATAATAGCTATCGAGTTGTCGCAGCTGCATATCTCGGTCGAGATCGATTTGTTTCTCCGAAAAACCCATGGGATACTTTTCTGGATGCTTAATAAAGTCGATGCGTTTTTCCATCGATGTCAATTCAATGCGCATTTTGATGATATCAAATCGAGCATCTACGACATCCATTTCCCAAGGATAGAGCTTTTTCGCCTTCACTAATATTTTTTCTCGAACACCGACTTTGCCAAAATCATGCAATAAAGATGCATATTTAATTTCTCGCATTTGATCATCGCTGAAGCGAACATCAGCATATCTACCATGGCTAATTTCGCTGATGAGCTTAGCTGTTGATAGCGTGAGATCTGCAACTCGATTCGAATGTCCGCTTGTCGTTGGGTCTCGTTGCTCGATCGCAGTTACCGAAGCTTCGACAAATCCGTCAAAGAGATTCAGAATTTCTTTATTTAGGCTGGCATTTTCTAGAGCGATTCCAGCTTGCTGAGAAACGATAAGTGCGTATTCAACATCTAAGTTATCAAAGGGCATAACGTTATCAAAAAAATCATTCGTCGTGAGTAGCTTCTGTTCTCGATCTTTTTTGCGATTAATCAGCTGAATGACACCCGTTACATTGTAGCTAATATCATAAATGGGAAGTGTCAGCATGGAATGTGATTCATAACCTGTTCGCAAGTCCCAGGATTTATCGTGTTTTGCACCCCAAGGATTTGTTTGCGGATCTTCGGTCAGCATATATAAATCGGGTATATTGATCGGTTTCTTGCTAAGCACGGATTTGCCGACAATTGATTCGTTGCTTACTTTAAGCGCAAATGAAGACAGATTTTGCTCAATAGAATCGTTTTGCGTCAGATGAAAGCGCAGAACCTGATCTTCAATTCCTTCGCTTGATTTTTCTAAGGTATATATAGATCCCGCATCCGCATTGGTAACTTCCCGCACTCGCGTTAAAATTAGACTCAGTAGTCGCTCAATATTTCTTTCGCCGTTTAGTTCCCGCGATATACTGAGCATGTATTTAACTTCTTGACTGCTCGCTTCAATTTGCTCGCGTTCTACCTGAATTTTATCAAATGCTTTTTGCAGGTTATGCAGACTAATAATGATGGAGTAGAGGCCCGGACGGGTTTGCGGCAAAATCATGCATTGAATGTGCTGATCCAAAGCAGTTATGTCAATTGTCGCAAATTCTTGCTCGCTACCGACTAAAATTAGTATCGAACCTTTTGAGCCTGCATGGGAAAAATATTCAACAGATCTTTCGGGTGAGCCCCAAATCGTAAAATTTATAAAAATTTTGGTCAATCCATCCGCATAAAGCGTTATGCAATCGGGATTAGGAAGTTCCACTCGGTACTTCGCATAAAGCACTTCTTGTTGGAAGTGGCTCTTAAGTTCGGCGAAATCCTCGACCAAAGAGAGAGTTTGTTGCTCGACATTTTTGCTCGTATTTGAAGTTAGATTCAAGGCGCAGTCCCATAAACAGAAGTTAGATGGACCTTAGTCCGCGATCATTTATAAATTCAGGCTTTGCTTTTGTTTTTAATTATAAAGTATTCTTCGCACATCGCATAGGAAGTCGTAAAGGTAGCGAGTAGAGTTAAGAAAAAGAACAAAGGAAGCGCTTTAGCGACATTTAAATTAATCTCATTTTATTAGAGTGTTACAATGGATTTTGGCTTAATTATCGATGTTGAAACAAGTGGACTCGATCCAGCGCAAGATAAGATTATTGAAGTTGGAGTGCTTTTATTTGCATGGAAGCAGGGCCAGCAACCTTACATCGTAGAGACCTATGGCGGCTTGCAAGATCCATTTTTAGAAATTAGCCAAGAAATTGAAAAACTAACCGGCATTAAAAACAGCCACCTAAAAGGTCAAAAAATTTCTTGGCCCCTGGTAAATAGTATTTTTGGACGTTCACAAATCGCCATCGCCCACAACGCCAGTTTTGATAAATCTTTCCTTACTAGAGTTCCGGAATTGGCCGAAGCTGTAAATTCTCTGCACTGGGCCTGCTCACTGCGGCATATTGACTGGAGCAGTCTTGGTTCTCGCTCTATGAGCCTAAATCATCTTGCGGCTGATCAAGGATTTATCAATCCCTTTGCTCATAGAGCGCTTTTTGACTGTGCTACAACATTTCGGGTCATCTCTCCCTATCTTGATGAATTAGTGACAAGAAGCTACGAAAGACAATATCGCCTCTATGCATTTCAAGCTCACTTTGACAAAAAAGACTTACTAAAATCTCAGCAATTTCGATGGGATAGCGAGAAGAGGGTCTGGTACAAAGACGTTATAGAATCCCAGCTCCCTCACGAAGAGGAGTTTCTCAAGACGCACATCTATAATGGTACTAGCGCCTACAAAACTGAAGAGTTAGCCCAGCTGTAGAAACATGAACATGCAAAAGGTGTTTTTCGCGCTCTAATACGATATTATTGTCAGTAACAGTTCCGCGAAAATTATATTCAAATGCAATGTTACTCACGACTTTTTAAGCAAAGAGGGCCTCCGTGGAAAAAAGAAAGAATCGTGGCTATGATCGAAAAAAACGCAGTATCAAATACTTTCTGATCGAACCATTTAAGCAAATAAAGCTAGGGATCTATGTCATATTAATTTCTCTGTCTTTCACTGCTGTTGCCGGTTTTATGATCTATCAGGCTTTGACTGAGCAGTACCAACAAGTCATGGATATTTTTGCAATCGTAGACCCAGACAAACAGTGGTCATTAATAACAAATGACGTGTTCTATTCAAATGCTTTAAAGATGGTTTTATTATTCAGTGCCTACTTAATAATTCTGATGACAGTTATTATCTCAAAAACTCACAAAGTTTATGGCCCTTTAGTGTCTATCGAACGATTTATCGGGCAGATCACTAAAGGCCACTATCGAACTCGCATAACTGTTAGAAAAGGTGATGAACTCGTCGATGTCGCCAACAAGCTTAATTTAATGGCTGCAGAATTACAAAGTCGCCACGGAGCTCCCGATCGACGTGAGTCACCACGTGACGGAGAACCAGATGACGAGTTGATTCCGCTTACTCCTGACAATAGAATTGGAGCCTAATTATTATTTGGGCATTTTGAATCTAGCTTTTTCTTGATTTATCTCTCCAAGCCTCTAGTATTAGGCGAGTTCAGCAGCTCGCCTTTTTAACTACGAGGAATTCTACATGCAGCCCAGCGTGTCCAAAAAAATTAGCCTTCTGGAACCTTCCGCGACATTGAGCTTGAATGCCAAAGCAAAAGCTTTGCAATTAGCCGGTCATGACGTGCTAAACTTCAGTGTCGGAGAGCCTGATTATCCTGCTTTAAAAGGTGTCGTAGATCATTGCATCGATGCCCTGCAAAAAGGCCAGACCCGCTATGGACCTGCCGGTGGTGGGCCTGTGCTTCGACAAGCTATTTCAACAAAACTTTTAAAAGAAAACCAGCTTGAGTATGCTCCTGAACAAATCGTTTGTGGAATTGGAGCAAAGGAAATCTTATTCCATACTTTTTTGTCGCTTATTAATGAAGGCGACGAAGTTATATTATTAGCACCTTACTGGGTCAGCTATCGTGACCAAGTTCTAGCTGCCGGTGGCAAACCAGTCATTGTGCCAATGGCGGAGGACTATAAGAACAATTCTCTGAATTTTTCTGGACTAGAAGCTGCTCTTAGCCCAAAGACAAAAATCGTTGTCGTAAATTCGCCAAATAATCCCGCTGGATTTGTTTATAGCAAGGAGCAGATTCGCCAACTTGGCGACATTTTGCGCGACTTGAACGTATGGATTATTTCTGACGAAATATATGAATATCTTGCATTTGACAAACCACATTATAGTTTCCTCAACATCAATCCTGAGCTATATAACCGCACAATTCTAGTCAACGGACTATCAAAATCTTTCGCCATGACAGGTTTTCGAGTTGGTTATGGCGCTGGCCCAAAGCAAGTCATAGAATTGGTAAAAAGACTACAAGAACATTCTTCGAGCTGTTTACCGCCCTTTATAGAACATGCCGCAGTCTATGCAGTTGGCCAGGGCGCGGCAGCTATGCAGACAGATATCGCTGGCCTTAAAGAACGAAAAAACCTCATTCAATCTTTGCTTAAAGAGAAATTGCCGCAGCTAAATTACATTCCCGCAGAAGGCGCATTTTATGTCTTTATCGATTTGCGCAATGCACTAAAAAGTAGCAATTCATTAAACCCAAGCACGAGTAACGAATTCTGCCGTTTTCTTTTAGAAAAGCATCTTATGGCAGCTGTGCCTGGAGAAGTTTTTGGAGTAGATGGATTTATTCGTCTCAGTTATGCGACAAAACCAGAGACCATCACAAAAGGTATAGATCGACTGGCGCAGGCAATAAAGGAAATTAATCATGGAAAACTTCACTAAAAAAATTTCAGAAGTTCGTCAGCTTTTTGAACAAGCATTTACTCAGACATTAAAAAGTGAGGATGCTAAGGCAGTAGAGCAATTACGCATTGATTTTTTAGGTCGTAAGGGACCTGTTCAAGAGTTATTGGCCTCCCTAAAAAATGCGACGCCAGAAAGCAAACCTATTCTGGGAAAGCATATCAACGAGCTACGCATTTTTATAGAGGGGCAGCTTGAAGAATTAAAAAACAAAGCAAGAGCCTGGCAACTTGCAGCTCTATTAAACGCTGAAGCTATAGATCTGAGTTTGCCCGTTGCCGACGAAAAACTTGGCGGAGCCCTGCATCCAGTCACATTAATGCGTCGCATATTATTAAAAGAATTTCATCGCCTCGGATTCAGTGTTTATGCTGGTCCAGAAGCCGAATATGAACAATTCAATTTCAACGCCTTAAATATTCCGGACCATCATCCAGCTCGAGACATGCAAGATACTTTTCATATCGATGGATATGATAAACTTGTCCTAAGAACCCACACTTCACCTGTACAGATACATGCCATGCTGAGAGAGCGCCCACCTTTGCGGATTATCGCGCCAGGACGAGTTTTTCGCTGTGACTCCGACCCAACTCACACACCGATGTTTCACCAAATTGAAGCATTAGTCGTTGATGAAGATATTTCCTTTGCAGATTTAAAAGGAACCATCGATGTTTTGCTTAAAAGTATATTTGGAACAGAGTTAAACACACGCTTAAGACCAAGTTACTTTCCATTTACAGAACCGAGCGCAGAGGTCGATTTAAACTGCGTTCTTTGTCAGGGCAAAGATTCTCAGTGCCGCGTTTGCAAAGGAACTGGGTGGCTAGAAGTCGGAGGCTGCGGCATGGTTCATCCAAATGTTTTTGAAGCGGTCAATATTGATAGCGAAAGATATACGGGATTTGCGTTTGGCTTCGGTATTGATCGTTTAGCGATGTTGAAATATCGCTTAAACGATTTGCGCACGCTTTTTGAATCGAACTATCAGTTTCTCTCACAATTTCCTCTCTACTCGTAAAGAAGAGAAACTTATGCAAGCTTTCGCTTAAGGATTAAAACATGAAAATTTCTCTGAATTGGATAAATGACTACGTTAATTTAAAACAATATACGCCGGAGCAAATTGCCGCATCTTTGACGGACATAGGTCTCGAAGTTGAATCAATAAAACGCACTGCAAAAATAGACTCGAAAATTGTTGTAGCTAAAATCATCACAGCGCATCCTCATCCACAAGCAGACCGTTTGCAAATCTGCCAGGTTCAAACGGCAAATAATCAGCAACTTGATGTCGTTTGTGGTGCAAAGAACGCTCGCGCAGGACTCTTTGTTGCGTTGGCACAAATCGACGCAGAACTACCTAATGGTACAAAAATCAAAGCTGGAAAAATCAGAGGCGTAGATTCTCATGGAATGTTATGTAGCGAAGCGGAGCTTGGTTTAAGCGATGCGAGTGATGGAATATTGGAACTAGATGCAGATAGTCCTTTAGGACTGCCAGTGGAAGCTGCTTTACAAAATGAAGATGTTATTTTTGAATTAAACATTACACCAAACCGCGGCGATTGTTTTGGCTACATCGGAGTTGCACGCGACTTAGCTGCAAAGCTTAAATTGCCCTTAGTTTTACCACGCTTTGCAGCGCCTACTAAAAAGAGCTTACATACGAAGGACCACCTGCAAATTGCGATTGAAGCCAACTCTGGCTGTTCTAGGTTTTATTGTTTGTTGGTCAAGAACATCAAACCTACTCCGTCTCCGCGGTGGTTGCGTCAGCGTCTTGAGAATTCAGGTTTAAGAAGCATTAATGTGATCGTAGATGCAACAAATTACACCATGCTCGAAACCGGCCAACCTATTCATGCGTATAATCTTAGCAATATCTCTGGAAATAAAATTACGGTGCGAAGCGGCAAAAAGGTCGAAACCCTCACGACACTTGATGGCTTAGAACGCAAAATCGAAAATGAAGATATTTTAATCTGTGATGGAGAAAAAGTAGTAGGTCTCGCTGGCATCATGGGAGGTCAAAATAGCGAAATTTCAGCAACAACTGAAAATATTGTCATAGAAGCCGCTCATTTTGACGCTATTCAAGTTCGCAAAACATCTAAGCGGCTGGGCATACACTCCGATGCGTCTTATCGATTTGAACGTGGGACTGATTTATCTCAGGTACACCTAAATGGTCAAAGAGTAGCGGATATTCTCTACAAAGCGACTGCTGGCACGCAGCATATCGAAATCGCAGAAAGTGGACTCGACGATTACCCGCAACCCTATAAACCTCGTCTCATAGCTATGCGCCATGAAAGACTTTGCAAAATAATTGGTATAAAACATTTAAATGCTCAGGCTGCAGAGGAAATTCTACAAAGTTTAGGCATTAAAGCATGTGATTCAAAAGCAGGTCGTACCTTGTATGAAGTTCCTAGCTGGCGCAATGATATCGAAAGAGAAATAGACCTTATTGAAGAAGTTGCAAGAATTTATGGTTTTGAAAAAATTCCCTACAAACTCCCTAAAATGAACATCGCTCCGAACTATGAAGATAGCTTTCTTGAATTTAATGAACAACTAAGAATCTATCTTGCGCAAGCAGGCCTTGCTGAGACCGTTAGCTTTCCTTTTAATGATTTGGAAGACTATAACAAACTACGCATTGACTCCACGCATCCGTACTGGCCATCTTTAAAACTAAAAAATCCGCTCAATGAAAATGCGTCACATTTACAAACTACCTTGCTGCCAACTCTGATCAATTCTTTAGTGCACAACCGCCATCATCAAACACTAGGAAGCAAGCTGTTTTTGTTTGGCCACGGTTTTTACCACCATGAAATAGCCCAGCAAAGAAAAATAAACCCAATTCTAGAACATGTACAAAGCCATGGGCGGCATTTATGGGAAACAAATGATATTCCCGTTGCCGCTCGCCCAGTAGAACGCTTATTACTTGCCGGCGTTCTCGATCAACCTGCCAGTAAAAAAAGCTGGTTGGATAATGAGAAAATTTCAGACTTTTTCACCCTGAAATCAATCTTAAGCTCTATTTTCAAAAGCTACGGCCTACTTGAGTGGGACTGCATAAAAATAGACGAAAGGGTCATACCTTTCTTGCATCCAAATAAAGCGGCTTTTATCGAATTTAATAATAGTATCGTCGGATACTTTGGTGAAGTTCATCCAGAAGTTCTGCTTAATTTTGATCTTTCGATTCAAGCTGCACCTTTGATATTTGAATTAGATGTTGAATTATTTTTTAATGCTCAACAAAAAACAAAACAGAAAATTAACAACCAAGCCCAGCGTTTTCCAGGAGTCAGCCGAGATTTTGCATTTTTAGTTGACCGCAAAACAAACCATGGTCAATTTGTTGAAGCATTTAAAAGTTTTCCAGACAAACAAAATCTTCAGACATGGAAGCTTTTTGACCTTTACCAAGGCGAAAAGTTAGAGGGAAATAAAAAAAGCATGGGTTATAGCCTCCTTTTTGAATCAAAGGACAAAACACTTACAGATAATGAGGTCGAAAAAGAAGTGCAGAAAATACTTGCATGGCTGAATAAATGTCTACAAGCTGAGATTCGACAATAGAATTTTAATTTGACGTTTTTGATCGAGGTTCATTTTTGAATTATTTTTGGATACTTTAAATTGCATATCAACATAATGGTTTGCTGCTCTGGGCTTTCAATTTTTTGAACTACATTTAGTTAAAAAAATTGACAATTTCGCACTATATAGAATTCAAAAACTGAACCCATAAATCAATCCAACTTGGGTTATGCTAATCTTTTGACTATCTGCACACCAAGACAACAAGCAATCAAAGGCCCACCACTTCCAAGAAGTGCATAAATAATCGCTTTAATATAAGCCTCGTCTTCAAAAATCGTCATGGCTTCATAGGTGAAACCCGACATTGTTGTGAAGGCACCTAAAAAACCAATCATTAAAAAAGGTTTTATAACATTGTCATTGTTTGCAAATAACGTAAACAAACAGCCAATTGTAAAGGCTCCGATTAGATTGACTGTCAAAGTACCTAAAGGAAATGCAACACTAGAATGGTTTGTGCTACCTACGTGATTTACAAATGTAGTCAAAAAATAGCGGCTTAAAGTTCCTAATACGCCGCCTAATACAATTAGAAATATTTGCATCAGCTCTTTGCCTCCTAAGGCAAGGCGTGAAAGACCAAAGATTCTTCACTCACGAGAACGTCGGATCTTTGCCATGTGATTTTTAGATCATTAATCCCCGGCTGTGGTTCAACAATAACTCTAATCGTATCGAAATCACGATTAGTGACTGCACTATTTACTTGTACGCCATTTAAATGTGTAAACACATTGAGCTCACCAGAAAATCCTGATAAACGCTTTATTCCAAGCATGACAGGCTTTCCTAAATACGCAGCACCTCTTTCTCCACCATCAATCGCAACTTCGAAGTTACGAAACTTACCCCATGACTTCAGAGTCGGATCGACAGGCTCCATGATTCCTAAAGGAGGATTATCTGGATCGTAGCCAACAGATTCTGCCCACATCCTTATTACTTCAGCAGGATCAACGTAAGGATTGCTATTGAATCGCGTCCCGCTGCCTTGCATTGGTTCAAGAGCCACCCAAAGAAAGTCGGGGTGCTTGCTAATACTGTCGCCATACCATTCGCCACCGATAATTTCTTTTTCAGCATTGAGCTCTAAAACATAGGTATAGGTCTCGCCTTTTTTTTCTGGGACTCCGCCAAGTATTTTTTCTTGATTCAGTGCATTGGCAAATCCCACTACAATATTGATGTCGTAAAAATAAACTGCGCCTTTGTTGATCGTATAGGAATCTCGATTTGATTGACGTAGAATATCAAGCGCCTGCCCTTCTGAGACTTCTTGCTTTTTTGTGACGCTATAAAAAAACAAGGGATAGTTCCAGACTTCATTGTTAACAGAACGATCGAATATAAGCGGATGTTTTCGCTCTCCAGCCCAATTTGCTAAAGCCGCATGAAAGGTTCCTGGATTTATATCTTCGCATGCTCCTAGTGTTTCTGAGCGATGGCGATTATTAATATTGGAGCCAATAGTTCCGACTTGCTCACATCGACTGCCTCCAAGAAAAAAATACTTCGTCCCCATATAAACTTCTGCCAACAAAGCTTTTACATCTTTCGCAGTAAACTCTATTCCATTCCGCATGACACTTCGGTCAGGTTCTTTGTGTCTTTGCGAAGAAGAAGCAAATCCATTGCAATGGCCAGCCCAAGAAACATCACTGTGATGGTGAGTTCTTTCCCAAGAAACCGCTGCTCCTGCAGTATTGAATGCACGATCCCACTTTGCTAAAGGACTAAGGCCAGATCCTGAAACATCTATATCAAGTCCAGCATTAGTTTCTGGATACCAATATCCAGAATATGGCTCTGTCTTACTACTAGATTCCAATTTCATTCGATCTAAATTCAATACAAAGTCACCATCCCAGATATTAAAATAGAAGTCTCCGGTTCGCTCAATTTCATAGGAACTACTTGCTAAGCCTTGCTTTTGTGAAAGATTTGGCAATTTGCTTTCATCATAGATATTATCAGATTCCGACTTACAGGCCGTATATAGAGCCGACACTAAAAGTAGATTGAGAACTGACCATCTTAATTGATTCATGAAACTTCCTTTAAACTTTCAATTTACTCGTTTTAATAAACAAAAACTTTCCACATGAAAAGTATGTGGAAAAAAATCAAAGGCTTTGAAATATTCTATTTTAAATTTTTTAAATTCTTTGATATCACGCGCAAAACTCATGGGATCACAACTAATATACAAAACATAATCACTCGCCAATTCCTCAATATTAGGAACAAGACCTTTTACTCCTTGGCGCGGTGGGTCTAGAACAACCCAATTAAAAGACTTTTTTTCCTTTATAAGTGATTTAACATATCTTTCTACATCTTGTTCGATAAAGTCTATATTAGAAATCTTGTTAATCTTTTTATTAAAGTTTCCGGCTTTTATTGCATTTTTGTTGTTTTCGACTGCAACTATTTTTTTCACTTCGTTTGCCAAGGGCAAACTTAAATTGCCACTACCACAAAATAAATCCAGCACGCTATCTAGCTTTCTTCCCTTAACAAGCTGATACACATCATTTTGCATGACGCGGTTTAATTCTTGATTAATTTGCTGAAACTGTTGAGCTTTGGTGTAAAACTTTACACCTAAATAGTCATCATATAGATAGAATTCACTATCATTATTTTGCGAAGAAGAAATCGAGCGGACTTCAGGAATATTTTTAATTTTTCCGATAAGTTCCGCAACACCTTGAGTCCCCTTTTGCGCCGAGATGATCGTAACAAGCATGTTTTTGCTATTTGATGCATCTGGTAATATTTGAATTTCAAATCTGAATTTTAGATCACGCAATTTAATATTTCGAAAGTCTTTTAAGCTCGTAATAAAATTATTAATACTTTGATGTGAAACATAACAAGAGTCTATTTCTACAAAGTCTCTGCTAAGATGACGAAAAAAACCTAGTTTTAAACAGCCATTGTCGTCAAATCTTGCACGCAAAGTAACGCGTGTACGATAGTTGCTATTTTGTAATGAAGGAACCAGTTCCCAATTTTCTGGAACTTCTATATCTCGGCTCAATATTTCACTAAGTATGTTTCTTTTCCAAAAAATTTGTCTATCATAGTCCATCTCCAGCCATTGGCAGCCCCCACACTCTGTACTAAAATCACACTTACTTTTTTGTCGGTAAGGACTCGCTTTTATAATATTTTTTGTCTGAACCTTTTCGTAATTTTTGTGGCTTTCAATTGAAGTGTATTCAATAGTATCTCCAGCAATAGCCCCGACAGCAAAATAGGCTTTACCGTCTTTTTTAGCAAAACCAAAGCCTTTATAGACTTGTTTTTCGATAGTCAGGCATGAATTTTTTTCAATTTCAGTTAACAAGAAATATCCTAAGTAAAATAAATGTTTATTAGTGGAGATTAACTTAAAAGATCGAGGATTTTTTCAATATCGAAATTTCCTTGCGCTTCTAACACTTCTTCTTTACGCAACTTGATACTTTCCGCAATTTTTTCCGCTCCCTTGCCTACAGAACTTATTTCAATTGGCGAATTTTCAACAGAATCTTTTCGAATAATTCGAAAGACACGATGAATGTTTTTTTCTTGCTGAGTTTTTTCCATAGTAAAATCTCAATTGCTTTTATTTCATGGCAACTCTCATTATCTCATAGCCCCTAAAGCGCAGCAAAAGCCGAGATCTAACGATGGCAGCGTTCTTTATAACAATAGAATATATATCCACCTGTAATAACTAGTTTAATTCTCGATTAACTCGAATTTTCTGCATAAATACCGAAGTCTAATAAGTAAAGTCGCAATTTGGGGAAATTACAAAAATGTCGGCATAAACGTTTGTTGAAACTACCTAACAATTTTACAAGTGCCAAGCTAACACGAAGGTAGAATGAGCAATTTTGAGGAAAACTTACTAATTAAAGATAGAAACACACTTCTCTATTATATTTTCGGTGGCATTTTGATCTTTTCATTTGCAAATCTTGCATATGGAAACAAAACAAATCAATGCATTTATGAAGATCCTTTTGATGTAGCTTCGGGAGGTGCGAATCTCACTCGTGCTACCCAAACTGGAATACTATTCGCTAATCCAGCCCAACTTCCTTACGGCGGAAAGTTTTTCCGTTGGCTCGGTCTACGCACGACTTTTATTGTCGGAAAAGATTCGGTAGATTTTGCACGAGAAATGATTGCCGCTGATAAAAAAAGTAGTACTGAAAGCGAATCGGGTGCAAATGAAGGTGGAGAGTTTGTTGATCGCTTATTAAAGACTCCAGTGCATTTTGGATCTTCTACTGCGGTAAGTTTTTTAACCAATAACGGCGGTCTTTCAGCATTCTATCGTGTCGAACCTGATATCCAAGCCAAAAAATACAGCGAAACCGGTACTCCTGCAGTGGTATTGCAAGGAGAGGCTTATGGCGGTGCTATAGCAAGTATTGCAGGCCGAACACCGTGGCGTAATCTTTCACTCGGACTTAGCGCAAAGTACCTATACGCTGCTGAGCCCTATGTCAGCATTCAAATCGCCGATCAACAAGCTATTGAGTCCCTATCTTCTGGCGGTGGAGAGGCAGAAACTTTAAAGGAAATTCAAACGGGCACTGGTTTTGATGCAGGGCTGCTCTATTTTGTCCAATCAAGTAGCGTCGATTTTAGATTAGCACTTAAGGCAGATGATGTTGGAAACACAAAATTTTCCGGTGATGGAAATCCAAAAGAATTTAAACAGACCTTTCATGGTGGTTTAGGTCTTACTTTTCATAATCAGGTAGATGCCTTGCATTTGAGTTTCGACTACCGCGATGTATTGGGTGCCTATGAAGAAAAGAATTTTAAAAAGCTGTACATGGGCGCAAAGCTCATGATTAGAACTTATGTCGGAGTCGGAGTCGGATATTACCAGGGGGCACCCAGCTATGGTATTGAGCTCGATTTATTTATCATGCGCATCAGCGGTACTCTTTATACC
>JAGOVF010000191.1 GCA_018060885.1 Oligoflexales bacterium | reverse complement strand
AATTGGCAAGCAGTACCAGCAAGCCAGACTGCCCCCGAAGCTGATGAAAATGACATGGCCAGTCGAGCAGAAGATTTCGAAGAGCGAAGTGCCATCGTAGATACACTAGGCAAAAGATTGCGTGATACCCAAGATGCAATGAAAAGAATTGAAGACAACAAATTTGGTAAATGCGAAACATGCGGTGATGCTATTGAAGAAGAAAGATTGGATGTAAATCCAAGCGCCCGCAAATGCATGATTTGTATGAATCTAGTTTAGTTAAAGTAAAAATCCCCGAGAATAGTCCTTGCAAACAGGCTTTCGAGCGCGACGGCGTGAGAACCGACAAAATTTCTAGCAAGAAATTTTGTGTCCTGTTTAAGAGGAGCTATTCTCGGGGATTTTTCTATTCTTCTTAAGGAACTATTTTGTGGTTTTTCTTTTTTATTTGTTATAATATATACATGTCATTTTCGCGGATTTATGCGGCACAACCGCATATGTTAAAAGGAAAGATTGTTACTATTGAAGTAGACATTACAAAGAACACGCTACACGCTTTTACTATGGTGGGCTTGCCCGACAAAGCCGTTGATGAAGCAAAAGACAGAATGTCTAGCGCTTTGAAAAATTCGGGCTTTGCGTCTCCAAAAAATCAAAATCAAAAAATTGTCATTTCACTTTCGCCAGCTGATCTTAAAAAAGAGGGATCATATTTTGACTTGGGTATTGCTCTTGCATATTTACTCTCTGCAGAGGAAATTGATTTCGAGCCCGAGGGCAGAGTATTCCTCGGGGAACTATCACTAAACGGTGAGCTCCGCCCTATCAAAGGTGCACTGCCACTTGCCCAAGAAGCCAAAGCCCGCGGTTACAAAGAAATTTTCCTACCATTCGAGAATGCTACCGAGGCTGCATTAATAGAGGGCATAGATGTGTATGGTGCCAAAACATTGCTTGATGTAGTGAATCACATATACAAAATCAAATACGATAAAAAAGGTAACCCGCTCGAAAAAGAACGTCCTAAACTTTCCAAATTCCCTAAAACAACAATTGAGAAAAAAGAAGGAGCTTACAAAACCGATTTCCAAGATGTGAAAGGCCAAGAAAATGCAAAAAGGGGATTGGAAATCGCCGCCGCGGGTGGACACAATATTGCACTATCAGGCCCGCCTGGCACTGGCAAGACAATGCTTGCTCGTGCCTTTTCATATATACTTCCAGATCTCGACAACGATGATATTTTGGAAATTACAGGCATTCACTCAATCGTCGGAATACTAGATAATAATTTAATTACCGAGCCGCCATTCCGTGCGCCACACCATACTGCAAGCTATGTATCTATGATTGGTGGTGGTGCAAATGTAAAACCTGGCGAGGTAACTCTCGCACACAAAGGTGTACTATTCCTCGACGAATTTCCTGAATTTGAAAAAAGAGTTCTCGAATCTTTGCGCCAACCACTCGAGGACAATATCGTTTCAATTTCGCGCGCAAAAGGCTCGGCAATCTTTCCATCAAATTTTATTTTGATAGCTGCGATGAACCCGTGCCCTTGCGGACACAAAGGCAATAAACAAAAAGCCTGCATTTGCAAACCAACAGACCTCGACAGGTACAATCGCAAACTATCAGGCCCTATTATGGACCGCATCGATATGTGGGTGACAGTAAGCAATGTCGGGTTCGATGAACTTTCGGAAAAGGATCCCAACAGCACTCCAACAGATGTGATAAAAAGCCGAGTCAAGAATGCGCGCGAAATCCAAGAAAAAAGATTCAAGAAAGCGACACGCAAAATCAAAACAAATAGTGACATGAATTCCAAAGATTTGAATTCTTTTGCGCCACTTGCAGATGATGTAAAAAGTATTCTCAACCAAAGCGCCGAAAGATTACAATTATCTGCCCGCGCATACCACCGCACAATCAAACTTGCCCGCACAATTGCAGACCTTGAAGGAAGTGAAAATATTCAAATTCCACACATCCTCGAAGCCCTACAATACAGACCCAAAATAAACCAGTAAGTGTGTTAGAATAAATTTATGAAATTAATAATCCCGAATTCAAAAAATATTGAAATAAAAACTTTGATCCTAGACCTTAACGGTACGTTAACTGTCAGAGGAGAACTAGTTATAGGTGTTCCGGAAATCTTAGAAAAAATTAAAAACAAAGGTATAAAAGTCGTTTTATTTTCTGGCGATACTAGAGGTAATGGTAAGAAGGTTGCAGATGTTTTAGGTATTGAACTTGTGGTAACACCAACAGGGAAAGATAAACATAAATCTGCTTTGAAATTAAACCCTAGTACTTGTGTGGCGATTGGCAATGGCTTGATCGATGTTCAACTTTTAAAAACAGTTAAACTTTCAATACTAACCCTGCAAGCAGAAGGTATACATACTAAATGCATACAAGAGGCGGATATCATAGTACCATCAATAGTAGATGCACTTAATCTACTAATCGACGAAAGTAGCCTCATCTCAACACTAAGAAAATAAAATTTGTAGGTTTTGCATAACATAAACCCCATAAGCCTTGTGTAACACTTGCAGACGGCCGTCGCAATCTGTTACAATTACCTTATGAAAGAAAATGGGGTTAAATTTAAAAAAGAAGACCTTAAAGAAGGAGCAAGGACGCTTGGCAACATACTGCTTGCTAGTATTGCTATAGCCGGTGTCACTGGCATAGTTGTTGTCGCACCAAATGCAGTTCAAATGTTAAAGCATATCCTACCTGAAAATGACATGCAGAGGCACTATAAATATCGCGCAAATAAAAGCTTAAAAAAATTAATTTCTGACTGCTATGTGCAAGAAAAAATTATTGATGGCAAAAAGAGATTTACTTTAACATCAAGGGGAAAATTACACTATGAATCGTTAAAGCAAAAGAAGACGCGGAGGTGGGATGGCAAGTGGCGAATTGTTTCTTTTGATGTATATGAAAAGAATAGGGGGAAACGGGGGCTTTTACGAAAAGAGCTGCAAGAATATGGTTTTAAAATGATACATCAAAGTATGTGGGTATATCCATATCCATGCGATGAGTATATCACTTTATTAAAATCTGATCTTTCTTTTGGCAAAAATGTGCAGTACATGCTCGTCGATTATATTGATATGCATATTGAGTTGAAAAGAACTTTCGACCTAAAAACATAGTTTCTCCATAGTATTTTAAAAATAACAATATGTGACACTTTGAGACGGCCGTCTTAATCTGTTACATTTACATTATAATGTTTATTGGGAGTTACATTTCTTTTTCTAGGCGCTTCGCTTCTGACCATGCGAGCTCGTAGATCTTTTTCATAGCGTCGGCGATTTCGGCTGATTCAATAATAATTCCAAGTTTCTCACGCCAGCTGGCAATCATTACTTTATTGTCATAAATATTTATCTCTGGAGAAAAGTAGAATTTATCGGCTGGCACGAATGCCATTTCGCGAGCCTCTTCTTTGTCCTGGGCTTTCCTCTCCAATCCAATCGGAGTCTTTGGAGTAATCGCGCGGATAGAAATTCCAGCACTTGCACGGCGCTTATAATATTTAGGAAAATAATTTGGTAGTGCTTGGTGCATATCATCAACTGTCGCATATGCGCGAATTGGTTCGTGGCTTGTGAGAGTATCTTCATATACTTCTATCAATCCATCGTTGCCTTCGTAGAACCGAACAGAGGGTCTATCAACAACACTATGAATGGATTTGAGTTCTGGAATTAAAGTTTCGGTTTTCTTTAATGATTCGTGTTTCTTTTTAATATCCTCTGTAATAAATTTACTCAAATTCTCGGGACTCTCGGCACTATATTCCTGCTTGGGTTCTTTGCCTGAAATACTTACAAGGCCTTTTGCTGATAGGGAATCGAGTATGTCATAGCCTGTTGTACGGTTAATATTGGCACGACGAGAGATTGCCGACACAGTACCACGCCCAAGTGAGAGTAGGGCAATATACACACCCGCTTCTTTCTCTGAAAGGCCAATATCCACAAGGCTATTTTGGAGCTTAAGAAACTCACTTTGTAGGCTATTTTTCATCCCGTTAGAAAATTTAAATAATAATACTTTTTATTACCTCCCGGAAGTTGATTTTCTAACGGGACAAGTATATTAAGTATATAATATGGGGGCTATTTGTGTCAATATTTTTCCACAAAATTCTTTTTTACTAATTTTTACCTTTAAAATAAGCTATTATTAAAGGCTTTATTGACGATATTGCTTGACAATTATTTCGGTATTGCTATAATCCCCATATAACATTATGAAGAAAGAAAATTGTAAAACATGTGAAAAAGAATTTGTGATCCGAGACGAAGACATTGTTTTCTATGAGCAGATGAAGAGTCCACCTCCACTTTATTGCCCTGATTGCAGAATGGCCAAAAGACTAAACTTCCGTAATGAAAGAACATTCTACAAAAGACCTTGTGACATGTGTAGCAAAGATATGATTACCGTATATACTCCGGAATCACCATTCACAGTTTATTGTCATGATTGCTGGTGGGGTGATGGATGGGATCCAAAAGATTATGCTATGGATTATGATCTTTCCAAATCTTTTTTTGAACAATACAAAATTTTACAACAAAAAGTCCCAAAGCTAAGTTTGATGGCATTTAATAACGTAAGAAGTGACTACACAAATGGTTCGGCAGAAAATAAAGATTGTTATTTAATATTCGCCGCTGACTACAACGAAGATTGTATGTACGGTAGGCTCCTACAACGCGACAAATTTTGTGTAGATTGCGCATTTTTACATGAATCAGAACTCTGCTACGAATGTACAGATTGTCGTTCTTGTTTTAAATGTATGTACTCAGAACAATGCCAGTCATCTACTGATTTACTC
>JAGOVF010000065.1 GCA_018060885.1 Oligoflexales bacterium | reverse complement strand
ATCTCACTCAAAGCACTACTGATATCAGCAGTTTTACCGAGAGCCTTTTCTAAGCCCGAAACAGCACCTTCTGTAATCGCTTTGATCGAGCTTAATGTATCCGCCTCACTATTATTTTTCCATGCTGACATACCGCTAATAGATGCTTCAGCTAATACACCAATAAACTGTGCACCCTTTTCGTTTTTAGTGTCACTGCGAGAAACCGCATTAACGGCACCTAAAGTTGCATTCTTAACAACTTCTGATTTGTCTATACCTTCAAAATCAACTGACGCGACCTCTGCTACCGTCGCTTTCATAATACTTTGCGCTAAGTCCTGCGAACCGCTATTTTCATCACCGCTCCTGAGCATCACACTTCCGACCGCACCTTCGGTTATAGCCTTAATTCCTTCACCAGCGCTAGATCCAGCCATCCTCATACTTGAAATATTTTGCACAGCACTTGCAATCATTAAAGATGCAGCTTTTTCCATAACACTTTTGTCTTCAGAGCTAGCTTGTTGTTGCATGGATTCAAAAGCACTGCCGACACTGACCTTTGTGTAATAGGCCTTTTCCTCATCCTTACCAGCATCACCTATTGCTTCTGCCAGACCTTTCATCGCACCTGCAATGATCGCGCCTCCAACGAGGTCGAAAGCCGTTAAGCTACTTTCACCCGCCAATCTTAAACCAGCAGGAATTGCCAAACTTCCCACCATGACATCTAGTTCAGCTTCAACGGATGCGAGGACAACATTTACCTGCCCTCCACTCATGCCACTCACCTGAAGCTGCGCCCGAAGATCTGTCATCATGGCAGCACCCAAAGCTAGCGACTGAGATACCATGGGGCTATCAGAGTCGGCATACTTAGCAAAGATTCCTTTAAGTCCAGAATTTTGTTTTAGGGAGCCTTCACCGCTGAAATCAAAACAGGCGCTTAAAAAGAGTGGCGTTATTAGAAAAAGTACGCTGCAATAAATGTTCGCAGAGTATGAGGTTTTGTTGCGATGAATTTTTTTTTGAAACATTGAAAAACCAACTCACCAAATAAATTAAAAACCGAGATTTTTATCTATCTGGATCATTCGGAATTTCTGGACTTTTATTAAATCAAATCAATGCCAGAGCCTATAACTATCTATTATTATTTAATATAAAAGCCCTTTTTCCTGGCCATCAATTAACGACAAATCAACAATAAGCTGCCGCGCCTTTGCTCTTCCTTTTACTCGTCTTTTATCGCCGCTCCGATTTAGTTTTTCAAGCATATGATCGGCCAAATGGGCCAAAGCCTTGTATAAGCTTGAATCCGACTTCGTTATAGTTATCCCATCAAATCTTCCACCAGTAACTCGCAGTTTAATCTTAAAAAGATCCGGCCCTGCTTGAAGTGGTGAATTCTCCATCTCAAGAGTTATTGTGATTCGGCTCTCATTTAGATCCGCAAATTTTTCGACTAAGGCTCCGACTCGCTCGAATACGGCTTCCCTTGCCAATTCTGATTTTTCAAGATTTTTAAATTTAATTTGGATCATACATGTCGCTCCTAATACGTAAAAATTTTTTTACTCATTTCCTCGTGACTGACTTTAATATCAGACTGTTTGTTTAGAATCTAAACACGCTACTTTTAAATCTTTAAGATTGTCCGCAAAAGGTCTCGTTAGCCATATATCTAAATTCAAAAGATTTTGGGCTTCAATCCAACAAGTTTCCATCGTAACTTCTGGTAGTGCTCTTAGTTTAGAATCAATTTTTTCTACCTGATTTTGAACATCAACTGCTTGTAACTGACTACCTGCAAAACGAAGTGCCGAAATGCCGCCCCAAATCACTAAGCCAGTGGCAATAAAAAAACCAAAGATTGCGACGAACGCAACTATCTTTATCTTCTTTCTTTGCTGAGGATTAGCGACAAGACGATTTAAAATTTCAAAAAAAATAATTTGTTTCATGCTGATATCCTTTCTCTAAAATGTTCGTTGTCTTTAAGCAGTTCTTTTTTTCGTGAGTCTTTTCTTCGTTTCTGCAATATAGCTAATGCTGGGCGACTTTTAGGGATCTCTGCTCTCGGCACAAGAACGACCTCGCCGCCGAAGGCAAGAACCGTTTGTGCAAGATCATCCAAAATATCGTCATCTTCATGATTTACATCAAAAGGATGTATCGTCAAACTTCCGGTGTGTTTGTCAACTTTGCCGTGAATAAGCCAATCATCAGCAATTATAAGTTTTCTCACTCGGCCTTTGACAACAGCTTTCGAAATCTGGAAGATGTTTTTTACAGATAACCCCTGCCTTTCAGCATTACGAAACTCTGGCAAAAAATCATGATCAAACTGCATCGAACGAAGTAATGGCTTGACATGAAAGCTACTTGCTACATGACACTGTTTTTCGATATCAACCGCTATATTTAAAATTCGAAAAGAATTTTTGTTTCTAAAAATACCGATGTTTCCAGTCATTGATTTAAAAATCCTTGAATCATTAAGTAAAGCGTAAAGAGGCTTAAAAAATTTATGCTTCTCTTCAAGACTCTGAACAGATTGTAGCCATTCGTGTGTTTCATTTATAATCTCATTCAATTGGACTTTGAGATCGACTAAGTCGCCTCGGTTGACAAGGTATGCGGTCAAATGAATCCCTTCAGACGATTCTAGTATTTGACGAAGAGCTATTTTCTTTCCATTGAACATAAACACCTCCAAAAAATAGTTAAGTGAACATCATGTTCACAAACTACTTTACGGAAAATAATTACATTGTTTAAATGGATAAATACTCTAACTTGTACTGCTTTAAACTATACAATAAATGTCTGCATTAATTTAGCCGCAATCAGGTTTTCAATTTTTCTCTGTGCAGACACCAAATAGAGCTCCTCATACAAGCCCTGGAGTTGCCCAATTTCTAGCAACTCGCCTCTTAGAACTTGGCCTGTTACGGTATGACTGGCAGTAGGAATCAGACCCATTTCATTGATAGCCATGAGCTTCTTCACTGAAATATCCTGACTTTCAATAACGATGTTAAGTTCAATTTCATTCAGCTTTGCCCAGTGATCAAGGTCTTGTCTGAGCTTGCTATCATAGGTAGGGAATATCATCGGGACTCCAGAAACCGACTTCGGAAATCCTTTGCGCAGAGGTTTAAACTTTGCGACTCCATAAAAAGAAACATTCTTTTTAGTAATTGCTTTTGGATAAAGCCCCTTGCTATCTATTCCTGACGGCAAGAAATTTGTGACGAGTAAGTCCATTCGATGTGCAGTCAACTCTCTTAAAAGTTCGTCTGACTTGCCTTCAGATAAAGTGATTTGGCAGGGCGAAATTCTGAAAGCATGTTTTACGAGTTGCAACACGATTTGTTTCGGCACGCTGTCGAGTGCGCCCAGATGTAAAGTTGGTTTTAATGGTTTGAGTCGGTCATGCAAGACTTCGTACATTTCTGAACCCATTCGAAAAATATTCTTTGCATAATCAAGCGCGACTTTACCATGTTCGGTTAGAGTCAGTTTTTTATGCTGTCGTTCAAAAAGCTGTACTCCGAGCATGTCCTCAAATTGTTTAAGCTGGGCTGATAGAGTCGGTTGTCCAACACGCAATTTCTCAGCTGCTTTGGAAACGGTTCCCTCTTCGGCGATAGTTTTAAAATAAAAAAGATGATGGTAATTGATCCATGGACTCATTCTAAATCCTCCGCTACTTTATTGTATCGCTTAAAAGCATATTATACATTTTATTTATCTACTTTAGATATATCACAATATAGACGATATTCTCAGGAATTGAAACGGAGGTTTCTCAAATGGTTTTATTCCCTTTTGAAGATTATTGGTGGTTTTATACTGGATTTACTTGCTTTGTTCTCGCCTTGTTGGCACTCGATTTGGGAGTGTTTCATAAAAAAGCTCATTAAGTTAGTTTTAAAGAAGCTTCGATATGGACAACGATTTGGATTAGCCTTGCTTTAGTTTTTAACTACCTCTTTTACCTTTACGCGCAATATAGATTCTCAACAAACAATGAATATTCTGCAATTCTTTGTTTGACTATAAATTGTCTGGCTCAATGAAGCTTTTGGCGGAAAACTTCCAATTAATTGGTCACTGATTATCATTGCGGCACTTATTGGTTCATCTATAGTGATTTCGATACTTATTGACAACAAAAGGAAAACAGCAAATACCTAAAAAGTTTGTTAGTTTAGTTATTATTGTTCCCCAAAATTGCGATATATTTCGCCAACATAATTTGCGGGCAAGCCGTAGATATTGTCTATTCTAGAAAGATATAAAGGCATAGAAGGACAATTATGAAAAGGACCAGATTCGAGGCACTCTCTCCTGCGTCGATTAGTAAACCAAGCATAACGACCAACATCTTCGTTCGTGGAAACCCATGCTAACATATCTTTTATGCCGTCTTTTAAGTATTCAACGGATTGATTTCCATACAAACTTGCATAGGTATCATACACCCCAGGATCGTAAGATACAGCAAACTCTGTTAGCCACACACTTCCAGGCAACTTCCAAGTTTTAGAAAGGTTAATGTACTGCTGAATCAAATTTTTGCAGTAGCTTGTGTCATACGGCTTGTTATCATATTTCGGAAATAAATAGCAATGGACCGCTAATGCATGAAGTTGCGGAGCTGTCCCGTATTTTTGTATATAGACGTTCCGAAAAGATTTTAACCACTCCACCCCTTGGTCGAAATTTGGATCGCCTTCTTTCTGACTTGGAACAGGGGCAATCAATGAATATTTCCCTTTGAAAAGGTCTTCTAATATCTTCCACATAATTGCAGCTTCTTCGGGGGTCATATTTGCTTGGTTTTTACCGTTCGGTTCATTGAATCCAAGAAAATATTTCGATTCCGAGAACTGCTCAACATCGCTAACACTTGGCAGATAGTATATGCGCAACGCAATGTAGTCGATTTGTGCCTCGACATTATTTCCATTTTGTGGGGTTTGAATACTAATTTTGAGTCCAAAGCTAATATCTTTAAGTTCTGCGACGCTAATAGAACTAAAACCCCAAAGATCCTCAAGCGAACCATAGGTAATATCTGCGACGCTTGATGGCCACTCCATGTTAGAAGCCCTATTGCTACTGAATACTAGTGTGTTACTCAGCAGATTCTTTTTTATTAATTTTATTTCTAAATCCTTGATTGAACCTAGCTCTGGATTGTTATTTTTGCGTTTCATTATTACTTTTACCCCAGTAATTTTTGCGTTATCCGTGAGCTTATCTAATGAAAAAGGATAATGAGTCAAAAACAAGTCTTTTGATTTTTGTTGCGATGGAATGAGTGTCGTTTTTACGCCAAAATATAGATTGAGTTTGGTTACTTCATTGTATTTCCAAACAGAACCAGGAGTCGTGGATTGATTCTTAACTCCAGGATTTGATACCCCAACAGTTGGCCCCCAATGCATGCCTACAAATTCTAAACCTGCACACTCAGAAATACTTAAATCTTGTTTTCCACCCCAATTATAGGCCCAATTGCCATCCATCTTTCTAGAATCAATGCACGAACCTCCCGTCATACCATGCTTAGCAATTTTGCTTTCACCATTGGGTTTTGTCTTATAACGTGGCACAGAATCTAAGCTTCCTACGAAAAACTTTTCATTGCCATTGCTATCTTTATAATAATTAAAATATTTTCCTTTCGCCGTTATTGATTCATAGACAACATTGTTCTCAGTGTTAAATGTTCGTGTGTCGAAACTGCATTGACTTTCAACTGTGTTTGCGCAAACGCCAACTTTATAGCGATCAACACTTCCGAGAAATCTCCCGTTACTGTTCCAGATGACATAGTTGCCAGCGCCTTTTTTCTCGATATTGTAGTATTTTGAGAATGTAGAAACAGAGTCAACTATACTCATACCAGATATAAAAGAGGATCGAGTTTTAAACGCGCATTCTGCAGGTTTGGTAACGTCACACGGAAATTTTGTACTAGAAATTGAAGTGTCACTACCTTTTACATAGCGGCCAAGGACACTTGTTAAAGTTCCACCCTTAGCCCATTCTCGCCACTTTTTAGTTGTTTTATCGAATTTATAATTTTCGTAGAAATTTTTTCTAGTGACACTTAAAACAGCGCTTCCATCTTGCTGTCTATAGGAATCTAAGGTGTCTATCGAACAGTTATTACATATTAAATTGTCAGGAGTCATATTTCGCACAAAAAGATCGCTTACTTTTTGTCCATAACCCTTCTCATAATCTTTATAATAAAATTTTTTATTATTTGCTCCGTCCAATATTTGGTAAATGTAAAATTTATCTTTCGCGACGATAATTTCGTATTTTTTATTGCTACTTTCCATAAATGTGCGGGCTTGAAAAATACAGGCTTCTTTAGGCGCACCATCGCAAGGTCTGTCATGAACTATTAAATCATTTGCCTCATTAAGAGACATGGTACCAATATTTGTTGCGCTTTCCTCTTTTTCTTCGTGTGTTTCAATATTTTGCACAGCAGAAGCTGGGTTTTGCCTGTCTTGTAAATGGCCTTTGTTTGCAGGTGACTCCGCACAATTCGTAACCTTTACAAGAAGACAAGCTAACAATATGACGGAATTTCGAGTGCTTACATATTTCATAAATTCTGCCTTTTTTTTATTGGTGAAGCTTAAAATTTGTGATAGTTCGTAACCAAACAGGCTAAATATTAAATTTAGCAAACAATTTTTAATTTTATCGTCAAATATTTATAAGGATTGTTTATGCGCAATTGTATCATTTCCATTAATATATTGGCAATTTTTGTTACTTTAATTAATTGCAGTTCAAGCAATACACACCTTGAAGAGGATGGTGCCCAATTAGCTGATAGTGTCCAAAGCGCAATCGCAATTGAATCGGGCTGCACAAGTAACTGTGGTTTTGGTTATAAATCATTAAGTTCAACAAGTAGATCCGTAGAAGGCTATCAATTAGAAAACGAACCTTTACCATCTTGGAGCGCGGTAAAACTTGTGATGGTTGCTGCTTATATTCAAAGTTTTGTTCAAGGAAAAACGGAATCAGTCGCAAAAACTCAATGGCGCACTCATGAAGGAGACTCACTAAACATAAATGGCTGTGCACTTACCCGCACTATACGCCAAGCTATACTTGACGATACCTTAGTTGCTTCTTTAAATGATATTCCATCTTGTCTTTTGGAAAAAATGAAGAGTCGCCCAGTCACTGGAACAAATGTTTTGGATTATGTACGAAAATTTACCTCTACAAACGGTAGAGTGATTCCTGGCTTTAATGTTTGCGGCTGGAGTCCTGGAAACGGAGCTCCAAGTCACACGACAACTACTCCGGACTGCTCAGTTGAAAATAAAATGGCTCCAAAAGCTGCAGTGCAAGTATTAAGCACAATTTGGACTGATAGAGCTCGATTTACACCAATGAAAGAACTATTGCTCGAATATTTAACCGCACGAAATGTTGCCGTAAATGTCGGTGGTTTATTCAGCCAACATCCTTATCTTGCATATTTGTATCATAAAACCGGCTCAGTCCCTAATAGCAGCAATAAATTTAGTTTTTCTGATATGGGTTATTTAATCAAAGGACAATGTATTTACGCATATTCATACTTTGATGCAAATTATAGCGATTGGGATATTGGTATTCAACGACGTTTTAAATTTTGGGAAACTTTGAAAAACAAACTGTGCCCAAATTGATTCCAAGCACCAAGTTAACTCCAAGAGCCAAGCTAGGCCCTAACGACAAGTACCGAATAAGGACGGCGAAGCCCTTGATCAAGGGAGATACTGCCTATGGTCATCAATTCAACAAAACCGTGACCTTGCGCTCCCATAATGAGAAGATCGGCATTTTCTTCTTTCATAATTTTTTCTAAAGTATCACCAACTAGACCTGACTCAACTCGAGATTTACTTTCTATTCCAAGCTGAGTAAATTTTTGCGTCACAGCTTTATTTTTATTATCTAATTCTCCGCGCACCAAATTCGACATATCTGTTTTTAAATTTGGCATAATTGATTGCATAGTCATTAAAAGCTGTTCAGGATAAATCGTCGCAACAACTGTGCGACCAATACCCTTGGGATTCCATGAAAGAAATTTATCTACACAGCGATTCGCATAATCCGAGTGGTCAGTAGCGAAGACAACATTCATCGGGCGCTTGGTATCAAATGGCTTTTTTGCAATCAGCACACTGCATTTAGCACTGGAAAGTGCCTTGCGACCAACGCTTCCAATTAATACTTCTTTTATTCTGCCTTTTCCAGAAGACCCAACAACTAGCAAGTCAGCCTTACTTTCTTGAGCATGCGCAATGATGCGATTAGCCGTAAAACCGCTTAAAAGCTTCGTTTTTACTGCTAAGCCCTTTTCCATGAGAGCCGTCTGGCCCTCTGCCAAAAAGGCCTTTGCTTCTTCTTCTTGCATTTTAATATATTGGTTGACTAAATCGATTTGCGCGCCTTGCATTGGCAAATTAGTCTCATCAAGGCGTTCTAAAATATGTACTAATTCGAGTTCTGATTTTTCAAAATTCAATCCTTGCACAACACTACTGATATCTTTGGCTCTCTCAAGACTATCAAGACCTAAAACAATTTTCATACGCCCCCCAATAGGTAATGTTGCGTTAGTTTTAATAACATGATTAGTTATTTGTGTCTATTTACAAGGTTCCTATTTTAAAATGACTCCGAAGAAAGGCAAAACGATATTCCTACTATCTAAGGTTTCAACTATTGAAAAATTAAGTATTATCTCAAACTGCAGTTCTAAGAACTTTTTCAAGAAGTAAGGAAAGAAAATGTCTGCAGATGCAATTGGCTGGATTGGCTTTAATGCTTTTGTTCTCGTTATGCTCGCGCTAGATCTAGGAGTGTTTCATCGTAAGCCGCATGCTATTACATTTAAAGAAGCTGCATTATGGAGCATTTTTTGGATAAGTTTGGCACTGATATTTAATGCAGGCTTGTACCATTGGCGCGGTAGTGTAGTTGGAACAGAATTTTTAACTGGCTATTTAATAGAAAAGTCTCTTAGCATAGATAATATTTTTGTTATATTGACGATTTTTGCTTATTTTCGCATCCCACAAATGTACCAACATAAAGTCCTCTTTTGGGGCATCCTCGGCGCTCTCGTAATGCGGGCAATTTTTATTTTTGCTGGCGTCGCTTTAATCCAAAAGTTTCATTGGATTATTTATATTTTTGGCGGATTTTTGATTATTACGGCGATTAAAATGGTACGGCAACATGGAGAAGAAATCGAGCCAGATAAAAATCCTGTAGTTAAACTGTGTCGGCGTTTTATTCCCGTAACGCCTAATTTAGTCGGCGGGAATTTTTTTATACGCGAAAATGGCAAATTAATCGCCACGCCGCTCTTTATAACTTTACTTGTGGTCGAAGTCTCCGACTTAATATTTGCTGTGGATTCTATTCCTGCAATTTTAGCTATCAGCAGTGATCCTTTCATTGTTTATACCTCTAACGTCTTCGCAATTTTAGGACTGCGCTCTTTGTATTTTACGTTAGCGGGAGCTGTACAGAAATTTGTTTATTTGCATTATGGGCTTGCTGCAATTCTCGCTTTTGTCGGAACAAAAATGCTTATCGTGGATATTTATAAAATTCCGGTGGCCTTGGCATTGGGTGTCGTCGTTGGACTTCTGGCGGCCTCTATTTTTGCCTCAATGTATGCAACTCGAAAAATCGACCTAAACAAAGCAAAAGAAGCTGCCGAATAGCCTTAAAAGGACGGAATTGTTGATGCCAAAGATTGCAGAATTTTTATTGGGATTTCAAGGAGGGGTGACTCCCTATATCTTGGTATTTCTAATATTGCTTGCTTGCGGCTTCGGAGTTCCAATTCCAGAAGACATCACCTTAATTGCTGCAGGAATCTTAGCTTATTATCAAGCCGCAAATGTATGGATTATGATTGCAGTCGGCCTTGCTGGCGTAATGTGTGGCGACAGTGCCATGTTTTGGCTCGGCCGTCGCTATGGCTTAGCTTTTGCTCGAAAGCCGGTGTTTGCAAAAATAATGTCTGAAGCACGTATCAATAAAGTCAGCGAAATATTGAACCAACGCGGTAGCAAAATACTTTTTGCCGCGCGTTTTATGCCCGGTCTGCGTTCGCCTTTGTTTTTTACAGCTGGTGCTCTTGGTGTTCCGGCTCGCGTTTTTCTTTTTTATGATGGCATGGCAGCACTTATCAGCGTTCCCGCGATCATCTATTCGGTCTTTTATTTTGGCAGCCACTTAGAACAAGTGATTTCTACAATAAAAAGTGCGCATCAAGGCATACTAGTCATAATAGCGCTTACAATTATTTTCTTTGTGATCAAATGGAAAATATCTAAGCGTAAAATAGGTGCGATTTAGCTATCCAATTTAAAATGGAAAAAACAATGGAAACAAACTGCCAAAAATGCAAAACAGAGAATATTTACCAAGATGCAAATCTATGGATATGTGCTGAATGTGGCCACGAATGGACTAAACAAAACGAAGTAGACAATTCACCACTCCAGAACTCAAGCTCAAAGACTCTCGATGCAAATGGAACTCCCTTAACAGAAGGAGATTCCGTTATTGTCATTAAAGATTTGAAGTTTAAAGGCGCTGGTGGTGTCGTTAAAGGCGGAACTAAAATCAGAAATATTCGTATTGTAGACGCAGGTGATGGCCACAACATATCTTGCAAAATTGATGGCATCGGGGCTATCAATCTTAAATCAGAATTTTTGCGAAAAGTCTAATTATAGGGTGGCGGCAGTTGATGACTAAAGTATTTTTTATTTTAATCATGTTTATCATTTCTTGCCAAACTAACTTCAATAACAATCAATTACCGCGCTACACTCATATACCTATTAATCGGGCTGTAGAAGGGATTTTTGGCCAAGTCTTACTCATCGAAGAGAAGCTGACAGGACTAGGTGAAGAATTCATCGTCTGCGTCGAATCCAATGATGAGTTAAACGACTTTTCAGCAGCATATTTTCTCGAAACTCAAATGGCCTATTTCTATTGGCTAAGATCTAGTGAAAAGCTTTCGCCTGCGCTATGGAAATCAATAAAATTCGTTTCAAAAAAGTCCTGTCATCTGGAAATGACGGAATTTGCTGCAATTAGCAAAATTCTAAAGGAAACTGATTTAAAAACACCGCATAATCATAATATATCTTTTAAAAAAGCCAAAATTGAATGTGAAAAAGCATCAGGCGTTTCTGAATGTAAAACCAGAGCAACAATTGTCGGAATAGGAAATGTCGCAGATCTTCACTTCAAAATGTCAGATGACAATAGGAAGAAATGGGAAAGTGTAAAGCGCCAGATTCCAGCATATGCCATACTTTCACCTTATATTCATTGGCAAAGTCTTGAAGAAGTTATTTCTAAAGCGAGATATAGGACTCCCGCTAGCATTGTAGAGGTTCAGAATTTTCTAAATGACTACAAAAAAATGCTTACTAATGCAGATATTGGATACATTGAGATGGAAAATCTCATAGGTCAGTTAGAAAAAATACAGCTAGTCCATCAAGGACTAGATCCAGAATATGCAAACATTGTTCATCAATTTAAAAAACAAAAAGAAGTAGCAAATTTAGAGCAAAATTTTCTGCAAACACTACCACTTTTTCACGTCTTACTACACGAAGTCGGACACCAAATCGGTATGCACCATGCTGATAAGCCGCGCTTAAACGATATATCTGGGCCTTCGAGCACTGCACAGCTGAATAAAGACAATCAATGGGTATGTTCAGAATCAATCATGGCTTATCATGATCCTTATCTTTATTTGCTAGAAGACGACTTACTTGGTGCAAAAAGTCTATTTTCTCAAATTGAATTATTTATAACTGAGAAGTTAGACAAAATTTGACTATTTTACCTCGTTTAAATTCCAGTCATAAGAAAGATAGTCGATCTCAACCTTAGCTTTTATAAGCTGTTGAGCTTGCGGCGAGCCGTATTTTTCAATAACTTTCGGCAAACCTTGTCCCCAATCCACAAAGTCCTTTTCATACCAATCAAAAATTTTGGAGATCTCGATTTTTTTAGACTTCAGATCGAACTTATTTCTATTGCTATCCGCTAACCAAGCCTTCATCTGGCCGTCTAGCTGCTCATCGATTTTATCAGCTACAAAGGCTGTATTTAATAGTGGCGGACAAGAAATAGAAGCACAATTTACAGCAGCATGAATTCTATAATCTTTAAATCGAGGCCGCAGTACTTCGTGTTCAATGGGATCTAAGGCTTTTACTTCCCCATCTAATAAACTAAAAAATTCAATGCTCCAAGGCTTTTTAAAAAGTCCTCCGATGTCTTTAATGCTTTTTACCGGATAATGATCGAGAATAAGCTTAAAGGTAAACGCATTATAAGCGTTTATTAAAAAAGCCATTTGCTGAGATCGATTCCAGGATTCAAATTCCTTTTTTCCAACTTTTTGCAGTTGTGCAAGGTACTTTGAGAAAGAGTGTTGAGAAGTGTTGTCTTTTTTGAGCTTTTTATAATCCACCATGCCATCTTTCATATAGCCCTGTAAAACATCTGACCAATCTGCATGCCGATGATTGAAACTAGAACTTTGTAATTGATCTTGCCCTTGAGTTTGCGCTTGCAGATATATAAGTGGCGCGCTTAGTAAAACTATAGTTATAAAGCAAAGACTTCTAAAATTCATATTTAACTCCTTTTTGCACAAATATATAACTAACCTCGCCGCCATGCATGAAAGCGCTCCACCATTTTCAAAACAGCAGCTGGTGCATGATTTTTTTTCCAAACACCTGCAACATATTTATTAGATTCCGCCAAGGTCGGATAGGCATGAATTGTACCCAGAATTTTGTTAAGGCCTAAGTTATATTTCATAGCTAAAACGAATTCCGCCAAAATATCACCAGCATGAACTCCAACTATACTAACACCAAGAATTTTATCTTTGCCTGGCACAGTGAGAACTTTGACCTCTCCATGATCTTCACTATCTGCAATAGCGCGATCTAGATCATCAATGCCATATTTACTCACTTCGTATGCAACTCCTTTTGCTTTAGCTTCTTTTTCATTGAGGCCCACTCTAGCTATCTCTGGGTCAGTAAAAGTCACCATGGGAATTACGCGGTAATCAGCAGCAAACATTTTAAAGGGCCCAAACAAAGCATTGACGACCGCATACCAGGCTTCGTGGGCACTCACATGAGTAAATTGGTAGTCGCCCGTAATATCGCCACACACAAAAATATTTGGATAATTAGTCCGCATAAAAGCGTCGGACTGGACCTTTCCGCGACTATCGAGTTGGATTTTCAATGCTTCAAGACCAAAACCTTCCGTATTTGGCTTTCTGCCGATTGCGAGTAAAACCAGATCAAACTCAATATTTTTTTTCTGCTCTGCGAAAATGTACACGAGAGAGTTTTTGCCATTTTTTGTTTCAAATCTATCGGCTCGTGAATCAGTTAAAATCGTCACCCCCTCAGATAGAAGCTGAGAAGTGAGAGCCGCAGAAACCTCGCCATCTTCGCGAGGCAGCAGTTGCGAAGCCATTTCCAGAAGGGTTACTTGACTACCCAAACGCTGAAATGCTTGCGCCAATTCACAACCTATCGGTCCTCCACCTAAGACAAGCAGCCGCTTTGGCAATTCAGTAATCTGCCAAATATCATCTGAAGTTTTGTAGGGCACACTCTCTAAACCGCTTATTTTCGGAATTAAAGGCCGAGCACCTGTTGCAATGACGATATTTTTAGTTGTGAGGATGCGACCATTCACTTCAACTTCGAAGGGGCTTCGAATATGAGCCGAGCCCTGTATACACTCGACTCCTAAATTAGAGTAGCGCTCGACGGAGTCATGCGGTTCAATTTTCTTAATAACTTTTTGAATACGCTGCATCACAGCTGAAAAATCGTAAGAGATTTCTATTTTTTCTAGCCCATATTCTTTAGCTTTTTTCTGCGTCGCGAGAATTTTTGCAGTCTTTATGAGCGCCTTACTCGGTACACAGCCCGTATTGAGGCAATCCCCACCCATTTTGTGCTTTTCTATTAAGGCGACTTTAGCTTTTACTGCTGCTGCTATGTAAGAAGAAACTAAACCAGCAGATCCTGCACCAATGACAACGACATTGTAGTCGTATTTTTTGGGACGCTTAAATCCCCTCAAGGCCCGCTGCGTTTTTAAAACATCTAATATTTTTTTCGCGATCAAAGGAAAGACACCTAGAAGTACGAAAGAAAGTAAAATTTCTGGTGATACTATCCCTTTTAAAGAATTGATTTGTGCGAGTTGTGTCCCCGCATTTATATACACTGCCGTGCCTAGCACCATGCCAATTTGACTCACGAAAAAAAAGCGCCTAGTCGAAATCGGAGTCAAACCCATAACAAGATTAATCACAAAAAAAGGCACAAGTGGGACTAATCTCAATGTGAATAAATAAAAATCGCCCTCTCGCTCAATGCCACGATTTAAGGATGCAAGGCGATCGCCAAATTTAGCTTGCACATAGTCTCGCAAGAAAAATCTTGCCATTAGAAATGCCAAAGTTGCCCCAAGAGTACTTGCAACAGAGACAATCACTAGACCGAAGCCAAATCCAAAAATTGCACCGCCCAAAAGGGTCAAAACTGTAGCGCCCGGAAAAGAAAGCGCTGTACTAATCACATAAATAACAAAATAAGATCCGATAACGAGGGCTGAGTGATTTTGATAGAGTTGATTGAGCTGCTCCTGCTGTGATTTTAAATATTCCAAGGAAAGATAGCGACCTAAATCAAAGTAGAAGAACGCCGCTATGAAAAAAAATAGCAAAATAAATAAGACTAGCTTTGAATTTCTCTTTTGCATCCCAGCTCCCTTGGATTTTCAAATACCATTGAAGCTATATCATATCAAATGTGCTTATCTTTCACTATCAAGTACCTGAAGATCGATCACGCACTGGAAGCTCCGCTTTCGGAAGTATATTATAACAAGTTGTCCATTCACCTTTAAGCAATGCCTCAGAAAATTCCTTTGGTAAGCCAACATCTTCCATGCCCTTGATAACAGGCAAAGGATCATAATTAAGCCGTTTGAGTTCCGGTCGCAAATTATTATCTTGCATTGTATGATGCAGCATACAGTAATAAACCTGCGATCTACCTTCATGAGCTGGGCGACCTAACACTCCAACATTCACCCAATAGCCGTTATCTACCTTGCGCACCCAGGGCAAACCAGAGTGCGTTGCAAAAATTGCGTCTACATTATTTGTATCGAGCCAATTTTCTATTTTTTTGTCTTTTGTTTCTGATTCGAAAACAAACTCATTTACCTGATCTGGGCTACCATGACAGAGCAATATTTTTTTTCTTCGCCAATTCAGAAATATGTGTTTTGGTAAACTGCGCATCCAAGTCTTGTGATGCTCAGAAGTAGCAGTAAATGTATAGTCAAAGCTGATTTGTGCAAATTTACGATCTAGTGGATCTAGGTAACCACAACCGCACTCTTCTCCACTGTTAGATACCGCCTCATCATAATTTCCTTGCAGGCAAATTATATTTGCCTTGCGAATAAGATCTATAGTCAAATCTGGGTAAGGCCCAAATCCTCCAAGATCACCTAAACAAAATCGCCAAGCAGTTCCTTTGGTTTCATCCAGGAAAGCTTCGACAGCAGAGAAATTATTATAAGGTCCTCCACAAAGAGCTATTGCTTCAACTTCATCTGGAATCTTTATAACTAATTCTTCATCGTGCATAAGACTGCTCCCGTGAAATCTTAAAGGTAAAAACCTTCAAGAGGATAACTACTAAATTCTGAAGCTGATAGATCAAAAACTAAATTTGAAGACTTTAATCCCAAAACTCTATCGCTTAAAATAGGGATCAAATTTACATTATGCACAACACTAAGCATCGAAAGCTTTTTTTCGCGTGCAATTTTTGCGAGCAAATTTGCTATTTCTAAACTTGCAGACGGATCGAGAGCAGCAGTCGGCTCATCAGCTAATATGAGTTTTGGCTCTTGTGCTAATGCTCTGGCAATTGCAACTTTTTGCCTTTCTCCACCAGATAGTTTATCAACTCGATCATAGGCTCTATCTAGCATTCCAACAGTCGACAATGCTTCTTCTGCTATGAGTCTATCTTTTTGATTAAAAATTCTAGCCCAAGTGAAAAAAGAAGAATTATGTGCAAGCCTTCCAACCAAAACATTATCAATAACGTTTAATCGCGGCACCAAAAATAAACCCTGAAAAACATAGCCAATTTGGCAACGAAGGCGTCTCAAATGTTGTTTTGAAGACGGCGTCTTTGAAAAACTATGATCCATTACATTCATAGACCCTGCGCAGGGTTGCAAAAAACCAGAAATAATTTTTAAAATGCTTGATTTGCCAGCGCCATTTTGCCCAATAATGGTCACTAATTCACATTTAGTTATTTTAAAATTGATATCTTTAAGTATGACTTTTCCAGCTAAGGAAAGCGAAACATTATTTGCATTTATTATAGAATCACTTCCCATAAGAGAGCCTATTTATAAATATTCCTAATTAAAGAAGTATCTGCCTAATTTTTCGACTCAACGCATCAAACAAAACAACCAACATGACAACCACTAAAATCACTGTCGTTAAGCGCCCCCATTGGAATAAAGAAATAGCTTCAGAAAACAATAACCCAAGCCCCCCGGCACCGACAAAGCCGAGCACTGTCGAATCTCTGATATTATACTCCCATAAATAGAGATTCGTAGATACAACCTGTGGCAATACACTTGGCCAAACTCCAATAAAAAATACTTGCATAGGTCTTGCACCAGAACTAGATATTGCTCGCACGCAATCCATTTCGATAGTTTCTATTGCTTCAGCGTATAACTTGCCAAAGGTACCCATTGAATGAGCTGCGATAGCAAGAATTCCCGCGGTCGGGCCAAGACCAATAATCCCTACAAAAATTAAACCAAAAACCAAAGTATGCACTGATCGAGATACATCTAGGATTAACTTCGCAGAAAGAGAAAAAATCTTAGGCGCCGCGAGATTTTTTGCGACAAGGATGCCCAAGGGGAGCGCTATAATCGCTCCCAAAAAAGATCCCAGCGTGGCGATTTGTATTGTTATCCAAAGCGCTCTTAGCAACCCAAATAAATAAGAAATTTCTAACTCTCGGCGATTCTCTACACGCAGCAAAGTGCCATCATCGGAGCGATACTCTAAGGCTTCATTGCCAAACCAGACATCCAAAAAGCTTGGCCGCAGCATTTCTGATGCGGTCTTAAGGAGATTTTCCAAAGGATTCCTTCCTAGGGATAAGTCTCCAGCTCGACTTAAGTCAACAAGGCAGATAACAAGCAAAATAAAGTACGCTAAACCGAAAAAATGCCACCTTGTGAAGTGATGTTTTTGCAACATCCTAGCCCTTAGGCTTAGACGACTGAGAAGTTGTAACCTTATGCGTAGTTGGCGTTAGCTTACCTGTAGCTAGCCCCGCATCACGAATAGGTTTATAGAACGCGTTATCTGTTTTAACAAAACCCGTGTAGTGGCTCGGCAACAAATTAGGCTGATTTTTTAACTCTGCCGCAACTTGAACCAGTGCTGCCTGAAGCTTTTGTATGAGAGCAGTGTCTTTATGTAATTTTTCTGAAACTGCAAATGCATCATTTGGCAAGGCATCAGAAGTCCATATTATTTTAGATTCTTCTGCTTTAATTAATTTTTCTTCGATCATCGCGTTTCGATTTCTATTATAATCCGCACCTGCATCAATCTCGCCTCTAGCCACCTGCATTTCTATAGCCTGGTGTTTGGTATACAAAACTTTTTTAAAAAATGTATCTGGGTTTATACCCATTTTTTGAAATTGATAAAATGGAATGAGGTAACCTGAAGTTGATCCCTTGTCTCCAAAAGCAAAAGTCTTGCCTTTTAAGTCTTCAATTTTTTTAATGCCTGATTTTGGACTTGTAACCATAATGGCAAAGTATTCTGGTTTGCCATCATACTCGATAGTCGCAATTGCTTGGGCTCCAGCCTCGTGATTTGCAAGAACATAGCCCCAAGGTCCCATAAGAGCAATGTCAGTTTCGCCATTTGCGAGTGACTTTGCTAAACCTTCCCAAGAATCAACTGTTTTAAGCTGAATAGTGCGTCCCAGTTTTTTTCCAAGATAATCAGCAAGCGCTTGATAGGTACGATCATTTTTTTCTTTGTCCGGCTGAAAAAGTCCAACCCCAAACTTTAAAGGTTCGCTTTGTGCCGAAGCTGAAGCCGATGCTATCAAACCTAATGCAAGAAGCGCTTTCAATAACATTTTCATTTTTAGTTCCCCCTGTGTGCGATCAATTTATTGATTTAAAATTTTAACTGTAATTCATTTAAAACAGCGTAACGCGTACCTTTTTCTGCATACACACCCATACCACCATCTTCGTTTGCTTGTGATGCAATCAAATTAAATTGATTGCGTAAGTTTGCATTGATAAACCATTGAAGACCTGTCGTTGCCGCATTGAGCTGATCTGCATTGTTGCTCGCGTCTGACACATCCAATTTTACTGTTTCTAAACGCAAAAGAGCTTGTAAACCTGCTTGCTCATTTCCAGAAATAAAGTAAGCCCCCTGCCAATATCCGCCCTGCAAAGTAACGTCTTTATCGTCCCAACGCATTTGCATAAGCTCGAACCTTGTCGAAAAATCTCCAGACACAAAATACACATCAGGGGAAAAACCTTGTCTACGTCCTGAAACAGCGACTGTAGCAAAGTTTCCACCAACTAAGTCATTAACTGCCAAGGTTTGATCTAATTCACTCGATGTATCAAAGCCAAGACCGAAATTAAAAGTCTTAACTGGCGCATAAACCACTTTCGCAACGAACTCTTTTGTGCCGTTATTTTCGTTGGTATTTGCCGAAGCCTTGGCATTGCCATTAAAGCTCGCTAGATAGTACTGAAATTTTCCTTCCATCAAACTGCCGTAAAACATCAGTCCATACTGAGTATCAAGAGCAGGCAAACTATAGAGCGCATTGAGTGCCATGT
>JAGOVF010000190.1 GCA_018060885.1 Oligoflexales bacterium | reverse complement strand
CCACCACAGAGAGCACTGAAATCCACGAAAAAAATCGATTCTGGCGATCGGCTCGTAAATAGCGTACAGCGATAAAATTCGTAAAACCCATTAAAAAAACCCTCTAACACTTCTTACCTTGAGTATCACTTCTGCGACAAAGCTTCTGCGGCATCTAATGCAAAATAAGTCAGGATCGCGTCTGCCCCGGCACGTTTAAAGCAATATAGCGACTCCAGAACAGCTGCTTTTTCATCCAAATAGCCGGCAGCCGCTGCGGTTTTTAACATCGCATATTCGCCGCTGACTTGGTAAACAAAAGTTGGCATTTGAAATTGTTGTTTGATGCGTTGCACCAGGTCTAGATAAAAGACGCCTGGCTTGACCATAATCATATCTGCGCCTTCTTGGATATCGAGACTTACTTCCCTTAGTGCTTCATTGCTATTGCGTGGATCCATTTGATAGCTAAATTTCGAACCTTTACCAAGTGCCCGCCCGGAACCAACAGCGTCGCGAAAAGGTCCGTAAAAAGCGGAGGCATATTTTGCGGCGTAGGACAAAATACAAGTGTTCACAAAACCGTTCTTTTCTAAAGCTTGGCGTATTAAACCCACTCGACCGTCCATCATATCTGATGGTGCGACAACATCCGCGCCAGCTGCTGCATGGATAAGCGCCTGGCGAGTCAAAATCTCGACCGATGCGTCATTCATCACATAGCCTTTAGCATCAATGATCCCATCCTGGCCATGCGCCGTATAAGGGTCTAAGGCGATATCAGAAATAATTCCAAGTTCCGGAAAATTTTCTTTAAGCGCTTTGATTGCCGAAGGAATCAAACCTTTGGGATTCAATGCTTCTGCTGCATCGAGAGATTTTTTTTGTGTTTCTATAACTGGAAATAAGGCCAGTGCAGATATACCAAGGTTCAAGCATTTCTCGGCGTCTGCCATCAACAGATCAAGAGATTTCCGAAACAAGCCTGGCATCGAAGCGATAGGCTGCGCTTGATTTAGACCTTCAATAATAAATACCGGATAGATTAAATCCTGCGGTCGTAAATAAGTTTCGGCAACGAGTTCACGAGCGAACTTCGAAAAACGCGTCCGGCGAAGTCTAGTTTGCGGATAAGATGCATTCCACATGGTCTCTATATCCTTTAGTAAAAGTAAGATGGGTATTCTAGCAGGGTCATAATTTTTTTCCCATCGCAATGCTGGCTTTTAGATGCAATGTTTGTATGATAAATTGCTAAGAACGTATTCCTAAAACATCTAGTGAGTCACATTTGCAAGCCACTGTTGCGCCGCATTATCGAATTAGAATACTCGCGATTGACCCTGGTTCACAAATCAGTGGTTTTGCCTGTCTCGCCTGTCAAGCTGCCGGGAACTGCCGTCCCGAACATATGGACATATTAGAAGTCGGAGTAGCGCGCTTTAATAAAAATCAAAGTTTTACTGGAAAAATTGGCGATGCCTTTGAACTAGCTAGCAAGCTCATAGCCACCTATCAGCCCACGCACTGCAGTATAGAAAAGGCTTTTTATGGCGAAAATATCAGTACTGCGATGAAACTTGGGGAAATTCGTGGGGCTTTTATTGCTGCCTTTGAGCAAGCCAAGCTGCCTATCACCCAAATCACTCCCGCAGAGGTTAAAAAACACATCACCGGCAATGGCCGCGCAACTAAACAAGACGTTGCCTTTGCGGTGAGTAAAATTCTCAAAGCAGATCTCGGTGATCTGCCCTTCGATGCTGCTGATGCCTTGGCTATCGCGCTAAGCTGCGCGATGCGGATCTAAGTAATAGTTTGCTGCTGGCCTTTAGCAACTTGGCGTCGAAATATTTTATTCGCTAAAATTTTATTCCCTAATCAGCGCCAAAAATGAAAAGCCTGCATAAAACTAAAAATATATTGAGATAATGTCATTTAAAGTATGAAGACAAAAAAAATATTCCAAAGCGCAAAATATCCGATGTTATTCGCTTAATCACGTGACCTTTTGTTCAATTTCTTCTAAATATTCATGAGTTCACGTAAGCCGTTTTAGTACCTGGAATTAGTACAAGATACAACTTTAATAATAAAGCGAGAATACCCCTTGCACAGCACAAACTCTGCACCAAACACTAGTAAGCATTCGGATGCAACAAGTAATCTAAGCTCTTGGAAAAAAGGACCTTTTAAGAAAAAGCAAAAATTACTTTTAATGCTGTCTGCCTTTATTTTATTTGCCGGAGTATTCATTCCTTGCACCCCTTATTTAAAAATCGCACAACGTTTGACTGTCGAACGCGAAATCAATGGACAGCAAACAAAAGCAGAAGTCGCAAAAGATTCGAAGCAATGGACAAAAATCGAACAAATCCCGAAAAAAGTCCGCTGGGCCTTCGTCGCTGCCGAAGACAGCCTATTTTACGAGCATTCTGGCTTTGATTTTGAGCAGATCAAACGTAGCTATGAGCTGAATAAAAAGAAAAAGCGCTTTGTGCGCGGAGCATCGACCATCAGCCAGCAGCTGGTTAAAATATCTTTTTTAAGTCACGAACGTAGTTTAATTCGCAAAGGCCGTGAAGCCCTTGGTACAGTGCTGCTTGAATTAACCTTAAACAAAGATGAGATTTTGGAGTGGTATCTCAACCTGGTAGAACTCGGTGATAATCTTTATGGGATAGGAGAAGCTTCCCAGCACTACTTTGGAAAATCGCCTCAGAACCTAAGCTTAAATCAAGGTATTTATTTAGCAATGGTTTTGCCAAGTCCTAAAAAGTGGTCAAACAGTCTCAATCGGCGACAGCTTTCTGAATTTGCGCAGCGCCGCTTTGCTTTTATTGCAAAACAACTGCGTCAGCTTGGTGTGATTAGTGCAGATGAATATCTAGCCGCTCTAACAACAGGAAATTTTGGGCTTCCAGTCGTACATGCTCAAAATGAGATTGCGCGCTTAAGAAGTCTTGAATGTCAAAATTTTCCTGATCGCTGTGTAGTTGAAACAAGTGAAGAAGAGTTTGAAAATTTTGGCGCTGACGAACCTCTAGATGCACCTTTGTCTGTAGCACCAAAAAGTTCTAATGACCTACTCGCTCCTGTGCCCGAACAAAGCGTTGAGGCGGAAAAATCGAGCGAGTTAGAAGAAAAATCAGGAACTTTACAAGAGCCAAAATTGAATTCAGAAACGAAACAAGAGGAATTTATTGAGTGAAAAAATTTACTAATCAAAAAAAGTTTAAAAATATATGAAAGAAAATCGCATTTAAAAATTTCTTTGCACGAGTAAATTAGCCAAAGAAATAAGGCATTGACGTTCCTCGGTGTCGGGAAAGTATTCCTTAACATAGCTCAACGCCGATTGCGTATATTGATCTGCTAGCTTTAAAGTCGCTTCATCACTTCGATGTTTTTTAATCAAAGTAGAAATATATGTGATTTCGCGATCAGTCACATCTTTACTCAATAAGCTTGCACTTAAGGTTTCTAGTTCACTAGGAGAGAGTTGTTTTATTAAGTGCAAAATCGGATAAGTAAATTTACCTTCGCGCAAATCCGCATATTGTTGTTTGCCCAATTCACCGCTAGTAGATGTGTAGTCAATAGCGTCATCGATCAACTGAAATGCAATGCCAATTTTTTTTCCAAATTCAAAAAGTGCATTGCACTGTTCTTTTGTGCAATTCGCAAGCAAACCTGCAACTTTGCAAGCTGACCCAATCAAAGTTCCGGTTTTAGCCTGCAATACTTTAAAATAAGCTTCGTCACTGACATTTATGTTGTATTGATTTTCGAGTTGCAGGATTTCACCTTCGCTCATAATGCGAATGGCACTAGCAAATGTTTCGACTATTTCTAAGCTCCCTGTAGCAGCCATCATTTCACTCGCCCGCGAGTAAATCAGATCGCCCATTAACACCGCGACTTCATCGCCCCAAAGTGCGTTGGCCGAAGCCTTACCACGTCGTATCGGTGCATTATCCACAACATCATCATGCAAGAGGCTCGCAATATGAATAAATTCGCAAACTGCTGCCATAGGAATCACCTGCTCACCGCGATACCCCAACATTCGGCAGCACAAAAAATAAAGCGCCGGTCGTATGCGCTTTCCAGAGGTTTGAAAAACGTGTTTCAAAAAATGCGCCGCTGTTTGGCTTTCAACTTGGATATAGGTAGGAATTTGCTCAGCAAGTTGCTGCATTTCGCTCGCAATAGGAGAAAATGCCTCAATTAACAACTGGCTGCTGGTGAGTTTAGCGGCCTTCCATTGTTCTGCTCTTTGCGCCTCAAAAACAAAAGTCACTAGTTTCTACCCTAAAATCTATAAATATCAAATACTTAAATTATGCTCATTTCTTTCTAGCAAGTGCGCTGCTTCAGATTTAAAGGTTGCTATCTCACCATCATTGTGAAATAAATCGAGGCCGACTCAGGGTTCTATTTTTCCTGCCGCGGCCTTTTGTTGCACCTTCTTGTTGCACCGCCACTGCGGCCCTATCTAATCAGCTGCGCATTCTAATGAATGCACATTAATACTAAGAGGAGTTGGAGATGGCAAGTCGATTATCTGCTGATTCTGATCTGAAAAGCTACTCTATAGGCTCACGAATCTTGAAACCAGCAAAAAACTGGCTTTTGCAGCAAATCGACAAAGATTTAGACCTCTTAAATAGTTATGTGCAAACAGACAAAGCGCAAGAATTAGTTCAAGCCCTGCCGCCTGGTACTTTACATCGAGCACTACACCATGCAGATATTGAACTGCAAGTAGAAGTTCTGCCCCTAATAAGCGAAGAGCAGTGGCTGAGATTGGTCGTTTGTGACGCTTGGATCCACGATGAATTAAGTTTGAGCGCTTTGAGCAAGTGGCTAAAACTCTACCAACAAATTGACCATGTACAAGCCTTTGAACGCTTTAAACAACTCGACGAAGAATACCAACT
>JAGOVF010000189.1 GCA_018060885.1 Oligoflexales bacterium | reverse complement strand
AGAAGACAAAGAGCCAGAAATCATGCTAGAACAATCAGAATGTTTCACTGGAGGCAGGAAACCAAGGCAGAAACAAGCCTATCTTAAACTATTAGGTGTTTTGTGTCATACCTGCTTGGACTGGACAGAGATAATTCGCATTCAAAAGGCATGCCTAGATATCTCAAAAATCAAGATCAAGTCAAAGAATAATCCTGTCCTTTATGCTTTTCTGATTGAATTTTAAAGATATTAGGGAGTTAAGGAAATCGCCTGGTGTTGCATCTGAGATAAGATCGAAAAGTATATTACTAAGCGATTCTCTTTCCACGACAAAGCAGTACTCCCTGCCGATCGTTTGTAACTTTGTCACCTATGTCTTCAGACTTTATGATACCCATATCAGGACCGGACCTGCTAAAGCTAATGGGATTAATACTTATTCGTATTTGCGTTTTTTATTTGAAAGAATGCCCGCAGCAAAAATTGCAGAAGAATATGAGCAGCTTCTACTTTGGAACTTCAAAAAAGTTTTCATTATTTCCAGGCGACTTCTAAACAAGGATTTCAGGAATTCCTTAGAAAACATGTCGATGTAGATAACTATTTTGCTACTTATTTTTATTCCAGCGGCTATTAAGTAGAAGAATAGTATTTGTCTTTTAGAAAATAATGGCAAAAATGCTAAACTTACCTTAATATCTCAACTCTTTGACTTCATTAGGGTAGCTCTACTTTAACGCAGTCCATTTGGTGTTAAATCCTATATTCAAGAGAATTTATTATGAAGTACGAACATATAGAAATCGCCAAAGAATTTAAACAAAAAGATGAAGCAAGCAATATCTACCACTGCGATACTAATTCCAAAGGCAAGGCTTTTTATTCCTTGGGCATGTTTCCCTACCCGTCTGGCAATGCCCACATCGGACATGTCCGGGTTTATACACTATCTGATGTGAAAGCCCGCTTTAAAAAAGCCCAAGGCTATGATGTCCTCCATCCTATTGGTTGGGACTCCTTCGGATTGCCCGCAGAAAATGCGGCAATACAGCACAAAGTTCGCCCTGACTTATGGACTCAGCAAAATATTGAAAAGATGAAAAATGATCAGCTCAATCGTGCCGGCTGGTCTTTCGACTGGAGTAAAGAGCTCAATACTTCTTCGCCAGATTATTATCGCTGGACGCAGTGGCTATTTTTACAGCTTTATAAAGCGGGAAAAGTTGTCAAAAAATCTGCATATGTTAATTGGTGCGAAGTAGATAAGACGGTTCTCGCCAATGAACAAGTCATTAATGGCCGTTGCTGGCGAGATGACTCGCCAGTTGAAAAAAAATTAATGGAACAGTGGTTTTTTAAAATAACTGATTATGCAGAACAACTCTGGAATGACATTGAAAAATTGAAAAATTGGGCCCCAGAGGCCGTCGGTGTGCAGCGAAATTGGATCGGCCAAAAGCAAGGTACTCATATAAAGTTCGCCTCCACGCAAAGCAACGACACAATAACCGTCTTTACGACCAGAGCCGATACACTTTTTGGGGTATCAGCTCTCGTTATCGCTCCGGAACATCCTCTTGTAGAAAAGATTTTTCAAAACGATGCAAATCCAAAGCTCCAAGAATACGTTCACTCTGCCATGAAAAAGTCGATCGTTGAACGCATGCAAAATAAAGAGAAAACAGGGATTAAAACAACCTGGACTTGTAAGCACCCATTTGCAAATGAAATGAACATTCCTCCTATACCTGTGTGGATAGGCGATTATGTAATCGCTGATTTCGGCACCGGAGCTGTTATGTGCGTGCCTGCTCACGATGAGCGTGATCATGAATTTGCAAAAAAATATGCGCTGCAGATTGTTGAAGTTATTAAACCCAACTCTGAAGTCGTCATTTCTTCTGTGCAAGAGGCTGCATTTACTGAGCACGGTATTTTGATTAACAGCGGAAAATTTAGTACTCTCACTTCGGCAAGAGCTATTGAAGCCATTGCTACAGAACTAACAGAAATTGGAAAAGGCGAAAAGATAACTACCTATCAACTAAAGGACTGGTCTGTGGGCCGCCAGCGCTTTTGGGGTTGTCCTATACCGATTATCTACTGCCCAAAATGTGGACCAGTTCCTGTGCCCGAAGACCAATTGCCAGTTAAGCTTCCAGATTTAGCGCAAGTAGAAATCAACCAACACTCTTTGCAATTAAAAGAGTTTAGTGAATTTGTGCACACCAGCTGTCCGTCTTGCAATGACAGAAATGCGAAGAGGGAAACCGACACTTTGGATACCTTTCTCTGTAGCTCCTGGTATGCATTTAGATTTGTTGACCCCAAAAATTCTAATATTTGTTTTGATGCGCAAAAAGCAAATCAATTTATGCCGATTGATTTTTATGTGGGCGGATTAGAACATGCTGCACAACATATGATTTACTTCCGCTTTATTACAAAATTTCTCTATGAACAAAAGCTCATTGATTTCGACGAGCCAGTTGATTACTTCTTTTGTAATGGCATGGTGCGCAAAGATGGACATAAGATGTCTAAATCCCGCGGCAACGTCGTAGTGCCGACAGAGGCGATTGCTCAGTATGGCGCAGATGCAGTGCGACTTTATTTATTAAGTGACACACCCGCAGATTTTGACATCGACTGGGATGATTCTGGTTTACAGGCAAAATACGAATTTGTGAGACGTATCTTTGAAAATATCAGTGCAAAACTTGAGATTTGCAAAAATTTTCCTGAAAATAACCAACGCATGCAACTTGAAAATCAAAATTTTCTCTATGAGTTTTATGCGCAGTTGCAAAAGTATCAACTTAGTCTTGAATCAAATAATTTCAATTCCTCAGTTGCGCAAATTTATACGCTTTACAACTTGCTTTCCCAAGAATTAAAAACTTTTGAAACTCTTTCCCCTGATCACATGGGAATCATGAAAATAATCATGCGGGAATTTTTAGTCAGCTGCTCGGTTATTATGCCAATGTTTACAGACTTTCTTGTTCGCAAGTATTTTGGCGGTACCAGCGTCTATACACATCCATGGCCGCAAAGTCCAAGTGCGTACCAAGAGAAGAAAACCGCGACCATTGTGGTGCAAATCAATGGAAAAAAACGCGCCGTAGTTGAAATCGCTAAAGGCTCGGCGCAAAAAGATGTAGAACTACTTCTAGCCAATCTTGACGAACTTAAACCACACTTGGATGGAAAGAGTGTCTTGAAGTCGATTTACGTTCAAGACAAATTATTAAATCTTGTTGTGCGCTAAATGGTTAGTTTGTGCTTACACAAATATTAGCCGTCAATTAGTCAACGTTGAGCTTTGAACTTGAAAAAGTGCCACCACGAAAAGTTTCAAACTCAATGTTTGACTCACCTTTAAGAGAATTCAAGAGCTTAATTGCACTTGCAGCATCCCGCAAAGGTTGTCCATTTATAGACGTGATCACGTCACCATCTTGAATCCCAGCTTTATCAAAAATGCTATCTGGGTCAATTTCTAAAAGTTGAAATCCTATAATTTGACCGTTTTCCATAAAAGGAACCGCACTTGCTTGCATTAAAATTGCAGATAGATTACCGAGAGCCTTTTCTTTATATCCAGAGGTCAAGCGAATTTCTTGTTCCCCTTTGCTGTTTTTTTTGCGCTCAAAACCAGGTTCGGAATAGCTGTCGAGTTTTGCGCGAGAAGCACTCGGTGACGCGGCTTGCACCAACTCCTCAGGTGTTTTTGCAGCAGCACTAAACCCATCTTTATACAAAACGTAACGTTGCCCCTTTGCAAACATCACAACTCGATCTCCATAGACCTCTTTCACTAAATATTGTGATCCATCTTGGGTATTTACTATGTAGTCATGTCGAACTGCATTTACTTTTCCGTCCTTTGTTGACTTTAAGAGGGCGATTCCTTCTTTTGGTTCTTTTGCTGCAATGGTTCCGAGGATTTCAATTCCAATTTTCTCATTATTAAGAACTTGAATCGACTTTGAATTTGCAATTTGCTGCGAAGCTCCTTGACTGAGAGCAAGTGACTGCATGGCAACAAAAAAAATGGCCGCAATATAATTTTGCGTTTTTCTAACTATACATAATATTGAAATTTCGATGTTTATACTGTGCAGCATTCCAGCCTACGAAAATTTATTTATGAGCAAACACTGTTACAATTGTGTATGCTATTATTTTATACAATTAGTTGATCATTTGCATTTTTCTTAGAAGAAAAAGTATAAAAAGGTAAAAAATTATGAGCCTCCCAGAAAAAAAGATTAAAAAATTTCTTAACCACAAAATATCTCAACTAAATGATATAATAGCAGATTTCGACAACCTGCTCACCGAAATGGAGACGGATTTTTATCGCGTGACGATATTTGGTTCTGCCCGCATTGAACAACACAGCCCGCTTTACCAACAAATTTATGAATTAGCCGCGGCCCTGGCAGCTCGAGATATTGATATCGTTACAGGTGGTGGCCCAGGATTAATGGAAGCCGCGAATAAAGGTGCAAAAGCTGGGAGCAACCGTGTGCGCTCCATAGGCCTCGCAATAAAACTCCCATTTGAAGATGATGCCAATGCCCATCTTGATGTTAAGCGCCATCATCGTCGCTTTTCATCTCGTCTAGATGAATTTATGCGGATAAGCCATGCAGTCATCGTGACTCAAGGTGGACTTGGAACTCTTTTAGAGCTTTTTTACACGTGGCAGCTTATGCAGGTGAATCACATACAACCTCGGCCTTTTATTTTATTAGGCAAAGAAATGTGGAAAGGACTATTGAAGTGGATGGAAAAGGAAGTTCTTGGGCGCAAATTAATGTCTAATACAGATTATTTTCAGCTGACTCTTGTTGATAGTATCGATGAAGTTATCGCCATACTTGAACCTGAAGTTAAAAAATTCTACCAATTTAAAGAAGGGCAGTTACCAACTTAAAAGTCCGGGTACCTATAAC
>JAGOVF010000188.1:1425-5059 GCA_018060885.1 Oligoflexales bacterium | reverse complement strand
TCGGATGCGGTTTATCAAAAAGCTGCGGAACTGGGACTTTGTATTATTGACAGCGCTCCCCTTGCCGAAGGACGTATTGAGTTGCTTCATTACTTGAAAGAACAAAGCATCTCGTTTGAGTATCATCGGTACGGCAGTATATTTGAAGAGAATAAGTGTTGCGGGTAAATCAATACCCGCTTACTATTCTCCTTTTAGTATTTCCTCTATAATGGATTTGATTCCGTTATTATTAAGTTGTGTTTTAAAGGATACTTTATAACCATCTAATGTCAGCTGGTTGAAAAATTCTTTCGCACAACTTATTTTCATGCCTTCTTCTCCCCTTAACGAAGATTTGCCTTCAACCTGTTTGGTCTCAATCACGATATTAAGTTCTTTTTCACCGTTAGCCTTTTTTACTACATACATAAAATCGGGGCTATAAGAATCATTACCAATAGTAGGAATAGAGATACTTCGGCGTGGAATTTTACCATATACAATAACCTCTTCGATTTCTTTTGTAATGTTCTTACATTCCAAAGGAGAATCGTAAGCTATTACATCATAGAGATATTTAGCAGAGGGTTCTCCTCTCAGAATGTTTGTACCTATTTCGCCCTGAACAACTTCAGCCCTTACAGTTCCATCTGCATTGGTTAGTTTCGTTGAAGCGGGGGTATATTCAGTCTTTTTGTAATTGAAACGCCCTTTCAAGTTATCATATTTCCAGTCATTAAATTTGGAAATGAATCTGGCTGCCGAACTTTCATTGATATATGCCTGATTAAATCCGTTTTCAGATTTAGCATATTGCACGATAGCATTATGAAGTGTATTTATTGGAATAGAGGTTGCTTTGTTTATTCGTTTTAAAAATACGTTATAAGGAAGTCTTTTGCCACTTATCAAATAAGTCACTCCTGCTTCGCCAACTACCTCAATGTTGCTTTTCCCCGCATATATTTTTTGGCGGTCGGTTGTTATTTCCTGCGAACCAAATACTCCATTTTGGAGTAAAATTTGAATATCTTTTTCTATGGATTGTTCTACGTCGCTGTTGAAAAATAATACATACTTTTTATTAATAGCATTCCAAAGCTCTTTTAGTTCGTTGAAACGTGCCTCCCGGACTTTGACCGTGTTTTTTGCTTTTTTGTTCTTATCAATCACTTTCGCACTTGCAAGACGAGGCATATTGAACTCTGAATAATCCTGATAAAAATCGTTGATTTTATCTACATTTATTTTCCTTGAAAAGTCAATATAACCTCTTGTCATCAATTCAATCATGAATTGATTCGTATCTATATTACGAAGTTGGGCAACTCGTTCCATCTCTTCAATTGAGATATGCGTAGCCTGCTCGGCCGGTAACTCTGCATTTATTTCAGCAACTAAACGATTGGCAAAATCGGCTTCGGTAAAGTCAACAATATAATTCAGCATGAATTCTTCATTTGATATACGGTTGCCGAATTCATCTACCGGCAAGCGGAGTCCACGTCCTACTTCCTGAATTTTGCTGTTGTCGCTGCCGCTGGAACGTAGTTTGACAATGGTAAACACATTTGGGTTGTCCCAACCTTCTTTAAGTGTCCATTTTGAAAACAAAAAACGGCGAGTGTTCAACGATTTGTCTTCATTGACAATAGAGAGTAATTTCTTCTTGTTATGAAGTATTTCATCTATTTCGGCAGCAATATTATCGTCGGAATCCGTGTTGTCTTTGGCAAAATATCCGGCATGGCAAGCCGAAATATCGGCTTTGCTTGCTTCGAGGTATGCTCTATATTCAGTTGAACATGTTTGCTTTAGTTCATACTCTATTCGTTCTTTTAATAGTTGCTCAAAAATAGAGTGTAACCACTTGTTGCCATTACTATCACCGCGATAAGAATCAATGTTGTCAATGAAAAATAGAGCTAATGTTTTAATCTTACACGGGCGATCAAAGTTAGCACGCTCAGTTTCGAAATGACGTTGAATAGCCAAACGAATCATTTGTTCCTGATAGGAATCAGAAAAAATATCTACAGTAAATTCTTCTCCTGTAAATTTAATCTGCCCATTGGAAAATTCAACAAAGTTTTTGCCTATTCCCGTTATTGAAAGACCTTTGAGTTCTTCGCTAATGACCGATAACGAATCGCCTGTTTGTAAAGTGTATGACTTACGTCCGTTGACTGATATATGATTAAAAATTGCTGAGGTTTTACTTTCGATTGATGTTATTTTTATTTTCTCATCTTTGGAAGATAAAGGTTCAAAATGCTCTTTGGCTACACCTTTAATAAGATTTTGATTAAATGATTCGCAAGCATTAAGGTCATACAAAAGATTGAGATAATCTTTCTTTGTTGTTTTATTCTTCCCTTTCCCAACTGCGATGTCGGGAAATGTAGCTCCAAAGCGTACAATACATTGTGGCTTTAATTCTTCAACAATTCGTTCATACGCTTTCTGGTCACGTTGAAAACGATGTGGCTCATCCATAATTACGAATGGTTGTGTAGCGGCAAGCGCATCAAAAGGACGGTAGTATCCATGGACCCCAAAATCATAATCGGAGCGGGAAAGCATATTGCCGTTTGTCAATAATTGCATATTGGTGAGCAATACATAGATTCTGTTTTTTGTTTGACAGGATCCTTCAACAAACGCACGGACAGCACTTGGGAAAAAAGTTTTTCCTTTTTTCTTTGCTTGCGCTTTTAAAGTGTATAACTCTATTTGCGCCCCATACCCACAGGTGTTTTCAAAGTGCTTTTGAACGTATCCATCACCAAGAAATTGTTCTGCACCCGCTTTGATTGGAAGTGAAGGCACTACTACAATGAACTTGTTAATGCCGTACTGCCGGTGTAATTCGTAAATGGCATGCGTATAAACGTATGTTTTTCCGGTACCGGTCTCCATTTTAATATCCAAATGGAGCGGCTTGACTTCTCTTGAAAGGATGCGCAATGAACTGTGAAGCCCATTTGTTTTTTGAACTTGCTTTATATTCTCAAATAGAATACCATCGGGAAAAATTTCTGGATTACCGTAATATTGATTCGGTTGGCTGATAGTTGTATTTTTGAATACATCAGCAATGGAGTCAACTGCTTTTTGCTGGTGGGTAAGCCCTGTCTGTAAAATTAGCTCCATAATGCTTAGTATCTGATGTCAAAGTTAGCTTTTAGGTTTTTATGAGAATCGCGCAGTACAAACAGATTTTTGCGAAGCATTTCTGTTTGTGAAAAATTGAAGCTGTAACCAAAGACAACAATGTTTTCGGGACTGAATGACGGTTCTTGCTGGTACCGATCGAGTAGTGCCACCATGTCATTTTCATTGATTCCTGCTTCAATAAAATATAGGTGTTTACCGCACAAGTAAGCTGTGTAATCGGCTAATTTCACATCTTCTACTTTTGCCCCAAAGCCATACCCGTCTTTCACCAACCATGTTTCGAGTACGGTTTCTTTGCCAAACAGCGATAAGGTATCGTTATTGGTAAACATTTCAGTCTCTTTAAATTCTTCTAATTTATCAATTGTATCTTCGGACGGCTCTACCAAGGTGTAATGTTTGAAACCGTAGTCAATATCAGCTTTGGTTTCGGACTTTATTTTGGCAGCTGCGCGTTTAATACGCTCTATGCCAA
>JAGOVF010000188.1:0-1325 GCA_018060885.1 Oligoflexales bacterium | reverse complement strand
CCAAAAACACTATCACAAATCAACTTCAGATTAGCTTGTTCGTTATCATCTATTGAAATAAATATGACGCCATCGGGGGTAAGCAAATCGCGGGCAAGCAACAAACGTGGATACATGAAGGTAAGCCATGCCGAATGCGAAGCACGCCCTTTGGTGGTGAGATCGAAGATTTTCTGTGCCTGCTCTTCACTAATGCTTAGTTTGTCTATCAGTTCCTGAGACGTAAAGTTAAAATTATCATTGTACACAAATCCATCCGAACCTGTGTTGTATGGCGGATCTATATAGATACACTTCACTGCACCTGTGTATGATTTTAGCAAATGTTTTAGCCCATCGAGGTTGTCGCCACTGATATAAAGGTTTTGACTATTTGCATTTTCGGGTTTAACATTGTGCTCCAAATCAGGCTGAACTACCGTAGTCGTATCAATAGAAGCCAATAATTTAGCATAGTTTTTCCCCAGAAAGTTAAGATCGTATCCTTCGTGGGTTATATCTATATCGTTTTTAATCAGATCTTTGAACTTATCAATGTCGAATTTGCCTTCCTTGTCGAAGCATTGGGGGAAATGCGTATGCAACACTTTCAGTGTTTGTGCGTTTGGAGTTACGGTTTCGTTGCTTTGAATAATATTTTTTATCATAATGCCAACTTGTTCTGATTCTTGACTTGTACTGGTTTCATTTCAACATAATAACTTCATAATCGATGCAGTCATCTATCTTGAAGGAATTTATATTGTGTTATCGCAAAGATAACTAATTTTAATTTATTATGCGTAATATGTATGATTTTACAATTAAATATTATCGCTTCGGTAGTCATTTCTCAATACCCGTAGTCACCTTCTATCAAAAGCAACATTGCCGTTAATGTGCCCAACGCTACGAGAGAGATACATGTGTTGTCATTAACTTGCTAGGAACTTATAGTTTTCACCGAGAATGGTTTCAAAAACACCTTGTAATAACACCTAATAAAATAACCACAATGATTTGGAATTGACAGTATAATGTATTATCTTTGTACCTATAATCTTATAGTATATTCAAATTATTATAGGCGCAAAGGCAGGAGTTCATACTCTTGCCTTTTTTTATGTCTTGACGGTTTGTGATTGTATTAACACGGTGTCTCGCGCCGGTTTGCACGGTAGCAAAAGGTCAATAAGAAACCGTCTGATGGCGAAGAGACGGTTTCTCCCGAACCAAAAGACGGTTTACGATTTAAAATTGCTCGTTATCTTTTTGAAAAAGTCGGTTATGTTTTTCAAAAAGTTGGTTATGTTTTACCAAAGTCTTGCCGATCTTTGTTGCTTCCC
>JAGOVF010000064.1 GCA_018060885.1 Oligoflexales bacterium | reverse complement strand
CTTCCAGACATGCTGCTGGAACGGCATCAGTAACAGGAGGAACCGGATTCGGATCTGGAACCTGTGATTCACAAGTCTTTGGATTGGTATCGCTCGGCTCACCTAAACTTTTAGATTCCTGCGTAGCATCAATTTGTTTTGTTTCCGTATATGTAAAACCAACGATTTTAAATGACGAGGTAAGTCCATCCTGAACTTCCAAATTATTTGGACAAGAATAGCAAGACAGATCACTCGTGTTTCTATCACTATTGATGACCGTTTCAAGCTGTTCTCTGGCAGCTATAAGCGGCATAGGCGCATTATGAACAACGTTTGAACATAGGCCCCCTAAATTTAAAAAAATACCGGTGATCTGATAAGTGCAAGGCGACTCGGGAGTGCAGGCAGTAGCAGTTGGATCGTCTATAATCTCTTCAGTTAATCCACTAGAATTATCGAATGGGGCCGGTGCTGGACGCTTCTCTTTGCAAGACTGAGAAGAAGTCAATATAGAGCCAAGCAAAAAAGCCGCAAGAAAATGGCCTTCAAACAAATGTTTTTTAAACTTCATGCTCGCTCCCTAAAATTCGGTGACCTGCTCCCTATCGGAAACTAAGTACCAATACTTTAAGGGAAATTTAGTTCACATTTTTCAATTATTTATTAATCTATTTTTTTCAGAAAATTTAGATGATCTAATTTGGTAAGAATATAGGTTATTTAGGCCAGAGGTGATGTAAATTCCACCATTCCAAATAAAAGGCTCGGCCGCTAAACGCCCACCTAAGTCATCTATCCAAATCATAGCCCCACTCTTCGGATCCATTGCTACAATTTGCCCGTTTGCAGAAAGGACATATATGCTGTCAGCAAGAATTTTTATAAAAAAGGCTCCTGGTACTGCACGACTTTGCCAAAGCGTCTTACCATCTATTCCATTGATCGCATAAACATCGCCACTGACAGTAGCTAAAAAAATCAGTCCAGCATCAGCATGAACTGCAGAAATTGCAGGCATTGCTTTTTGCCAGGCCACTGAGCCGGTAGATGATCCTCGCGAAACAGCCTGCACCATGCCATCGTAGCGCGCATAGACTAGTAACTCACCGACGATACTCAATTCACCAACAACATCATAGAAACGTTCAGTAGAAGGACTAGCAAAAGAAATTTCGCCAACCCGCTGTCCATTTTGGCGACTGACAACATGAACAATGCCAGAATTTAAACCGATATAAATTTGCTCGCCCGAAATTAAAGGTGGAGAGCTGTGACTTATAATGAGATTGTCAGGAAAGCCCGCGTCATATACCCACGCAACTTTGCCACTTTGATTGTCGATTGAATATAACTTCTGCGATGCGGTAAAAACATAAACTTCATTAAGATGTGCAACAAGTTTTCTGCTACTAAATACGTCGAGCGAAACATCCCACAAAATTTTACCGGATTTTAAATCAACTTTTTTAACATGCCCATCTCGAAGACCAATAATTAAACTATCTTGTTGCACCAGTATCGATGTAGACACAGGTGCTGCTAATTCTGTCCACCATAAATACTTATTGCTCTGCAGGTCGAAAGAAAAAAGCCATGAGTCTGAATAAGTTGCAAATAAGACCCCATCTTTCGCAACCGCACCAGCCATTGCGCTTTTAGCAAGTGGCTTTTGTTCATTCATCATTGCTTCAAAAGAAAGGACGCCTATTTTGGGAGGCCGAAGTTCTCTAATTTCGAGATTGCTTGCCGCAAAACATAAGGTGTTAAAAAAAAGCAAAAAAAGATGAATTAAAACTAAGCGCATTTCAGACTTTCTGTAATTGAGAAAAAACTTTTAGTTTATCAAAACGCGCAAGCTTTTTGCTTGTCTTGCTTCTTGGCTTTCTGGGTGCTCTGAAAGAATTTTCTGAATACTCGCTTCCACTGCTTTAAAATCATTCATTGAGTATTCAATTCTCGCCTTTACCATTAAAACATATGGCTGAAGTTCTTTTGGGGCCGTCTTAATTAAAGAATCTATTTCAAGCAAAGCTTCTTTAAATTTACTCTCATCTTCCAAGATACCAATTAAATTTAAGCGGCCCTGTGTTTGATAAAATGAACTTCCTAACGACAGTGCATTAATGCGATTCAAAAGCTCCTTAGCCTCAGTTTTTTTGTCTTGTTCCAGCAAAATCGCCATAGCTTTAAATCCAGATAACCAGCCCGCCTTTTCTTTTTCGTGTAGATTGAAAAATTTTGTATAAGCCGCCAGAGAAGCAGAATAATCGGGCTTAATTTTTTCAATTTGTTGCTCTAGGTCTTTGCTTTTTGCTTCCAAAGAATTTTTTTCTGCATCAGTCAAAGGTTTCTTATTCGTAGCTTTAGCCAAATCGTTATCAGGCTCTGAAGTCAACTGTTTTTCAATGATTTCCAACTGCAAACGCAATGGTTCTTTAAGTTTATCTGCGCTTTCTATTTCTTTTTGTTGGATTGCATCAATCTTTGCAACTTCTTCAGCAAGTTTCAATTCTTTAGAACTTTGCCACTCTCCATAGGCAAAAAATCCACCGACCCCTGCAATAATGACAAAAAGCAAACTTATTAAATAAACTTTATACCGCAGCATCCAATCTAATACATGAATAAGCTCTAATTGTACGACGTCTGGACTTCTAACTTCTTTTGCTAAACTCTTTGGTTTTTTCATAATCATTTTCCTCTTGAGAAACAATCCTAACTAGACCCGCAATTTGAATCCAAACGCTAAAACTGCGATAATAAAACAATAAGTGCCCATAATAAGCAAATATTTTGGAACTTGCATCCAAAAATGCTCTTTGGAGAAAAGATGTCACATTCTTTGTTGGGCGACCTACTAACCAGTGAAGGGCTTTTAAGCGAAGTCGAGCGCCGCCAGCTCATAAAAAAAAGTGGAAGTGGTCCTGCTGCATTTGCTAAGTCGATATTATTTAATAATATTTTAGATGATTATGAACTGAGCGCCATTATTGCCAATAGTACCGACTTTGAGATGGCTCCAGCAGATCTCGGAAAAATAGTCGATGAGCGAGCATTCTATGCCCTAGATAAAAATTTGATTACAGCACTAGAAGTCATGCCCTTATCATTTGCAGACAACAGCCTAAGGGTCGCGATGCTCGACCCTCTAGACCGAGAAACCATTCGGCAACTAGAATTCTTTTCTGGCCGACGAATCCAAGCGCTGGTTTCTCCGCGATCCGAACTCTATGATGCAATTAGAAATTGGATTCCTGATTTCACCGCTCTTGAGCCTGTGAATGCCAAATCAAATCTTACTTCTGAGCATGATATTAATAACGAAAGGGTCGGTAATCCAGAGCCTCCACTAATTTTAAATTCGGCATTAGATGCGGTCACAGAGGTTCCTCTTGTATCCGAATCTAGTGGCCACGAAGATACGAATTTGGAAAATTTAGAATCTGACTTTCAAAATAATACAGACCCGCATAATTTCGAACATAACTTACCCCTTGAACCTGGCAATCTCGACGAATCTGGAAAAGTCGACTTTAAAGACCTCGAAGAAATAGAAGTAGAGGAAGACATAGAAGTAGACAAAGAGCTAGACTTTGGGCTTGAAAGTCTAAGCAGCCAACTGCTTAACACTTCGGAAAACGCCGGCGAAATCGACCTCCCGGACGATGAAACTTTAATTAATTTTGATCAATTTATCGATATTAAATACGCAAATCAACGGGGACTGGGGGAAGATTCGTTTGACGCAAATATCGCCCCTGTGATGAGTCAGCAAGCTGACATACAAAATACTCTAGAAACAATGAATATTGATAACAATGTCGAAGATATAACAGAATTGTTTTTTGAGATACCAATAGATAAAGCACATAATACCCCACAAGATCAACTTGAAAAAAATACCTCAGCAACAATGGTGAATATAGGTTCAAATATCACCTTCGAAGCGCAACAAGATGAAGAAGCTGAAGTTGAAGAAGAGGTGATACCAGAAGTTGACCAAACACCAGAAGCTGACCAAACAACAGAAGCTGAGCAAACAAACAGTAAATCAAGTGTTCCAACAATCGATGCGCAGTTAACCCTTGTGACTCCCCGCCCTCCGTTCTCGCATACAGTTACTGCTATTGCAGCCCTAAATCATGCTAGAACCAAATTAAATTTGTGTCGTTCGACAGACGAAGCCTATACAATTATCAATTCGACTTTAAGAAAGCTAGGCATAGAGCAGGCTCTCCTTATCACCTCTGCAAACCTTAATTCACATTCAAATACACTCTTTTCAGGAATGCATTTTTATTGTCGAACAGAAAAATTTGTACCAATTGATCCTGAACAGTCCGCCTTAACTTTTCAAGAAACTGAAAATTATATGAGTGAGCAATGGAGCAATATATTAGGCACTTCTCTCCCTCCTCTTATCGAGAATCTGAATGAAGAAAACACAGAAATTGCCTGCGTTCGAATGTCAATAAATACAAAGACGGCTCTTTTTATATGCAGCTGGTTGCAGGGTTCGGCACAAAGTTTGACCGTGAAAAATGATCTATTGGCGACTTTAGTACGCCTCTTAAAAGTTGAGGATATGTTCAATAACTAAACACGACACACCAGAGATTTTACAATTATCCATTGCGCAACCTAATGTAATAATTGAGTTTTCTTCTATAATTTACTCATTGATAAATTTGCTCCCACTGAATGCACTAACTAATTCCTAACAAAAATATACGTGCAATTTTATTCAACTTTTTGCTATAAAAGATTGATTAAATCTCAATGGTGTTAATTAATTGTGTCAATTTTAAAGGATATTTGAATGATGAAGCTCAATTCGATACCTTGTTTATCAGCTGGTAAGTATAATTTCATTAAGAAAATATTTCTCATTCTCACTTTTTTACACCTTACTAATTGTGGCTCCGATTCAAGTGACTATTCTCGACAACCTCTGACAGCGCAAGACTTTATAGATAGAGACCCACGTAGAGTGCAAGTTGAAGAAAAGTTCGAAAATACAGATCCTTCAGCTGCGCCAGAGTCTAGAACTAGCTTAGTTGGCTTTGAAAGCTCGCCCAAAATACTTCCGAAGGGAATTAACTCCTTTTTGGAATACTGCTTAAATCCAGGTGATGCGAATATAAAAGCCTCTATCGACTTTCTCAAAGCCTATGTTGATCAAAATGACTGTGCAGCAGCCGAAGATTTGTTGAGAAAAACTATTACTAAGCGCAAAAATTCTCTTCTATTGAAAGGCAATTTGATCTCACAAAAAAACGAATTTGGGGTCACAGTTCATACCGCTGAAACGCCAGTTTTATTAGATCTTCGACCTCTAGCTTCTTTTGAAAACTTAGAGAAACTCACCCTGACAGATCATCTTTTTTCTAAGCTCAATGGGCTCGAGAGCTTGACTCAACTTAGCGAATTAAACATCAACTCTTGCCCAGAGCTAAGTTCCTTGGAAAGCATTGCTGGTTTGCGGAGTTTAAAAAAGCTCGTCATCAAAGGTACTATCATTAAACGTGGCAAATTAGCTCATATACAAGCTCTCGCTCAAATGACCTCTCTAACACATTTAGATTTGCGTGGAAACAATCTCGAAGATATTTCTCCTTTAGCAAATTTGCTCGCAATTGAAGATCTTGACCTCTCTTTAAACAATATCAGCGATCTATCGCCTTTAAGCTCGCTTTCAAATTTGATCCATTTAGACTTAAGCAATAATAAAATTGCTGATATCAATGCGTTGGCCAATCTTAAAAATTTGAAAAGCTATGCATCGCAAGCGACAAATAGCGAAGTGTTTTTAAATATTAAAGCAAACCCTATTGAAAAAAATCGAAACCCAGAGTCGTGCCCTATGGATGCAGAGTCTGCAGCTGTCGCCTATTTTTGTAGCCTAAGCACTAATATCTAGTCCAAAGATAGAGATTCTATGAGTCATCACCTTTCCCAAGAAACAACGCGATGTTGGGAAGAACTAAAGAAATTTATCGCAGCATCGCCAACACCTTTTCATTGTGTTCAAACTATTGCTGAGACCTTAACTAAGCAAGGCTTCAAAGAACTCAATGAAACTGGCGAATGGATTATTGCTGATCACCAAGGATATTTTATTCGCAAAGCAGGCTCTATTATTGCCTTTAAACAAGGCGAAACTAAAAAGCAGCCGCGCTTGCAAATCATCGGGACTCACACAGATAGCCCCGGATTAAAAATTAAACCCAATGCCGACCAATATTTTGAAAATTACCATAGTTTAGGTGTCGAGGTTTATGGAGGAGCCTTATTGAGCACTTGGTTCGATCGGGATCTTTCTATTGCTGGGCGACTTTCTTATCTTGATTCAGAAAATAAACTTGCCCACAAAAACATCGATTTTAGGCGACCCGTAGCAATAATCCCTAATTTGGCGATACACTTATCGCCTGGAATTAATGAAGAAAGACACATCAATAAACAAAAAGAATTACCACCCTTGATTTGCCAATTTGCCAGCTCAGCAAAGAAAAATTTCAATTCTCTGTTGGCGGAACAATTATTCACGGAACACGCCATCAAATGCAAAGAAGTCCTGGCTTTTGACCTTTTTCTATATGATGTTCAACAAGCCGCACTCGTCGGAATCAATAATGACTTTTATACTTCAGCTAGACTTGACAATCAGTTGAGCTGTTTCTTGGGGCTAAAAGCACTTCTGGAAAGTAAGAGTCAAGACACTGCTATGTTAGTTTGTAAAGACCATGAAGAAGTTGGGTCGGGTTCAGACACTGGCGCAGAGGGTCCATTCTTAAAATATGCTCTTGAGCGCATTTCCTATGCCCAAAACCAAGACTACTACCATTGTATAGCTCGTTCATTTTTTGTTTCTCTAGATAATGCTCATGCAATACATCCCAATCACTTTGAGAAGCACGATGCACAACATGTCCCACTTCTAAATGGAGGACCTGTTATAAAAAGTAATGCTAATCAAAATTATGCAACCATGAGCGATTCGGCAGCGTATTTTGAATGGTTGTGCCGCCAAGTGGAAGTGCCAGTACAAAAATTCGTTGCACGTAATGATATGCGTTGTGGCAGTACAATCGGTCCAATTACAGCATCTTTGTTGGGTATAAAAACAATAGACATTGGAGTTCCTACCTTCGCGATGCACTCGATTAGGGAAAGTGCAGGAACTCACGACTTACCATTAGTTTTAAAAGCGCTTATACGTTTCTACGAAGATTAAATATCTTTACTTCGCACATATTTTTCAAACGACTTTCATCCTAAAATCGCACACAAAAAAATAGCACCCTTTTAAGGTGCTATTTTCGAATTGATAAAGTGTTATATTAGAAAGTAAACTGCATATTTTTTTCACGAATTACATTTGTTGCACAGTGCACTTCACCCAAAGCATAGTGATAAACTAAATCATCTACAAATTGAATTTTTTCTGCGCCACCCAAATGAAGTCCAACTTCTTTTTTAACGTAGTCGCGCATTGTTTGAACCCAAGGATCACCCATAATTGCACTATCTCTGAGAACAAGAGCATTAGTCATCCCTGGAAGGTGAGCGGAGTCTTTGTACCAAATACCGTATCCATAGTTTGCGTCCACAGCAAAATTTGGCAACATCGCTTGCGGAATTTCGACACTTTGCTGACAAGCCCGATCTTTTTGAACAGTTTCTACAGAAGCTAAAATGTTTTTTTGATCAACTAAATTGCGCCAGACATAAAAAGATGCAATTGATTTTGGATCTCGAATAAGTTTCATCATATCTTTATAACCAAGATTTACACCTTTTTCTAGTTCAGCAAATAGTTTAGGCGCCTTGCTTAAATCGTAGTCTGCAATATTGCTTGAAACAATTGCCGAAGGTGCTTTCGCAAAGCTATCTAAAGCTGCTTTTATCTGCTGGCGAGTAAGATGAACATCGACATAGACATCCTGATCATTTGGATCATATCCGACATACAACTCAGCAAATTCGTCTGAAAAAAACTTGAATTCTTGATCGCTTGCTTGCTCTAACATCATTTTTAGCGCTAAAAGCGGGCTGCCCCAAACCAAGGTAGATGAACAGGTCTGATTAGAAGGAATGTAAGTCATATACTCATCGACATGGCCCACAGCTAGCCAATTAGACGATAATTTTTTTCCATCCGGATTGCCTTTAGATTTAATGATGTCAAAAAGAGGTGAAGTTTTTCCATCTGCCGAATAAGAAGGATCATCAACAGAATCTCCCATATAAAAAACACCTTCTGGTGTTGCTTCGATATTGCCACCATATTGAGCTGAATTATCTACATTGGAACCTAAATGAACCAAAGGAATTCCGAATAATTTTTGGAAAACTTCAGGGCTAAAGACTCCGCGATTTTCGTTTCGATTTGTATCGACAACCATATAAACGTCATCGGCTACTCCATCTACACTCGCCATTGCAAACTCACCAAAATCTTGTATCCACAAATCCCAGCTATTGCGTTCTATTGTTTCCATGGGTGCTAGACGAAGCCGCCCGTCAAAGTTAGGGTATTTGTTCGCCATATACTTATCTACGTGAGTCACGAATTTATTATAATAAGAGCCTTCCCCTTTAGAGTGCATAACGACCAGGGTTATCTCTTGGTTTTTTAGCTCCGCTTCACCTACAGTTGCTAAGCCCACAGTAGGTTGCAAACCACTGTTTACATTAATATTATGAATAGACTCATAAAGTTCGGTGATAAATTTCCAATTATTAAAACTGCTACTTGGTCCAGATCCAATCAGGTAAACCATCAAACCCTTTGGAACAAGAGTATTTGGGAGGATTTTTACGGTATTTACGTCTTTTGCATTAATTTCTTTGGCTAATCCAGCAATTTTAATATTGGAATCAGGGCCGGGATTTAAATCAGAAACAGAAGACAGAGTATCGTTATTTTGACCACAAGAAAGCAGCGTTGCTAGAGCCACACTAAGAGTTATAGGCTTAAAAATACCATACAAGTTTGCGACCATGAGGCCCCCCAAATTTAAAGTTAGAAATTAAAAATAATTTTTTAAATACTTTCGGACTCTAACTTCAATTGGACGCTTAGTCAAAGTAGAAATTTTTTTTCTTCACACTCCTCGAAAGGCTCACTCAATAAGCACTTCCCCAAATAAACATGAAATGTTAGTCTTCTGTTAGGACAATTTGCATTTAAATAGCAAATCGAGAGGAGTCTCCTTGAAATTTGAAATTTTTACTCGTGTGTATTTAAAAAATGCAGTGTCACGCCATTGCGTATTTTTCATTTTGTTTTTTGGTTTTATCCAGGGATCTATTTCTTTCGCTGAGGATATTTTAGAATTTACGAATGAATCGAACGGATTGATTAATCCACTTGCGTCTATTTTTTCAGGCCAAACAAACAACAACGACAGTTCCAAACTTTTAAATGAAGACGAAGATTCGCTTCCCTTTCAGATTACAAAATACCCTGTAATTCTCGCACATGGCTTATTTGGGTCGGACGTTTATATACTTGGCGTTGACTATTTTTACAAAGTCCCGCAGTTTTTAGCAGAGCAAGGTTACTCAGTTTATGTAACAAAAGTTCCCGCAATCGCACCGATTTCTGTGCGAGCAAAAGCGCTTGCAAGACAAATTGACCAAATTCTCCTTCAAACGGGTGCAGAGAAAGTCAACCTTATAGGCCATTCAATGGGCGGTTTGGATGGACGCCTCCTGATTTCCCAATTAGGCTATGGCGACAAAATTGCTTCACTAACTACGATCGGCACGCCTCATAAAGGTACAAGCATCGCTGATGTCGCGCTTGGAAAGCTGGCACCACGCTTAAAGGGCTTGGCTAAGAAAGCCGTTTTATCCTTGTTCAGCTATTTTTCTGGATATCAAGTAAGCTGGGAAAGCGCCTACACAACAATAGATCAACTTACGCGAGAATATATAAACAACACTTTTGAGTTCGAAAATCCCTATGATCATCGAGTTTACTACCAGTCTTTTGGTGGCAAAGCCAATATGACTCTTTGGGGCGCTAAAGAAAAAAACAACAAAGAGGAAAACAAAGAAGAAAACAAAGAGGAATACAAAGAAGAAAATAATGATGGATATACTGACAAAGTCAGCCTGCTTTTAGCCACTCCACATAAAATTCTCAATAAACTTGAAGGAGCTAACGACGGTTTAGTGGGATTTGATTCTTCGATAATGGAGCAGGTTAATAACCATCATGAAATCGATGCTGATCATCTTGATCAAGTTGGTCACCCAATTTTAAAATTGACCGCGCTTGGCAAAAAACATTTCAACCATCGAATTTTTTATGCCCGATTATTAAGTGACCTTGCTGAGCGAGGTTTCTAATCCTGATTTTTATAAATTAGATTAAGAAGTGATCTCTAACTATTCTCCGCAAGCTGCCTGTTAAAAAACTCTTCAGTCCAAATTGGAATTTTAAGTTCCTGAGCTGCGCGGGCTTTATTCGATTGAGTAGCTGTATCATTTGTTATCAAGGCATAGGTATTTTTACTGACTTGAGATGCCAGCTTTCCACCCAAATTTTTAATTCTTTGTTCGATTTCTGATCGCGGACAAGACAGTGTTCCAGTAACTACAAAAATCCGCCCCTTTAAACGACTATTCAGCTGCGATAGTTTTTTTGTATTAGAATTTATGGATATTCCTACCCGCAAAAGTTCATCTATAAGTTCACTTTTGTCTTTAAATCCACCGATGACTTGTTCTGCCATGACCTCTGCGATTCCGGGAATTGCCAAGAGCTTTGATTTTTCCAAGACTCTAAACGACTCTAAATCCTGGGTCTGTTCACAAATCAGCTCCCAAGTAGTTAAGCCGATACCACGAAAACCTAATGCATTTAAAAATACAGCAAGATCCAACTCTCGCGTTTTTTGAATGTTGTTAAATATTTTTTGTGCCATTTTTTCTTTCGTCAAAGGCAGACGCAGAAGATCTTGCAGTTGAATACGATACAAATCTGGGATGGACTTCACCATACCAAGGCCTATCATTTGTTGCAGTCTTTTTTCACTCAAATCTTCAATACCGACACAGCGAATCCAATTCAAAATACGGCCAATTTGCTGCGCCGGACAGTGAGCAGTATTTGAGCAAATTAAACGTACTTCATCAAAATTCAGCTCTGAGTGGCAGCTAGGGCAATGGCTAGGAATCACTGCCACACCTTGTGCTTGGGTCAGCGTGCGCAAATATTTTGGAATGACTTCTCCTGAACGCACCAGCTCAATTTCATCACCCGACTTTAAATTAAAGAGCCGCACGTGCTGTGCGTTATGCAAAGTGATATTTCGAATTTGCGCTCCACTTAGAAGTATTGGCGCAATAACCGCAACTGGTGTCACGATCCCCAATCGAGAGGTAGACCATTCGATAGCTTCTATCTTTGAAATTGCAGTTTCTCCCTGCCATTTAAAAGACAGTTTATAACGTGGGTGGTGAGCCGTTTCGCCGAGTTCTTGATGCAGGCTTAACAAGTTATAACTAAAAACCGCACCATCAATTCCGACTTCATCTTCCAAAATTTTGTTTTTCACAAAACCTAAGTATTTTTCTGTCTCTTGATGAGAGTCTATTAGTTCTGGAAATGGCAACAAAAAGCCTTGCTCCTTCAACCAATCAAATTTTTCGATTTCAAAATTGTATTTCAAAGCTTCGCTGAACAAATCGAATGCAAAAAATCCGCAGTAACTCAGAAGATCGCTATGCTCCTTTCTTGCAAACAGCCCCGCGACAATATTTCTCGGACTACTAGGACTTTCTAGACCGCGCCTTTGCATTTCTTCGCACAAATGAATAAACTGACTTTCACTGCAATAGACTTCTCCGCGAACTTCTAAATCTATTTTTTTGTTAATAGTTTTTACAACATCACTAATCCAAATGGATTTTTCCGTAACATCTTCACCTTCATAACCATCGCCGCGTGTTTTTGCTTGAAAGAGATAACCATCTTTATAAATGAGGCTTAGGCTAACACCGTCTACTTTTATCATTCCTACGATTTTATTTTGGCCCTGCCACTTAAAGAGTTCTTCCATTTCGTAAGTTTTATCAAGCGACAACATGGGCTTGTTATGCACTACTTTTTTTGATATTGCGGCCGGTTTATCGCTCCCGATTAAATGCAATATGGGGTGTTTTGGATCTAAATTTCTAAGTTTCTCCTCTAAACGATCATATTCAAAATCACTTATTATCGGCGCTCCACGATAGTAGGCGTGCTTATGTCTTAATATTTGCTCCGCCAATTCGGCAATTTTCGCGTCACTTTGCAAAGATAACTCCTACCTACTTCTCTATAAAATTGTTCCAAGTCTCTTAAACTTTTTCCGCCAAGCTACAAGCCACTCTTGTTTTATAGGGCCAGTTTTTTCTGTGCAAAAAACTTGCTCGATAAATAGGAGTGAAAAATTTTCTGAAAACAATTCCAATAACTGTTCCAAAGTTAAGGCAAAAGGTGGCCCTTGCAGGACTTGGACTTCACTAAACAGAGGCCCAAAAAAGATGCCTCCGTCCTGCAGAGCGTTATAACAACTTTTAAGATAAACAGATCGGTCTTTGGGAGCCAAAGCACAAAGCATCGCGCGATCAAAAACGGCAGAAAAACTTTCATTCCAAGAGTTTGGAAGGTTCAGTGCATCTTCTACAAGTAGTTGTAAATTTTCCCTGTGCCCATAAAGCGCCTTTGCTTGATTGATTGCAGTTCCAACTACGTCAAAAGCTACAGTTTTTGCTCCCATTTCTGCCAAAGCCGCGCCGTCGTGAGCATGGCCACAGCCAGGCACTAATATGCTGCTTTCATTAATATTCTTTGCGGAAATGTTTTCGACTTTTTCAACAATTAATTTTAAAAAAGGATGTGCTCTCCCAAGATTCCAAGGAGTCGAACCCTCGTCCCAAAATTTTTTCCATAGTTCAGAGTTCAAAACATCTCCTTTTTAGAGCCCTTCGCTTATTGCTATTAAGCAGCGGCTGTTTCATAATATTGCTAACTATGAATCGATAATAAATCCTGATCAACAAAAAGTTTGAAAACAAAAAGTTAGAAAACAAAAAGTTTGAAAACAAAAGGGACAAAGTTGATGCTAAATTCAAAACGAAAATTAAGTCATATTCTAAGTGGTGTTGTTTTTATTTTAATACTAAAAAGTCCCTATTTATATGGAGTTTCAAAAGAGGAGCAAAAAGCTATAGATTCCCTTAATGTGCTTGCAGTGATGCCCACTTCTGGCTCCTTAAGCGCATTTGGCGAAGAAGTTCACCTTGCAATGCAGCTTGCGATCACTCACCTAAAAGGGACAGAAGCTGAATTAGCTTCACATTTCAATTTCAATCTTTTGGACAACAAAGGGAGCCCAAATCTCACAAAGTCACTTTTAACAGATTATTTAAACAAAAATGCCGTTCAAATATTAATTGGAAGCATCGGCGAAACAGCAAGCCAAACCATTGCAACAATTGCATCGGAAAATCAAAAAATTTTTATTAGTCCTTTTGTCGCAATTACAGCTATGCAAAAAGAAGTAGACTTTCAGCCCTTGAATCTAGTTCTTGACGAAGCACAACAAGCTTATCTTATGGCAGGATTTGCAGCACAGCATTTGAATTCTAAAGTTGCAGCGGTCATTCGACCTGAATTATCTAGAAAACCGCATATATTGGGCGAAGCCTTTTCCAAATACTTTAAAGAAATGGGACTTGTTTCCAATCAATTCAGCTTACCAGAGAAATCTCAAGAGATTTTAACGCTATTAAAAAACTTAAAAGAGCAGCAAGTCACTTCCATATTGCTTCCTTTTTCTCTTAATCGCGCTGAGCCAATTCTTAAAGCCCTGCAAACAATGAATTGGGCAGTGCCTATACTTGCTACTGAAAACTGGGACAGTTTAGCTTTAACTCAACTGAGTGAATCTCAGAAAAGTTTAAATATTTTTATGCTTGAGCATTACCATCTAGATGTAAACACTCACCTTAATAAAAAATTCAGTTCAGATTTTTTTACTCAAAATAATAGAAAAGCCTCAACAATCGGTGCTTTAGCATACGACGCAATTATACTCGCAGCACATGCATACAAAAATGCGAAAAGCGCCTTACCCAAAAGTCTTTCCAAAGCAATAGTTAGACACAGCCCCTACTCCGGTCTAATGGGTGATTATCGCATCAACGCTTCTCGTCAAATTAATCGTCCCGTCGTTATGACTCAAACTCAGCGTGGGAAAAAAACACCGATCTCTTTATTAAACCTAGAAAATGAAAAATTAAATGTTGTGCTTCTTGGCAAAGCAGATCTTTAGATCATAACAGCAGATCTTTAGATCATAACAGCAGATCTTTAGATCATAACAGCAGATCTTTAGATCATAACAGCAGATTTTTAGATCATATTGGCATTACTTTAGATTAGGAGAGGGAGTTGCACAGTACCTCTTTAAATCAAACTCCAAAGCTCTTGACTGAGCAAGTGGCAAAGTTTTATACCTACTTTCCCTATCCCAATTATCCAATTATGGCGCGAGCCGCATTAGCACAAGCCTATCTCACAAGTTCAGATTTTTCAGCTGCACTCTGTGGTACACAGCTTAATAGTCTCAAAAAATCAAAAGAAATTTTAACTATAGGCTGCGGCGAAATGCTACCGCAACTTATAAAAAATTGGGAAGAAAAATTTCATGCTTTATATTTCGTCGATTTATCACATAAAAGTTTACAGCGGGCAAAACTGCGGAACTTAGATTTTTTTTCTACTCAACATCACTACATCCAAGCTGATATTCAAGCCTATTTACTTAATCAATCTCAAACTTATAATCATATTGATTGTTACGGCGTCCTCCATCATTTGGCGCGTCCCTATGAAACTCTATCTACAATAAGTTCGCGGCTCAAGCCAAATGGAACACTGCGCCTAATGATCTATAACAGTCAGGGTAGAACTTGGATACACCGACTCCAATCTGCATTCAACGATTTAAAAATAAACCCTTTTAAAAAAACTGACCTAGATTTTGCACGCCAAATTATTGCCATTCTTGCCGAGAAACAGCCATTTTTTAATGAGCGGATTCCGAGGTCTATGCTTGACCTTAAACAATTCGATGACAATAAATTTTCTGACACTTTTTTACATCCTTTGGAGCAGTATATTGATTTTTCTGAGCTCGTAGAAAATTTACATAAGCAAAATCTTACTGTATTTGGTCTTTTTGATCGCTATGGCGAATTAGATGATCTTGAAAACCCCTTGTGGAACTTTCCAAATATATCTGACTTGCTAGAACGCTGCCAAGATCATCGCTTTGAAAATAATTTCGAATTATTTATTTGCAAAAAAGATCCTCTTGAACAAAAACAACCATTGGGCTCACAATTTTTTGCACCACAAACCCATAATGTGCTCTATAAATTAAATACTCTCTATAACTTCGGCTTGAAAAGTCCGAAAATCTGGTGGAGTTTTGCAGAAACAAACAATATTTCAAAACAAAGTAGAATAGAAATATGGTTGGCTTTTATTGATTATATAAAAAAAAGAAGAATACCTGCAGCAGCTATTTACAAAAAGCTTCCGACAGACGCACTTCAGCGTTTAGCAAGACTCGGTGCAATCCTACCAGGAATGTTAGATCAAAATCTTGTGGACAAGGCTCGGCAAGTCCTCAGTTTATCTAAAATGCAGGCGCCTTATAGAATAACTAAATGTGAGCCTATTATTCTGCCAGAAATTGAAAATCTCATCAGAATTAAAAAAGCGGCCACTGGAATAAACCAAGGGCCGCAAGAAAAAATTCTAAAACTTCTTGGAGTCAGCTCAACACTTACGCCACTCTAAACGCGCAACTAATGTTGACCATGTTTCAAAAATTGACTCTCCAGCTGCCGAACTGCCAACAGCGCTCGTTGTAGCTACTTTTAGAATTTGGCTGTACATGATATTTACATTGCGTCCACCGCCACATGGTGACCATGGGCTATCATCTGCAAAAACACCCTGATGAAATCCATTTTTGTTTCCAGCACCGTTTATAATTTTAGTCGGCGCAGAGGCCAGTCCCTTTCCTTGGATACCTGCTTTTTTATAAATCTCTGCCTGTACCTGATCAAGCAACTGTCCTTCGTACCATGAAAAGAGAGAGACGACGCGGTATTGCCAATCTGCAGGAACAACAATGTCTGCTGAAATGTTGCAAGCAGAACGTTTTAATGAGTCTCCCGCAGGCAGTTCTGTTTTGATAGTTTCATCTAAAGTAACCCAAAACAAATCACCATTTTTGCTAACAGAGCCGCTTTTCAAATCACTACAACCGGTACCCGCAACCACGATGTCACCATCTATAACTATTCCGCTGGGTTTTAGGGTAGGTTTCTTTGGCGTTTCTGCTGAAGGATCGCGTTGAGAAAGAGCTTGATTCGATGATAGCAGTCCGCAAAAAGCAAGACTCAAAATTCCACTTGTAAATTGCTTGAAACTTCTCATGGTAGCACCCCTCGAGAATTTAGGTAAATGTCAAAGGATCAATCAATCCCTTGTGACCTGCGCTGCTCTTCTTCTTTCTTCTTTATCAAAGCAGTATCACGATCTGCGTTTGCTAGCAAGATCTGGGCGTTTATTTTGCGTTAATAATCTAGATTGCTCTTCGCGCCAGGCCTTTATTGCCTGGTGATTTCCCGAAACCAAGGCTTCAGGCACTCGCTTTCCCTCAAATTCTAAAGGACGAGTATAGATTGGCGCTTCAAGACTACCTACATTTCCTTTTCCAAAACTATCATTTAAGGCGCTAAGTTCATTACCTAAAACTTCAGGTATTAAACGCAGCGCTGCTTCGGCGATGAGCAAAGACGGCAACTCGCCCCCTGCTACAACATAGTCTCCAAGTGAAATTTCATCGTCCACATAGTTATCGATAATTCGTTGATCAATACCAGCAAAGCGCGCGCAAATAAAAATGAGATGCTCGGGACTTTCCGCAAGGAGTTGAGCATCGTTCTGGCTAAAAACACGGCCTTTTGGCGATGGATAAAGAACTTTGGTCGACAAAGCTTCTTCGGCCATCTTGCGTGCTGCGGCTATTGCAGCGACTAATGGCTCGGGGCGAAAAACCATACTGTCACCACCGCCATAAGGCAATGCGTCTATACTACCGTGTTTATCTACAGCAAAGTCTCTAAGGTTGATAACTTGCATCGTTAATCCTATTTTTTTTGCCGCTGCTGCAAAAACACCGATGTTCAAATAGGGAGCAAAGATTTGTGGATGTATGCTTATAAAGCTTATGTAGCGCACGGCAGCTCCGATTGAAATTGATGCAGCAACTCTTTAGGTAAAGTATTCTTGTGCATCCTTAAGAGTTATAAGCATTTTTAGTGGTTTGGCTGTTTCGCCGAAATCTAAATCAAAATATTGAGCCGTTAAAGGCAGGAGTATGGCCTTAGGGTCACATTTGATTTCAACAATATCACTTGCTCCATAATTGTGAATTGCCAGCACCTCAGAACACAACTGTTCATTAGCATCTAAAATCTTTCTGCCAATCAAATCGCCCCACAGTATCTCTGGCGCATTCTCTTCCACAATGAGACTTCGCGGCAGCCAAATACGAGAACCTTGCACGATCTTTACTTGCTCCGGACTTTCAAGTTCTTTGCAAAATAAAATTGTTCTATCACCATGATTATGGTGTTGCAGTAGTTGATAAGACTTGGCTTTTGTAAGCTCAGATCCGATTTTAATTGTTTTTAATTCAGTCGCGTTAACACTTGAGGGAATTTGGATGGGCATGTCTCTTTGAGCAACAATAAAACCGCCACGCAGACCATGAGTTCGACCCACTAAACCAACGAGTAGCCACTTTTCGCTCATAAAACACCAAAGCCGATGTGAATGAACACATCAGCCCGATATAAGACAAAATAAGCGCAAATAAAATTATTGTGCTTTTGGGTTAATTTCACGAGTTAGCTTTAGATTTTTAATCTTCATCAGCTTTTCTACAGCACCCGATATTTGAGCGCCTTTGCTAAACCAATATTGCATTCTTTCAGCTTTGAACTCCACAAGTGAAGCTTCTGGATGCGGATCATAGTGACCTAGCTTCTCAATAAACTTACCGTCTCGTGAACTCTTATCATCTGCAGCAACCACATGATAAAATGGTTTATGAATAGCGCCACGTCTTTGTAACCGAATATGAACCGCCATGAATCCCCCAAAAAGACCTATATAAAAAACTGCTCTCATTCAAAAAACTAGAGTCATTCAGTTAGCAAATAAAGTTAAAATTAGCTAGCCAAATCAGCTATGAGATTTAAAACCAAATAGCATAAACAAAACTTTCCAAATTTTGCAAAAATCAAAAGAAATTTTTACACCAAACAATTAAAATAGACTAATATCATTAAGAAACTTATTTAAATTGAAGCTGATCAAGAACTCCTTGTGGAGAATGCTCCTATGCAAATTAAATGTTGGGGAACTCGCGGGTCTTTGCCGTCACCAATGACCAAGTCCCAATTTATCAAACGATTACATGATTTTAAAGCTGTTGCTGACAAACGCGGGATTGTCAGCACAGACAAATTTCTTGAGCTTTTAGAAAGCGAAACTGAACTCGGTCCGCTCTGTTATGGCGGTAATACGACTTGCACCGAAGTTCGCCACAAAGATTTATCGATCTACATCGATATGGGCTCGGGATTACGTTCGGCCTCAACAGAAGCGATGAAATCGGGGCAAAAAGTTTTCCATATATTTCAGACGCATATGCACTGGGATCACATTATGGGAATGCCGTATCTGATACCCATTTACTCAAAAAATTCGACCATAAATATCTATCATGTGCATAAAAATGCACCCGAAGCACTGCGGATTAACTTCAATGGCACAAACTTTCCTTTAAAATGGGATCAACTTGAAGCTGACATTCAGTTTCATCAGCTCACGCTCTACCAAGGGACGAAAATTGAGGATTTAAAGATTACACCCTTCACGTTGGACCATCCGGGCGGCTGTTTTGGCTACCATATTCAGTCCAGCGACCGGCGTATTGCTATCGGCGTAGATGGTGAATTTAAACGCCAAACTTCCGAACAATTGGGCAAAGACCGCCCCTTCTACCAAGATCTCGATGCCCTTGTCTTCGATGCGCAGTATGAAATCGATGAACTCGCCTCGCGCCATGATTGGGGACATAGCAGTCCAAATATCGGTGTCGATATCGCCTTGCGCGAGAGGATTAAAAAATTAGTCCTGACCCATCACGACCCCTGGGCAAATGAAGACCGCCTGTTGCGCATGTACCAAACTGCAGTGGCGCATTGCGATAAAAAATGGCCCAGCCATCAAAACGCCTGGAAGGACTTTGGCTCTAAAGCCCCAGAAGTCATCATGGCCTATGATGGATTAACAATTGACCTATAAAAATTGAGCTTTTGAAAAATGACTTACATTTAAACTAGCTCTCGCGATTTTAGGAGTAATCGATATAATTCGAAATTCACGTGGTTAAAAGAACAAGAACTTTAAAGTTCTTAATTTTAACTTTTGAGAAGTTAGAATTAATTTGGAGAATTCGATGATTTCGCAAAGAATCACAAGACTTTTATTAATGGTATTTGCAGCTTTATGTTTTTTTATGAGCGGCCCGCTTTGGGCGGTCATCACAGTTGATGTAATCGGACAGCTGCCTAGAGCTACAGAAAATCTCGGCCAAATATCTTTTCAAGTTGCGGTCAGAGGAACTAAAGTCAGACAAGCAGCTGAGCAAGATCGTTGGCTGAGGTTGGATCTACGAATAAAAGGAGGCAAGCGCTTAGGTTACACCAACACACCAACATCTGAAGAT
>JAGOVF010000187.1 GCA_018060885.1 Oligoflexales bacterium | reverse complement strand
GTCCAGAGACATGGCACTGAACTCAATCTTAACAACCGGAAGGAGATAGTCTATTTTAGTCGGAAGAATACTTTGGTATTTTACTTCTACTAAAGTTATCATATCGCTACTGTTTTTTGTAACAAGCTCAACTTTATAACCTGTTATTCCTTCTGAAGAAAGTATGCTATCTAACTCGGGGAGCAACTTCTCTTCTATGTAATGGAAAGCTTCTCGGCGAATTTTTGTTCGTTGCTGATTGGTTTCTTCAGGTAGATCGAAAAACGAACGACTTATAGTCAAATCTATATCTTCACTGAAGCGACTAATCAATCCCCACGCTTTACTGAGGGAAGTTCCGCCCTTGAATTGCAAAAAATCCGCCCACGAAGATTTTGACAATGCTACCAAAATGGCCGTTACCCACCAATCCTTTTCAATTGCCTGTTCTGCTGAAATTTTTCTGGCCACTGCTGTTTGTTGTAGCAAAACCATTTTTTCATCTTCGCTATAATTCAGCCAAATACTCATTCTGTTACTGTTTTTATGATTGGTAATAGCAATTCTTTCATCCATACCGGCGACAGGTATAAATCGTGCATCATTGTTGCTCGCTCTTCGGCATCACTCTCCGAAAGAAGCTTACTTATTTTGTCCTTTATTTCGTCCGTTACCTGATTTTCTCCAAGTTCTTTTAGTGCAATAATTATCAATGGCAGAAGCTTACCCTTGAATTGAAAGTTTTTCTGAACAACATTTTTGAAAATAATATTTCTTTCGCCAACTTGCACTTTTCGCTTAGCTCCGTTGGTAATATATACGGCGTTCATCGGTACTTGAGTAGAAAAGCCCAAAATATTTAAGGCAGTATCACCGGTTGGCATAATCTGAGCCCTGTCTCGTTCGGCTATTTTGTGGGCAATTTGGTCAATCGTAGGGTGCAAAACACCAAATTTCGTTTTTATGGGATTCATATAGATGCCGGTTGCCACACGAACAATGATGCCTTCATTTTGCAGACGGGATAACGTTCGGGTAACAAGGCTATCATTATTTAAATCTTCAAAATCACGCACAGTGAACAAATCGCCTTTCTTAAAGCGAGTTACTCGATCTCTAACTTTTTGTGAAATATTCTCTTCCATTATTAAACCCCAATAATATCGTCCGAAATATTCGGTAGATTTCGGACAAAGATAAAGAATTATTTCCGCTTGACAACAACAAATGCCACAATATCAAAATCACTTTGTGAAGTTACACCTTCGGCATTGAGCGAAACTAATTCTGTAGAGAAAAACGAAGCAGCACCTACCTCTTGCGATTTACCGATGACACTCTCAATGGCTAACTGAAAAGCGGACGAATAGGCTTTCATATTAGCATAGTTCTTTGTCTCTTTTTTTAGGTTTTGTGCCAACTCTGCCAGCACTTCCGTTTTGCCCTGACACAGCTTTTTCAGATAATCCAAACAACGTTTTCCCTGCATATAGCCCAAAACTGGTTCTCCACCTTCGCCCATATAAACCAAATAATAAGGAGCCAACAGGCTTTGCCCTTTTTGTTGTACAGAGCTACGCATACAGAAAATAGTTCCGGGAGGTATCTCTTCATCGTCTGTTTCAACTACGGTATGAATCCCCAAAGGAATATTCTGCAAATCGACAAGGTGGTTTTTCTCGTATTCCATAATGTCCATCCGGAAATCGTTCATGTTGGTATCCGTAATGGTTATTCCACCTTGGATATCTTCCAAATCGAGTACTGTACTTTGGAGTTGCTCCAGTTGCTTGCGACGATATTCCAAATCGGTCATTTCGTCGTTTTCATTCATCTCTATCAGGTTCTCCTCGCCCGTAGCAGAAATATCGAGTAAGACCATTTTGCCTTTTACCCGGCTCTCAAGGTTAATATACTCGTTCAACTCCATATTCGGCCAGAAGTTGACCAACTGGATTTGCTCGTTTTTTGAACCTAAGCGGTCGATACGCCCGAATCGTTGAATGATACGCACCGGGTTCCAGTGGATGTCGTAATTGACCAGGAGGTCGCAGTCTTGCAGATTTTGCCCCTCCGAAATACAATCGGTGGCAATGAGCAGGTCAATTTCCCCTTTTGCATGGGGAAATGTTTTGTGGCGTTCTTTGGAAAAAGGCGAGAAGTGCGTAAGCAACTCGTTCATCTCTTTCCGTTCAATACCGGGAAAGTTCGTTTTGTTTGTTCCGCTTCCTTTGATTAAAGCGGCGTACAATCCGTATTCTTTCAATATCCACTCCGACAATTCTTTATAAAGGTAAGTAGCGGTATCCGCAAAAGCCGTGAATACAATCACTTTTTTGTTATTGTCGTTAAGCGGGTTTTCTATTTTGTGGGCAATGACCTCTTTCAGGCGAGTCAGTTTTTCGTCACGAGTAGTGGATATGGTAGCAGCACTTTCCATGAGTTTGGTTAACGTATCCCGATCGTACTCCAACTCCTGCCGCCATTTTACCAAATCGATATCCTGTAGCAATACTTTTACCTTGTTGCCAATCAGGTAGTCGCTTTCATCATCCTCGATATCAATGTTGTCAATCGTGACAGAGCTGTCGGAAAGTTCCGTAATGTGTTCTATCTTATACAGATTGTCATTGACCTGCTCCAGCAACGCTTTTATACTCAGATAAAACGAATAGATGGAACTTTCCATCCGTTTCAGGTAGTTCACCCGCATCAAGTCCACCAAGTTCTTTTCACGGTCGGATTGCTTAAATACACTTCCGGTACTTAATTGATAGTCGTATTTAGCGGCATACTCTGCCTTTTTCTCTTCTTTGAGAGAAGATATAGGCGAGAAATTTGCCAAATTCAGCTTGCGAATAGCATTGTTGATATTTCGTAACGAAGGAAACAGTTGTTCACTGTCGATATCGGTTTTTTCGTTTATCGGTCTCAGACGGGTCGGAAACCTTCCCACATCTGCCGAATCGTAATATTTCACGATATGCTTGCGTGAACGGGCGATAGTAAGCATGTCCAATAGTTTAAAATAACGATTATCCAACCGGTCGAACAACTCGTTTATATTCCGATCCGAATATTTTGCCCAATCGGAAAACTGCCGCTGCGCCAGCTTCATTACGTTGGATATATTATCTATGCCCTCTTCTTCGAACACGCTGTCGTCGCCTTCCGTGATAAACGATATTTGGTTTTTGAGATCATTCATCCGGTTGTTCACCGGTGTCGCCGAAAGCATCAACAGTTTTGTTTTTACACCCTTTTTGATGACTTCATTCATCATACGGGCATAACGGGTCATTTCGCCTTTAGAGGGATAGTTGTTTCTGAAGTTATGCGATTCGTCTATTACGACCAAATCATAATTTGACCAATTAATTGTCGCCAAGTCAATATCACCCGATTTTCCTCGCACACGGGTTAAATCCGTATGGCTAAGCACATCATAATTGAAACGGTCGTTAATCAGAATGTTTCGCTTGTCGTTTTGCGTATAAACCGTCCAGTTGTCACGCAACTTCTTGGGGCAAAGTACCAATACACGGTCATTTCGCAATTCGTAATATTTGATAACGGCAAGTGCTTCGAATGTTTTTCCCAGTCCCACGCTATCAGCAATAATACAACCGCCATATTTTTCAATTTTCTCGATAGCCCCCATTACACCATCTTTCTGGAACTTGTAAAGTTTATTCCAAATTTCTTTGTCTTTAAATCCGGTTTTTGATTTAAAAATCTTATCGTCGGCAAAATCAACAATGGAATAATGAAAAAGATGATGCAAAATCATGTAATACACCGCATCGGGAGAGTAGTCCTTAAACCCTTTTTTTAACTCATCCAAAGCCAGTTTTGTAATTTCTTTGGACATGGAAGTATCCGACCATATTCCGTCAAACATTTGTTTGTATTGCGCCACCTCTTCTTTTTTGTTGTGAAGAATATGTAGCTGTGGCTTCTCCGAGTTGATAAAACCCAATGAATCTGCACAGAAGTCTGCCATACCGGGATTGATTACACAGCTATCGTGCTCATTTTGGATAAATATTAACTTAAATCCGAATGAATTAGGAACTCTCAAAGCACGAATACGACTTCTTTCAAGTATGTGGGTACATTCTTCTGCTGCATATCGTAGTAAGAGTTGCCTTTTCAGTCCTCCCTCTTCGGCGGTTCCCCAAAAAGTATTATCCAAGGCAATGGATACCCCTTGAGGATTTTTTGTTTGCGGGTTTGATAAAAGCAGGATTTTTAATCCTTTTGTGTGTTTCATTTTTTCCCGCAAAAGATAAAAGGCATAGATGCTAAACATTCCGGTACTGACAGACACCGAAGTGTTTGAATCTAACCGTTTAGCTATCTCATGCTCAACTGTTCGGCCCTGTTTGTTATCTAATATTTCCATACGCTTGGTTGCTTGCTACTTTTTAGTTGTATGAAGTAACTCTCGAACATCCACATCCAAAGCTTCTGCAATCTGACGAAAAACGTCAATAGAGGGCTGCGCCTTATTGAAACACCATCTTGAAACAGTTGCTTCATTCTTTCCTATTGCTTCGGCAAGTCAGCGATTTGTTCTATCGTTCTCCGCTAAAACAACCTTAATTCTATTGATTACTTTTTTATCGGTCATATTATGATTATTTTCATCAAATATTTGACGCTATTAATCGCAAATATACGGTTTTCCTTTAAACTAAACACAGAAAAAAGACAATAATTTCAATCATAAAATAACGAATCAGAGGTGCAAGGTGCAAGTAATATCTATATAGATATCTTGCACCAAACTTAAAACATTGTGATTCAAAATAGTTGTTGATTTGAAAATAAGTTGTAACTTTGAACTTGAATTTTATGACGACAGATTAGTGTCAATAGCAGCCAAAAGTAAAGCAGAAGAAGACGCTAACCTAATTTGTACCCACTCCCAACAAACATCTGCACCGCTTACTACATCCTTCCAAGTTGACTCTAACTGTACAGTAGGGAGTAAAGTCGTCTCCCCACACTTAGCAGCATCCGGGCGAATAAATATTTTATGGCTAATGCAGCCTTTTACATTGGTATTAGGCAACATCCAGTAATAACAATCAAGTTGCCGTTAAAGACCAAAGCGG
>JAGOVF010000001.1 GCA_018060885.1 Oligoflexales bacterium | reverse complement strand
TTTGCAAACTTTGAGTTCGTGTTTACCCATAGAGCCACTAGGTAATCTGGACCATTCCGCTCTGGAAGCAAAGTCAAATTCGATGCCCGCTGAAGCAGCAGGTCCTCAGCTTTATACGCGTGAAGAAGAAACAGAAATTGGACCTGATCCGAGTTTATATAACGGTTCTCTGATAGGTGTCGATCAACAGCAGGCGAATTTTTTAGTTCAGAACAAATCACTAGGCATCGGCAGCTATATTGACATTATAGTTGTTGCTAAGGAGATGCAAAAAACAGCTGCACAACTTGGGGCGAAGAAAGACGCAAAAAACGCTGACCCGGAAGCGGCTACGAATGAAAGCGCTGACACCGAATCTAGTTCAAGCACAACTGCGTCTGCTGAATCTGCGAATGCCGGTGGAACCAAATCAGGCTCTGCAGCTAATGACGCGAGTCAGGACGAACTTGCAAAAATGTTGGAAGGACTGCCCGAGCTTGTTCAAGAAGATGCAGAAATAGTACCTATTAAGACATTTCGGGCAAAAGTCGTTGCAAAAAAAGCCAATGGCGATGTTGTTTTAGAATATGAACGCAGTTCTTTGCAAACGGCAGAACAAAAAGGCGTACTTATTCGCGCAGTTTTGGCAGAAAAATACACCCTAAATCCAGATGACTTTACGACAGAGCGTTTGCAAGATATAAAATGGCAGGAATTTGAAAATGGTCTTGTCACGGCAAGAGAATCTCCTGAATGGCAAAATGAATACACACTTCGCTTGAGTGGGTTCGATGAAGCAAAGTCATTGGCAGCGATGGATTTAGAAAAGAAGCGGCAACAAGTTATCGGCTTGAGAGATGGTGTAAAAAATCAAATTAATAATATCAGAAAAGAAAAACAAACTTTTGCGAAAGAACGCGAAACCTTATTGAAAAAACAAGCAGAGCAAGAAAAATTAATTGCCGAGTTAAACACAAAAGTGGCTGAAGCCGAAGCGAAGGAAGAGCCGGAAACACAAGCTGCTACTACGCAAGATTCCTCAGTGCAAGATTCCTCAGCGCAAGCATCCGCAGCTCAAGATAAAAGCGTAAAGAATACAAAAGGTAATGCGGAGGCCAAAAATGCTAAATAGATGGCACTTACACTTAGCTCTAGCTTTTTGTTTTTTGCTTTTCCCATGTCAAGTATTCGCTCAAACAAGAATAAAGGATTTAACTTCTATTCGCGGAGTCAGAGAAAATCTACTCATCGGCTACGGTATTGTCGTAGGGCTACCCGGAACTGGCGATTCAAAGGCTTTTTTGTCGACTAGCGAAGCTGCGAAGAAATTATTAAATAGCTTCGGCATGCAAATTCCAATCGAGAAAATCAGCACCGGTAACATGGCATCTGTTGTCTTGACTGCGCAGTTGCCTGCCTTTGCGCGCAATGGCGATAAAATCGATGTGCGTCTTTCGGCTTTGGGAGATGCGAAGAGTCTTGTCGGAGGAACTTTAGTACTTTCACCTTTGCGAGCAGGTAATAGTGAAATTTTTGCCTTTGCCCAAGGAGTTTTAATTGGAGCAAGTGCTGGCGTACAGACAGTAGCTTTCCTTCCACAAGGCGGCACAGTAGAAAAAGAGTTCCGCCCCTTCTTGGCTCCAGAAAATAAAATCACGCTAAGCCTAAAGCAGGCTGACTTTACCAATGCCAGTAGGATAGCCGAGGCGATTAATATAGGGTTTAATGGATTTTATGCCAAAGCTTTAGACCATAATAGTGTCGACGTCACGGTGCCTTTGCTCTACCAAGATAATTTAGTCGACTTTATTTCTGAACTCCAAGCCATTCAAGTGCTCACGGACAGCAAGGCTATAGTCGTGTTGAACGAAAAAACTGGCACCTTGGTGATGGGAGATAAAGTCAGAATTCGCCCTATTACAATCTCTCATGGCGGAATTGCGATAAAGATAAAGGATTCCGAAGCTGTAGAAGTATCTGAACAAGCTACTGCTGAAGTCTCCGGCCAGGAACAAGCGCAAATCGAAACAAAACCTACACAAACTATAGAGCCAGCTGGAAAAAACGCTCCTAATAAAATGTCGACTGAGGTCACAGTCGGAGAGTTGGTGCAGACTCTATTGCAGCTTGGCGTCCAGCCAAAGGACTTGGTGAGTATTTTTCAAGCCGTGCATGCTGCCGGGGCTCTGCCGGCGGAGCTTAAATTACTATAGATGTTTTGAGGGTTTATGAACCGCGTTGATCAATATATTGGCAAGAATTTCCAAGCTTTGGGTCTTAATAAAACCCAACAAGCGAGCCCTTCAGAGCCAACTTCCATAGAGGTAGACGCCAAGGATGCTCGGCAGCGCACCAAGTTTCGTGAATCTGCCCAAGAATTCGAGTCGATGTTTTTAGAGCTCGTCTTAAAATCCATGCGTGACACTGTGATAAAGAGCGAGCTGATCGATGGTGGCTCGGCGGAAGATATCTATCAAAGCATGTTAGACCAAGAATATGCGAAAAATATGGCAAGCACTGGTATTACCGGCCTCGCAGATGTCTTAGAAAAGCAGCTCATGGGGTCGACAACAAAGGATAATTCAAGCTTATTGTCCAATCTTAAAACTCAGGGACTTCAGCAATATAGAGCTCATTCCTTGCCTTCAAAGCTTGAATAGGTGAGAATACAAACAGTTGTGTTAAATGGTTAATTGGTAGAAAGAGGTGCAATTTATGACAACTTCAACGATTAATAATCAAACACAAATTAAACCAATTGAAATCAGTCGTCAGCAAGCTGCTGATCAGGCTAAAAGCATTAATACACCTGAAGGTGATCATGCCGCTCAAGTAAAAAAGCGCGAACAGGCAAGTGGCGAAAATTATAACGTAGAACTTTCTGCGACTGCACGTAAGCGTGCCGCAGAACGCAATATGGCTTTAAATATCGCGCGAGACACGGATCCAGTTCGGGCGGATTTAGTTGCCGAACTCAAGGCAAAAATAGCAGCGGGTACCTATAATGTTGACCCAGAAAAGATTGCTGACGGCATATTAAAAGAAGCAATCCGTGATGATCTAGCAGCAAAATTCTAGATTTTGTGCAGACTTAGGAAAGCTGGTTCTCAGAATTCCTAATACTATAAAGGTAGAAATTAATGTCAGATTCATTTGAAGGCCTACGCCAGGACTGTGTGCGCTTACATGCTTGTTTACTCAGGGTTACAGAAGACTATAGCCAGGCCGCCACATATTTACAAACTGAGCAGCAAGCGCTACGAATCTCAGATCTCGCCGTGGTAGAATCATTGGCGCAACCCAAAAAAAAACTTGCTGCAAAAATTGAATTAGAATCAGGTCAGATTTTTTCGCTTATCCTGGCAATAAAAAAGCAGCTAGAAAGTGAAAATCTCATTGACCAACAAACTCCGGGGCCGCTTACAGTCAGTGAAGTTCTTGCTGTTATGCAAACTTTACAAGAACATCGTGCTTTTGGTGGCGAAGTTGATCATGATGTTCAACAAGAATCTAGGATGCAGCTTGTTATTACAGATTTAGCTAGTGCCATTTATGCGTTTAAAGACGCGATGCTAAAATACCAAAATATTTACAATGTCCATGCGATTGTAGTTCAAAAAGGACTGCGTAATGTGCGCCAAAGTTATCAATTTTGGCAAGATTTTGCCGCAGAAGCAGATGCAACTTATAATGCCGCAGGTATGCAAAAACAATCTGAGCAAAATTCTATATTTAAAGTAAAGGTGTAATCCCTATGTCAGGTCTATTCCATACTCTAGGGATAGGAGCCGAGTCGTTATACACGTCTCGCCAAGGGGTTGACACGAGCGGACACAATATCGCCAATGCCCACACAGAGGGCTATTCGCGCCAGCGCGTCAACGTTGCGCAAAGAGATCCGACAGATGTTCGCGGTGGAATATTGATCGGAAACGGCGTCTACGTCGGTTCGATTAACCGCGTTCATGATAAATTTGTCGAAAAGCAATACAATCAGTCGCAGCAGGAAGCTGGGGCGAGCGAAAAAAAATTCGAAGGTATTAAAAACATCTCACAAATTTTTTCGCCAGAATTAACGGCCAATCTATCTGATGAAATGACAAAGTTTTTCAACTCTCTGCAAGATTTATCTTCTTTTCCCGATGACGTGACAGCAAGAACTTCTGTACGAGAGAATGCAATAGATTTAATAAATGGATTTCGGAAAATCGATGCTGACTTAGATTCTAATCAAATGCAACTCAATCAATCGGTTAATCATCTAGCAACGGAAGCATCTGACCTTGTAAAGGATATTGCGGGGCTCAATGTAAAGATTCAAGTAGCAGAAGCCGGACGCAAAAGTGAAGCCAATGATTTGCGCGACCAGCGTGACACTATTGTCAACAAACTCGCTAATATAATGGATGTCAATTACTACGAAGACGAACGCGGCATGATGACAGTGCGTGGTGTCGGCGATATGTTGTTTGTAGAAGGTGCCCATCATGTAGAGCTGACCACAGAATCAAAGGCCGAAAATCAAGCCTTGGTGGATCTGGTTGTTGTTGATCAAAATGGCTACAAGCGTGCTATTACAGATAAAGTCGGATCGGGACAATTACGTGGTTTGCTCGATTTGCGTGATCAGTTTATTCCTCAATTGCGAGTAAAAAACGATGAAATGGTCACAACTTTCGTTGGTGAGTTCAATAAGATTCACCGTGAGGGTTTTGGACTAAATGATTTTAAAGAGATAAATGGGGTTAATTTTTTCAATGAAGTTGGAAGCGAGCCTGGAGCTGCAAAAAGACTAAGCTTGAGTGATGAGATCAGTATGAGTACGGATGCCATCGCCGCGGCTGTTTCGGTGAATGCTCCAGGAGATAATGTTAATTTAAATGAGCTCGTGGGACTGAAAGATCGCAAAATTCTTTCAGGCGGAAATGCGAACTTAACGGAATATTATGCTGGAATAGTTGGTGAAGTAGGCTTGGAAGTTGTTAGAACAAGTAATTTAAAAGACGCAAACGATATAATGCTGTCTGATATTAAGTCACGCAAAGACGCAGTCTCGGGTGTGTCACTCGATGAAGAGGCGATGGACTTAATGAAATGGCAATCTAGTTTTGCAGCGTCGTCGAAGCTCATTACGACAGTAGACGAAATGTTAGAAACTGTATTGAGTCTAAAACGCTAGTTTAAATAGGCTTATGTTATGCGAGTTTCCGATAGTAAAAGATATGACGTAGTTGCTGATAGAGTCAATAATGCAAAGACTCAAAATGAAAAACTATTGGGTCAAATCAGCACCCAAAAAAGAATTAATGCCCTTGAAGATGACCCCTTAGGCTTTAGTACTGTGATAAGCCTAAAAAACGATTCTTCGAATAAGCGCCAGTTTCAGCGCAATATTGATTTTGGTAAAGGCTATCTGGAGAATACAGAGGCGGCTGTGACTACGCTTTCAGATAAGCTCATACGCGCTAAGGAGCTTGCGATCGGAATGGCAAACGATACTTATGCGCAAGGCAGCCGTGATGCAGTTTCAAAAGAAATAGACGAAATAATGAATGAGATTATGAGCCTCGGGAATGCTTCGTTTAATAATAGGTATCTCTTTTCTGGATTTCGCACGCGAACCCCGGCTTTTGCAAGTGAAGGCGAGTTTGTTGGCGATGATGGGCAGATTTTTCTGCCGATTGGACGCAATGATTTTAGGCAGGTTAATATTCCAGGGCGTTTATTGTTTGAACCAAATGCCGACGAGCGTGCAAGCGGGCATATGAATCTTTTAGAGAGCTTAAGAGTGTTGCGTGACGGCTTGGAAGCTAATGATAAAGAAACCATTCACAATTCTATAGATGAGATGGACTTTCATTTAGAGAAGGTCACTTCAACGCAAGCGACGATTGGCGCTATGCATAGTAGTTTGCAAAAAGCGTCCGAAAGGCTACTTTTTGAGGAAGAACAAACGGAAAAAATGCGTTCGACGATCGAAGATGCAGATATCTACCGCAGTAGTTCAGATTTTAAAAAGTCGGAAAGTGTTTTGCAAAGTACTTTATTAACTTCAAATAAACTTTTGCAACCTTCCTTGTTAAATTTTATGCAGTAATTGTTATTGATATGAGGGTTTACCTGTTGGAAAAAATCGTCTAGAATCAAGGTAACTTTTAAATTTGAAGTAATTTTTTTAGGCGGCTTGCTTTTAGAGTAGCTATCTCGGAATTCTGGCAGACCAAGGAGGGTTCGCTTGCTAGTATTGACACGGAAAATAGGAGAGGCGATTTCAATTGGCGATGAAATTAAGGTAATCGTCATGCAAATCAAGGGCAAGCAAGTTAGGTTAGGGATAAAAGCGAGCCCAAACACTGTTGTACATCGAGAAGAAATTTTCCAACGTATCCATGAAGAGAATAAGGCGGCATCGATGACGGATCCTGCTGATCTTAGTAAATTAAATGTCGACGCCGGCGGTCTGCGTTCAGAAGGCAAATCCGGTACTTTTGTAATCAAAAAACCAAAAAAGCAGACCTGATTTTGGAACTTAGAAGCTAGATGTTGATTTATCAAAAAATATTATTTAGAATAGCATGAGATCACCAGTAAATTGTATCAAGATAAGTCCTGAAGTCGCAAAACGGCAACGGGAAAAGTGGCAACAGAGTGTACGGCAACAGAGAGTAATGCCTAAACAGGCATAAGTTTTAGTGTGCGCTGTAAGTTCTTTAAGTGAGTTTTTGTGAAGAGGAGAGTCTTTTGCTGAAAGTTGCAACATCTCGATTCGGCGAAATTGAGGTTCAAGAGAAAGACCTTATTTTACTTCCTTCTGGATTGATCGGCTTTCCAGAACTGAGAAAGTATGTCTTGCTTGATCATGACAAAGAGTCTCCTTTTAAATGGTTACAGTCTTTAGATGATGGCGCCATAGCTTTTGTACTGATAAACCCCTTATTATTTAAGCCAGACTACGCAGTAGAAGTAAATGAAGAAGAGGTCGCAGACCTTGAAATTCAAACGGAAGAAGATGCGGTTATTTCAGTTATAATCACAATGCCGACTAATCCACAAAACATGACTGCAAATCTAAAGGCACCATTGATTTTTAATTTAAAAAATCGCAAAGGCAAACAGATTATCTTGTCAGCTGTTGAGTACACGACCCGCCATAATATCATGGAAGAAGTGAAAAAACGCGAAGCTGCGTCTGGCTCAGCGCAGGTTGAAGAAGTCAAACAAGCGATGGAAAAAGTTAAAGAAGCCGCTAAAACGAAAGTTCCTGTTGCGGGAAATGTAAAGAGATAGCAGGCTCTATTTTTGGAAGTTTTAGGGTGTTTACCTAAATTCATTGAATCGAATCTTAAGAAGCCTCAGCTTCTACATCTTCGTCAGTAGTCTTAAGATCTATAGTAGATAATTGCTCAAGTCGTATGACGTTATCCCTAAGCTTTTTACGAGAAACCACGGCTACGCTTACCATATCAGAATTTAGTGGCGTGTACTTCCCACAAACTTCGATTTTTGTATTCCCATAGAGATGTTTCTTCACCACTAAATGAGCATTGTGATTATACTCTCGTCTTGCAATAGCAAGGTCGCGTTGTTTGGTTAATTTATCTATGACTCGACGCGTTCTTATTAGATATTTTCGACAAACTTCGGCTTCTTCGGTTGCTCCACCTTTTTTCTTCAAAGAGCCGGCTTTGCCTTTGAGAGCTTCTGTCTGTTTTATCTTCATTTCTTCTTGAAGTTTGTCTACCAATTCTATTCTTGAATTTAGATTTGCAATTCTTTTCTCGATTAAGGGACTGACTCCAAGGCTAATACAAGTCGGTAAGCCTCGTTTTAAACCAACATTGTAAGAAACGACACTGCCCCAGGAGAAGCAGCGTCCACCTGCGATAACACTATCTCCATTTTGTAAAATAACATGAGAGCCAGTAGTTATAATCGAGTTTAAGATATTGCGCTTAACGGTTATTTTATCAGTGACAACCAAAGAAGAGTTTTCGATAAAACCAGCAGTGAGGCTACCACCGACTTTTATTGGGCCATCTTTTGCAGATATAATGCCTTCTTTGACAATTAAATCTTTACCAGTTTTTACTCGACCACTGAGAACATTCCCATTCACAGTTATACTGCCGCCAGCAGTCACATGTGCACCGCGTTCTATATTGCCATTAATTTCGATATCACCACTAAAATGTATATTTCCAGTCGCTAAGTTGACATCGCCATTATGGACTATTGTAGTCGATAAGAAAACGTAGTCAGTTTTAATAATTGGCTGACCATCAAAACGCGCATAGTAAAAACCTGGTTCTTTTTCGATGAGATTTTCACCTATCGTGACAACGAATTTTTGTGGTGGTAATGGGGGAGTTTTTTTACCTAAAACTGTCATACCACTGCGAGCAAGTTTTTTATAGCGCACCTCTGCAACGAGCTCACCAGCTTTGACGATTTTTCTTTGCTGTAATTCTCGTAGATCTACTTTTGAGTTTTCGGCAACTTTTTGCTGATATGAAAAGGCATGGCTATGATAGAGAAAGGGCAGAGAGTTTCCTGTTGCAGGAATTCCTTGTGCGACCACCAAGTCTTTTAGACTTTTTCTAGCTCTGAAATTCGATATAATTCCCGAAACTAGCTTTTCGTTAATTCCAAAGGCTATGCCAAGAGTCTTAAGGTAGTTGACCCATTTTGTTTCATCCATATCGAAATTTTGTTGATATATACTATCGTCGAAATCTCCAACTGCAGCTTCGTAGTCTTTGTTTTGAAGTTCGATGGGAACGCAGCTTACTAGAATATTGAAGCTTGTTTCGTCGATAAGAAGTTTGGTTTTAGATGTTCGAGTGAGAATGTGAGAAGGCTCTTGTTCAAGCGAGTCTTGCCCTAGATGTTCCTGCTCCGCAGAATTTTGCTCGGCTGATTTTTGCTCTGCAAGTGATCCTGAGTTTTTTTGTGGCTTAACTGCTATTACTTCTTCTCCTATGGCTTCAGGTTCGAGCGAGTCATCCAAAGTATCTAATGCGAATTCTATATCCGCGTTCGACTGCGATGCAGACACCGTTGAAGGTTGCGATAGAGATTGCGTTGAAGGCTGAGTAGAGATTTCAGGACTTTGTTCATCAAAATGATGCTTGCTTTCTAAAATGAAAGAGAGTTCGTCAGGTAATACGGGAGCCTCAATTTTAGTAAGGTCGTCATTAAAAGAATCTTCATGTTGAAATTCTTGCGTAGCTATATCTTCGGGTATTTTTTGTTTGCTAAATTCAAACCCGACTAAAATTTCATGCTTAAATTCGTCATTGAAAAGATTGGGCGAGCGAAAAAGTGCTTGGCATTGTTTATCGAACCAGAAATTTAAAAATGTGAAGTGGCTATTTTTTTCTAAGTTATAGCGAATTATAAATTGCTCAAGGCTTTTTGATAGAACATCTAAAGACGATTGAAAAGTTTTTTCAAAGTTCAATATCTGCAGACTTATCTCTCGGCTATGTGGATGTATTAAAATTTTGAAAGGTCGAAGTGGATTTTTTTCGCGATTTTTTTCGAGAAATTCAATATGAAATTCATTGAGCTCGATTGAGTTTTGTTTGCTTACAAGGGCGAGCAAAATTTGCGACTGATTGATTTGCAAATTCGATGCGTTATCTGGAAGTTGCTCTTCTACAAAGAGATTAAGCCATTCCCATTTCCATGTTTTCGCTAGTTCTTGATTAGCAGAAAAATTTAGCAAGATTGACGGTAAATTTGCCATTTTAAATTCACAAGTCAGACCAGGAAGTTCTGGGCGTGCCTGGCCGCATATGACGGTATATGTATTTTCGGAATTTAGTAAAATTTCGTTTTTTCTGTTAGCTAAAGATTTAAAATTTTCTGGAAAGAGTTTAAAACTTATTACTGAGCTCGATTGTTGTAATTCATTAAATTTATTTTTCGTCTTTAATAAGAGCTGCTCGACAAAGCGAGAGTTATCAATCTCACTTTGAGAGATAGTTACACGCATCTGCAGCAATGATGGAACAAATTTTAGCTTTGCCACTCTTCACCTAATCTATATTGAGTTCAGGGAAAGTATCGGCAGCTTTTAGTTAAAATTTAGCTGGTTAAGTTTAATTAACTGATTTTTTGCTCATATTGACGCCTCTGAGACGAGTTGGCCGCAGGCGGCGCTGATATCTTGTCCCTTGCTATAGCGCACCATGACGCGATATCCATGATTTTGGAGGATTTTTCTAAAAAATTCGATTGCCTCCACTTCCGGTGCTTCGAGTAAGCTTGGGTCGATCGGGTTTAGGGGTATTAAATTGATTTTAACTCGCAGGCCTTTGAGTAATTGTGCAACTTCTTCAGCATGATGAATGCTATCGTTGACCCCTTTAATTAATGTGTACTGAATAAATATATCGCGACCAGAAAGGTCGTTATAAAATTTTAGTTTTTCTACTAAATCGCTCAGCGGCCATCTTCTATTAATCGGCATTATTTTGCTACGCTGCTTGTCGCTAGAAGCATGCAAACTTAAAGCTAAACTAAAATTTTTATTTAAAGACAGCAATTTTTCTAAGCCAGCTAAATGTCCTGCTGTTGATACCGTAATTTTTCTGGCGGCCAAATTATAAGCAAAGGGTTCGCTGAGAATATCGATAGCTGCTGCAACTTCATCAACGTTGTCCAGTGGCTCTCCCATACCCATAAAAACGACATTGGTGACGCGTTTTTCAGGGTCTAAACGCAGTTTTTTAAGCCAAGGTACATGTACATCAATCCACTTATTTGCAATCATGACTTGTGCGACTATTTCGTGACGATATAAATTTCGAATTAAACCCATGCGACCTGTGTGGCAGAAACTGCAAGCTTGAGCACAACCAAATTGAGAAGATACACAGAGAGTGATGCGAGTTTTTTCTGGCATTAATACGGCCTCAATAAGGCCTCCATCTGAAAGCCGCAGTAAAAATTTTACACTATTGTCGTAAGCAGAAACTTGTGTTTCTACAACTTCCGGAAGTTCAAAACTAAATTTTTCTTGGATGTGCGTAGCCAGCTTTTGTGGAAAATTTTCAAGCTCTGAAAAATGAGTTTTGTGGAATTTATAAGTTTGCCGAAGTATTGTCTTGGCATGGTGTACAGAATACCCAATGTCGCTACAAAGATTTTCAAGATCTTTTAAGCGAAATGAAAGTAGATGGGCAGACGCAGACGACATGACTAATTGTCCAATTATTATAGTAATTTTAGATGCTTGTAATGGTTTGGTAAATCACTTGCTTTTTTAGGGACTTGAAGCTATTTTCTTCCCCTCAGTTTGCAGGTTTAACGCAATTTTTAAGAAATATCAATACGGCTATCGGTCATAAAGGCTCTTAGTCAGAGAATGGAGAAAAACGTGCACGGATCTAGACACAAACGCAAACATCCAAAAGGCCGGAGAAAAGTTGGTCGTAAAAAGCGTCGTATGATGCGTATGCGAAGGCTTTTAAGAACTAAATAATAGAATTTAATTGACTCAAATCCCCGGGCTTCTCAGTGAATAATTGAGGAGCCCGGGGTATTTTTTTGAAAAATGAGTTAATTTATTTTGTCATTTTATGGCTACACAAAGGTTCATAATAAGTCCTCAGATTTTCACTTCTTATGCAGATACAAAATTCCTCGCTAAGCCCTTCTCCAAGATATTTTGCAGAGAAAATTTTGCTTTCCGAACTCAGCCAAAGTAAAATCATAATTAGATACACCAAATAAAAATTTACCAAAAACTGGACTGACGGGAGAACTGCCGCGATGCTGGACTTTATCTTCAAGATGGAAGCAACGTTTTCTGATTGGCTACCGCATACAAAATGGAACTTTAGTCAACTGGCAGAAAAAAGTGGTGAAACGCTCGATCATGTTGTTGATGTGCTATCTGATGTTTTGGGTGTAGAGTTTGAATTAAACGCAACTATACACCGAGAAGAAGTCGAGCGAGCTGTGGCTTTATTAAAAGAAAGAATGCGTCCACAAATTGAAGCGCATCAAAGAATTTTAAAACAGCGACAAGATAAAGCTGTTAAATCCTATGATGGCGCTATGGAAAAAATTCGTGTGCTTCAGCAAGCAAAAAATTGGCCGAATGCCTATCGGACTGTTAGTACATTTATTGGGACTTGTGAAACTGATTTGCCTAAAGATATTTTGTTATCGCTCTATGGCGAAGCCTTACGCCTTGGAATTAAATCTAATGAAAATTTGCAAGAGCTGGGTCGCTGGTTGAGTAAAGCTGTCGCTATTTGTTGCAATCCACCCAACAAAGATGGCCTTGAAGAAGCCCTTGATTTTATTGATGCTTATGGTGAATATTTTTATAATGATACAAACAGTAATGGACGCAAATTCATTTCGAATTTGTTAAAAACTCTTAGAGAACCAGTCGGCGAATTTGGTCTGTCCGGTAATTACATGCAGGTGATTAAAGGTTTGGGCGGCGATTTGCGAGCATAGTTAAATTTTAATTTTTTTAAAATGTCCTCTTAAACTAACTTTTGGTTTCTTGACTTGCTCAAGAAACCTTTTTTTATTTTTAATCGGAAGAAATTTCTTGGCATTACATTAATTTATGCCCAGAATACTTGATAGCGGTATTCTGCCAAAATATTTTTTAAAGAGCCATTTACAAGAAACAATGGCGTCTCATCATAGGGAGAAGAGAATGCCTTTTAAGAAAAAAGCAGTGAGAATTAGCCAGAAAGCTGCTCGTAAACCTAAAGTGTTTGCATCATCAATTGCAACTTCGAGTGCCGCAAAACCACTTGATGCAGCTCTTGTTTATATGAAATGCAATGATAAAGATTTTGATTTACCTAAACGCCAAAGTGCAAAAAAATCGCATGAAATTATCGCCCAGGATCGTGCGGTGCAGGCAATTAATCTTGGACTTGGAATTCGTAAGCCTGGTTATAATATCTATGTAGCGGGTAGTGCGGGCACTGGCAAATTAAGCGTTATTACCAACTTCCTCGAAGCCTGGTCTAAAGGAGCGCCATCTCCCTTTGATTGGGTATATGTGCATGACTTTCAAGATCCTGAAACCCCGAAAGCTATTAAGCTAAAAGCAGGAGAAGGAAGAGTTTTCAAAAAAAGAATGGATCAGCTCAATAAATCTTTGCGAGATCAAATCACCAAAGTGCTACATAGTGAAGAATATGAAAATCCTGCAAATTTATTTCTTTCGACTTCAAATGATAAAAAATCGAAATTATTTTCCAAGTTAGAAAATAAAGCAAAGACAATGGGATTTACTATAAAGTCGACGCGGGTTGGAATTGAAACGATTCCTGTTGTACATGGCCGGGCACTCACCGAAAAAGAATATAATAAGTTAGATAATCAGCAGAAGGCAGAGATTGAAAAACAACGATCGCAGCTAGAGCCTTCTATTCTTGATTTTGCACGCAAAATTCGTGAAATTGAAATAAAAAGCACAAGTTACATAGAAGATTTGCGCAAAGAATTGGGAAAGAAGGTCGTTAATTCGCAATTGACGCTTATGTTTGATTATTATGCAAAGAACGAAGAAATAAAAAATTACCTTGAAGAGGTCAGCAAAGATATTATCGACAATCTTTTGGAGTTCGTTGAAGAAGAAAGCGACGACGGTCAGGCTTCTGAAGAAAGCCTGAGGCACAATATAGAAATCAAAGATCGCTTCGTAAAATATAAAGTAAATCTTTTTGTAGATAATACAGGGAAGTCCAACGCACCTATCGTGATAGAAACAAATCCAACTTACTATAATTTATTTGGTCGCATTGAAAAAAATGTCGAGTACGGAATGTATAGAACTGATTTTACTATGCTTAAATCAGGTGCAGTTCAGCGTGCTAACGGTGGATATTTAGTATTAAATGCTTCTGATATATTTCGGGGTGGGGCCGATTCAATTTGGGAGTTTTTAAAACGTGTTTTAAAAAATCAAAAAGCTTTTATCGAAGATATGGGCGAGCAATATTCTTTGCTGCCGACTTCTGGTCTTAGGCCGCAACCCATTCCGCTCGATCTGAAGGTTATCATCATAGGTAGCGATGATATTTATCATATTTTATATGATGAAGATGAAGATTTTCGCAAAATTTTTAAAATCAAAGCTGATTTCAATTATAAAATGCCGCGCACAAAACTTAATATGAATTCTTATGCTGACTTTATTATTAATCGGGCCTTGGTGGAAGGATTGTTGCCGGTTCAGAAGTCAGCGGTATGCTCAATTATTGAATATGGTAGTCGTTTGGTTGAGGATCATAATTATCTGTCTACTCAATTCGGCACTATAAAGGATCTTTTGATTGAGGCTGATTTTATTGCTCGACACACTAAGCAGAAACAAATCACTCGACAACATGTCGAATTGGCGCTTGAAAATCAAATTCATCGCGTCGATTTAGTCGAAGAACAGCTCATGGATAGTATTAAATCTAAAGATTACTTAGTAAGTGTAGATGGCGAGCGGGTCGGTCAAGTTAATGGACTTTCTGTTTATGATTTTGGCGATCATGTTTTTGGCCGCGTTGGTCGCATTACCTGCACAACATCTATGAATGAAGAAGGAATTTTAAATGTCGAGCGCGCGAGTAAACTCTCTGGAAACATTCATGACAAAGGAGTGTATATTTTAAGCGGTTTTTTGAGCGCTTTGCTTGCCAGAGAATCGAGTTTAGGATTTTCTGCTAGCGTTTGTTTTGAACAATCCTATGGCATTATTGATGGGGACAGTGCGACGATTGCAGAACTTATTGCGGTTATTAGTTCAATATCTGGGATTCCGGTCAAACAAAATTTCGCTGTGACAGGCAGTTTAAACCAGCTTGGCGACGTGCAGCCAGTTGGTGGTATAAATGAAAAAATTGAGGGCTTTTTAAAAACTTGTAAGTTGCTTGGAGAAAATAAAAGTTATGGAGTCGTTATTCCACATCAAAATGTTGATAACCTCATGCTACATAAATTTGTCCGAGATGCAATAGGCGAAGGTTTTTTAAAAATATATCCGGTGGCGCATTTTTTCCAAGCATTTGAAATTACAACTGGCGTTGAATTTGGCGCAAAAAATATATATGTGAAAAATTTTGAAGACAAATCAGCTTTGCAAATCATAAGCAAAAAACTGCATAAAATTCATGAAAGCCGTAAAAATCTCTATTTGCACACAGGTGGTTTGCCGCAGCCGCTTGACAAAAAGTCTAGTGCGAGAAGGAAGAAATGGCCCTAGTACCAACAGACCAGATGTTTGCGGCACAAAAATCGCGGAATTTTTTAAAAAAAAAGATCAGTCTTTTTTTTGAAGAGCGAGGTTTTTTAGATGTCGAAACGCCTGTTGTTGTGCAAGCACCGGGTATAGAAGTTCATCAACAATATTTTTCCACAAAATGGCGCTATTATGATGGACAGGAGCAATCGTTTTTTTTGCGATCAAGTCCGGAACTGCACATGAAGCGTTTGTTGAGTGAAAAAATGCCGCGTATTTATCAAATCGGCAAATGTTTTCGCAATGGCGGAGAATATAGTCAATGGCATCACCCAGAATTTACCATGCTCGAATGGTACGAAGTTGGTGCTTCGTTAAATAAGATCGTGGCAGACACTGAAGAGCTCATTCGGACGGTCTGGGAAGAATTTCGATTAAATAATTTTTCTGGTTCTAAAATTGAAAAAAATAAATTGCCACCACTCAAAAGAATAAGTGTCTTTGATGCAGTGCGTGAATTTGTCGGGATAGTACTCGTTGATGGTGATGTCGATTTGGCTAAAAAGGCTATACAAAGTGGGGTCATTTCCGTTAAACCAAACGATGATTTTGAAACAGCTTATTTTAAAATTCTCATAGAAAAAATAGAGCCAAAATTGGAGCAGCTGGAGTTCTGTGTTCTTTTCGACTTTCCGCCTTCGCAGTCGGCATTATCGAAGGTCATAAATGGTCGGGCTCAACGCTTTGAGTTTTATTTATTTGGAGTGGAATTGAGCAATGGATATCTTGAAGAGATGTCTGAAGCTGAGGTCACGCTCCGCTTAAAAACAACGAACAAAAATCGACTGAAATTGGGCTATGACGAGATTCCTAGGGATGAGAATTTTTTTGCAAGTTTGCGGGAATTTTCATCCGAAGTTTGTGGAAATGCGCTTGGATTTGATCGTTTACTTGCGCTCATTCTTTCCGAAAACTCAATAAAGCCTTTAGTCGGATTTGAATCCGACTATTCTGGGCTCTTAAACTAATAAAGTGATTTGGTTATTTCTGTGCTGGAAATAGACGGGTCAGTGCTGATTTATCTTTTTTCACTATAGGACGCGGCGGATACCAGCTAGCTTCTGGATTGAATTTTCTAAGATCCTCACCATTTTGCATACGTGATAAAAGTTCTTGGTTGTGTTTTTGACGAAGAGTCTTTTCTTTGTCATTTGTAATCATTGCGATTTTTCCCCTTGGGCCATGGTTTGAGACTACTGACTAGGGTGTTATCGGTTTTTTTAAACAAAACTTTAGTGAGTCTAATGATTGAATAACACCCATAAATTAGCCCAGACATCGTAAATCAAAAAGTTCAGCAGCGAGCCAATATTCCATCATACAAGTCTGTGTTTGTTAGAATAAAGGTACAGCATATTAGCCAGTCTGTGCAATAGGGGGAAATAAAATGGTTCAAATCGGCGATCTCGTCTCGAAGGCGGGAATTTATACAAAACCAGGTGTTGTGGTAGAAAAGAAACAAGACGGATCAGTCGTGATCGACACCGAGCCTATGTCGATTCATAAATACCATCGCTATGCAAATACTACGGGTTTAAATGAATTAGACAAGGAAAAGTACAACACCATTCTAGATGAAATCTACAAAAACCCGGATGACGTTGACAGGCTAAATGACATACAGAGAGAAATCGACAATCTGAAGAAAGACCCTGCAAATAAAGGTGTCGTGCAATACCTTCAGAATCAACAGAGAAGCTTGATACGCACATCAAATGCGCAGCCTAGAACCTTTAATGTTGATGAAAGTACAATAGATAACGGAATTATGGCAAAACGGCCTTAGACGATACCAATTAGTTTTTTCTCATTCCGTCATTAATATTTAGACTAAATTATTTTTCTATGTAAAAAGCACCTCTTTAGGTGCTTTTTTTTGTCGAGATTGACTGGTCATACTGACAAAGGCAGGAGCTTTTAGAATAGAATGACAGAAATTTGGAACGATTTTTATACTGGATTACAAGAGGAATGCCCGCCGGCAATCTGGTCACTAGGAGTGCAATTAAATCGCAGCAAATTAGTCGTTTGGGATCAATATAAGGACGGCGATTATTTCTTTAAGATAGCACAGGCTGATGCGTCTGTTAGCGCGGCAGTCACTCTAAATCCAGAGACAGGCGATTGGTACTGTGATTTGCCTCTCTGCGAAAAACGCTATAAAAATCACCCTTGCCCTCATGTCGTCGCAGCGTTGCTTTTTTTGAAGACGCAAAACTATCAAGTGCCGAGAGGCAAGAGTATTGCGAACTCACTTGCACAAATAAATTACCGATTCTCCGTCAACGCAGCTAATCAATTGTGTCTAACTCGCTTTTTAATTCAAGAGGGCCAAAGTGAATTTATTATTTCTTCAACAATATCGTCCTATCAAAGTGGTAGGTTGGCTGCGCCTAAGTTTTTAGCAGATCGTATTGACACGAATGTCGATCAATTAATATTTGGCTTAGTTGCATCTGAAATAAATCATAAAATTTGGCGAAAGATATTTGAGTTACTTGCCGAAAAAACGGATTTGTTTTTTAACGAAAAAAAAGTTTTTTTAGTACAAAATATTCCGACCTATACCGGAAAAGTTGAAAAGATTGACACGACATATAAATTGACTATTGAAAGAAATCCGCAGATTGTTTCGCTTTTTGAAAATGGCGCGGCTCTACTATTGGATGGGAGTTTGGCAAGTATTAGGCTGCCTGACTTTAATTTGTTTGATAAAAAATATTTGTTAGAAGCAAGTCTCTTTAGCCAGAAAGAAGTAGCATTTTTGTTTGGTGAATTATTACCCAAAATAGAAAAATCAGGAATAGCTATTTCGCAAAATTTGCAGCGCCAAGTATCCATCGAACAAGTAGAGGTTTATCTAGCAGCAGAAGTGCAAAAAGACTCCGAGCATATGCAGCTCGTATTGCGAATATATTATGGTGATCCTCCCCTGGCTAGATGGGAAAATGATCAATTGCGAACTGAAAGTCCTGATAATATTCCTTTGAGAAACCCATTGGCCGAAAAGCAGCTTTTGCAAAAGATCGAAAATTTGCAGTTTGAGATCAACAAGATTTATAAATTTAGTCCGCCAGAAGCAATTGCTGTCCTTGGGAAACTTAAAGCGGCTGGTGTTTATTTAAAAGGGGCTGCTGCAGACTATTTTTGGGCCGGTGAGCTTAGTCCTTACTTAGAAGATAGAGAGAATGGCAAGACTCTCGAATTGAAGTTTTTACTAGAAGCTAAACATTCCCTAGCTTCTGTCGCTGCGCATTCTGACGTAGATAAGCAGCGATATGACATTGCTGAAATTTTTCAGGCTTGGCGCTCAGGTAAAAATTACGTGCCGCTTTTTAAAGGAGGTTTTGCACGGATACCTGAAAAGTGGTTAGAAAGTTATTCGGAAATATTTTCAGATCTTAAAAGTGGTGAAAATAAATTAGATCTTGAAAAGATTTCAAGTTCTAAAAAACTCTTATTAACAGATTGGTATTTAAAAGAGGGTAAACTTTTGCCCCGCTCTTTAGTAGCTAGTGCGAATTTGTTATTGAATACTCCAATTGAAATTTCTGATTATGAAAAACCAAACCTTTCTGTCGAGCTGCGCGCATATCAACTCTATGGCTTTGCCTGGCTAAGTCGGCATCGCGAAATTGGAAGTGGAGCGCTTTTAGCTGATGATATGGGCTTGGGAAAGACTTTGCAGGCGATTTCTGCGATTAAGGGTAACACCCTTATTGTCGCACCTCGCAGCTTGCTGTTTAATTGGCAATCAGAAATTCAACGCTTTCGACCAGAGCTCAGAGTTGCGTTGTACCACGGTAAGAATAGGCAATTGTTTGAAGATAAAAATGTTGTGGTCACAAGCTATGCAACTTTGCGGCTAGATTTGGAAAAATTTGTCGAAAAAAAATGGGATCTAATTATTTTAGATGAGGCGCAAGTTATTAAGAATCCGCAAAGCCTGACTTCTCAATCGATTTTTGAGCTGGCGGCAGACTCAAGATTTGCACTCACCGGCACGCCGATTGAAAATAATCTCGAAGAACTTTGGAGCTTGTTCCGTTTCCTAAATCCTGGTTTATTGGGTAGTCTGAAAGAATTCCAAAAAAATTATTTACAAGACTCTGGATCAGATTTTAGTGCAAATTCTGGGACAAGCGCTTTTGAAGACCTCAAGAAAAAAATACGGCCTTTTATATTGCGGCGTTTAAAGCGCGAAGTTTTGTCTGAGTTGCCTGAAAAAACAGAACTGACTCTTTATATCGAACTTTCTGATCAAGAAAAACAAATCTACGATTCTTTGTTGCAACAAGATGTGAGTGAGCTAAAGCGCCGCTTGGCTGAAGGAAAGGGGATGATAGAGGCGCTTGAATTAATTTTACGCTTGCGGCAGGCAGCTTGCCATCCCGCCCTTCTTCCGGGGCATAAGGGTTTTATAGGTTCTTCAAAAGTAGATGCGCTGATTGCGCGTCTATTAAGCATGGTAGCAAATGAGCAGAAAGGTCTGGTTTTTTCACAATGGACCGGACTTTTAGATCTAATTGGTGAAGAACTTACCCAAAGAGGAATGAATTATTTACGTTTAGATGGGCAAACGAAGAACCGCGCGGAATTGGTCGAGCAGTTTCAAAACAAAACAGACGCAAAAATCTTTTTAATATCGCTTAAAGCTGGTGGTCTGGGTTTGAATTTAACTGCTGCGGAGCATGTTTTTATTTTTGATCCCTGGTGGAACCCTGCTGTCGAAGATCAGGCAGGGGACCGTGCGCATCGTTTAGGTCAAACGCAGAAGGTCATGGTGCATCGCCTTGTGGCGAGAGGGACGATTGAGGAAGGGATATTGCAACTCCAAGAAAGTAAACGCCAACTTATGTCCGAAATACTGGGCGACGAAGAAGACAGCGGACAACAAACTCAGTCTCACTTGACTGCTCGCGAGATCGCCAATTTGTTGCAAATATAAATATGACTTTTTGATCCTCATGCTTTAATTTGCCCATTTAATATTTAATTCTTTTAGGTTATGATGTTGAGCCTTGGTTGGTGCCTTAAATCGCGGGTAGCTGTGAGCTGCTCGTTGCTTTGGGAAGATGTTTTTTTATTTTGGGAGTTTTTTAAGATATGCAAGCTACAAAATGGCGCTTCACTTTTCTCGCATTCCTTACAGTCCTTGCTCTATGGGGCATCGGGCCTTCGTTGGTGTATTTCAGCCAACCAAAAGAAGTACGAAATGATCAAAAAGTCTTGGCAGAAAAAATTCCAAATTGGATGCCGGATTCGCATGTGAAGCTTGGACTTGACCTTCAAGGTGGCGTTCAACTTGTTTTAGGAGTGTCCACAGCAGAGGCTGTCGATACAAAGTTGGCGCGAGACAGTGTTGAAATAACGCGTTGGGCTGAAGGTAAAGGGTACAAAGTAAAACCAGCTTATTTAGTCCGAGAGAGACAGGTTTTACGTGTAGAATTAGAAGAAGGTGTTGACGCCGCAAAATTTGCTGACGAAGTTAAAAAAGAGTTTTTTGGTTTAGTTGCGGCTGGGTCAGAAGGTCGCAACCTCGAATTCAAATATGACGAAGAGCAGGTAAAACAAGTGAAGGCGAGTGCTATTGAGCAAGCTGAGCGCGTGATTCGCAGTCGGGTCGACAAGTGGGGAGTAACTGAGCCGCTCATCAATCGTCGAGCCGACAATTCCATCCTTGTGCAGTTGCCTGGTTTTCGCGATCCACAAAAAGCGAAAGAATTATTGGGGCGAACAGCTCAGTTAAAATTCAAACTTGTAGCTGAAGATTTTACCGCCTTTGATAGTTTGACTAATCAATTGCCAGCTGGAGTCACAACAGAGCGCAGTGGACAGCAAACGCATTTTTTATCTGAAAATCAGGAACAACTTACGACTCTTTTGAAGCCCCTAGTTCCTGAGAATTTAGAACTTCTTTTCGAACGCGAGGAAATTGCGGGTAATAAAAACAAAGCGCGTTATCGCAGTTATGTCGTGCAAGCTTCGACTGCTATGACGGGCGAAGACATCCTTGACGCTTTTGTGCAACAAGGTGGCGACATTGATCCCTTTCCAGAAGTCGGTTTGAAATTCACTGGCCCAGGTAGTAAACGGATGGGCGATGTCAGCGGCGAAAATATCAATAAGCGTTTAGCTATTATTTTAGATAACGTTATTTTCTCTGCTCCGGTTTTGAAAACAAAAATTACCGGCGCGGCTTCTATAACTCTCGGCAGTGGTCGTGGTTACAACGAAGCATTAGAAGAGGCGCAGGCCTTATCTTTGATTCTGAAATCAGGCGCGCTTCCTGCAACAATTACTGTTCTTGAAGAACGCCAAGTCGGAGCCTCTCTTGGTCCTGAACTCGCGAATCAAGGTGTTAAAGGAGTATTGCTCGGGCTCGGTTTAGTTTTGGCTTTTATGGTATTTTACTATCGTCGACCAGGAGTCATAGCCTGTATTGCTTTGGTATTAAATGGCATATTTTTGTTAGCGCTAATGGCGGTATTTGGCTTCGCTTTGACCTTGCCGGGTATCGCCGGATTTATTTTGACTTTGGGGATGGCGGTCGACGCGAATGTCTTAATTAACGAGCGAATCAGGCAAGAGTTGCAGTCAGGTAAAAATGCAAAAAAAGCAGTGGAAGTTGCATATAACAAAGTTTTTTGGACGGTTTTTGATGCAAACGTGACGACTTTGATCGCGGCTTTAGTCTTGCTAGAAACGAATTCTTCCGGTCCAATTCGCGGATTTGCCGTCACATTGATGATAGGCTTATTAGTTTCGATGTTCACTTCGCTTGCGGTGACAAAATGGTTGTTTGATTTAGCCTTGTCGCGCGCAAAGTCAGATGCAGCAATTCGCACCTGGTTGGGAGAAACTTCTAACTCGCATGTATTTAATTTTAATTTTCTTCGTCTCGGTAAAACCATTACTGCAGCTTGCATAGTTTTATCTGTTTTTATCGTTGGACTAGCAGGAGTTAGAGGTGTCAATTGGGGCGTCGATTTTGCCGGTGGCACTGAACTTATGCTGGGCTTTGGTGAAAATGTTGAGCCCGGTGAAATTCGCGAAGTTGCGGAGCAAGCTGGGATTGATTCCATGTCTGTGCAAGCTTTAGAGGGCGGCAAAAAGCAGTACCTTTTGCGCTTTGATCGGGCAGGTGCCAATAATGCTAATGGAAAGGATTCAAAAGTAGAACAAGAGCAAAGTAATGTGAAAGATGCATTAAATGTTCAAAAGCTACAGACTCTAGTTTTAGAAAAGTTCGAAAAATCTCGCCCCGAGATATTGCAAGTCGATTTTGTTGGACCACAAGTTGGAAAAGAGTTGCGCAATCAGGGTGTGGCTTCAGTATTTATTGCCATATTTTTTATTCTGCTTTATATCGCGGTTCGTTTTGATATTCGTTATGGACCTGGTGCGGTAGCTAAAATGTTTTTAGACGTATTTTTATTAATGGGAATGTACGTGTTCTTTTGGCGCTCTTTTGATTTGACGACAGTGGCAGCTTTTTTAACAGTGGTCGGTTATTCAGTAAATGACACTATCGTTATTTTCGATCGAATTAGAGAGAATACGGCCATACAAGGTCGCAGGTCCTACGCAGAAATTGTTAATTTATCTTTAAATGAAGTACTTGCTCGGTCAATAAACACCTCAATTTCGACCTTTTTATCTTTGGTTGGTATTTTGATTTTTGGGACAGGACAAATTTGGGATTTTGCAATGGCTATGGCACTTGGCGTTTGTCTTGCAACCCTATCTACAACATTTATTGCTCCTGTTATTCTAGTTTGGTTTACAGAATACCAGCAAAAGCGCTCGGCGCAAAAAGCTGCATTTGGTGGCGTTAGCTCTACAAAAGCTTTGGGTGCTCATAAGTAAATTTGCACTTAGTTTGTTTCTCTAAATCACATAGACTAGGCCTCATTAATGAATATTAATGGAGGCCTGGTGTGAAATTATCGGGAAAAAATCAAATTAAACGAAGATCGGCACTTATCAAATCCTTTGAGTTAGGCGCGTCTTTGCCTTTGTTATTGCAATTTCCTAGTGCCTTTGCTGCAGACCACAAAGCTACTAATAAAAAGTCAAAAAACATTCAAAGCAAATTTTCGAATACCTTAGAGCAAGATTCTGATGAACTCAGTCTAGCTCCTGGGTATGAAGCTAAATTACTCATCAACTACGGCGATGTTCTAAGCCACAAAAAGGATGTTTTTGGTGATTGCAATGATTTGATCACCTGTTTTCCTTACCCCAACAAGGACTCGCTGAGATTTGCCTTACTCGGAATAAATCACGAAGAATTTCATCCCTTGTATGTGAGTGGACGTTCCGAAAATGAGCCTGTCTCGCCAGAACATCTGAAAAAGGAGATGCATGCGGTCGGAGTGAGTATCATCGCGGTAGAAAAGAGAGAAAATGGATTTTGGCAATTTATCGAAAATGATCCTTACAATCGTCGTCTAGATGCAAATACAATTATAGAATTTAGTGGGCAACAACAGATAGCTGGATCGAGTTTTGCAAAGGGCACTCTCGCTAATTGCTCTGGCGGTAAGACTCCTTGGGGAACCTTTATTTCTGGAGAAGAAAATTACCAAGATTTTTTTGGTGATCAAGTCTTGAATATGCAAACAGGAAAGCGAGACTTTTCGTCATCGAGCTTTGGCTGGGAAACTCTCGACAAAAGACCGCCCGAACATTACGGCTGGTTGACGGAAATCAATCCTTTTAATGGCTCGGCAAAAAAATTAATTCCACTTGGCCGTTTTCGTCATGAAGGTGCCACGATAATAATTAGCAAAGATAAAAGAGCTGTGGCCTATAGTGGAAATGATCGCGATGGCGGTTGTATTTATAAATTTGTCTCAGATACTGCTACATCTCTAGATAACGGAACGCTTTATGTAGCAAGTATAGACCGCGGTGAATGGCTTGCTCTTGATATAGATAAAAATGCCGATCTAAAGAAGAACTTCAAATCTCAATTGGACGTGTTAATTAATTGTCATGCCGCAGCTCGCCTGATTGGCGGCACTGCGATGGAACGCCCCGAAGACATTAAGATTGACCCTAAGAGCGGCGCAGTCTATGTGGCCCTCACAAACAGTGTTTCACGTGGCAATTACAACGGCTATGTGCTTCGTATAAGCGAACAAGAAGATTATTCGGGAAGGCATTTCAATGCCGAACCATTTATTGCTGGGGGACAGCAGTCTGGCTTTTATTGCCCAGACAATTTAATGTTTGATTCTCACGGTGATTTATGGCTGACCACGGATGTGACTGAAAAGATGTTGGGCAAAGGCCCTTATGCAGAATTTAAACGCAATGCCTTGTTCAAAATACCGATGTCGGGCCCCAATCAATATAAACCAACTCTCATCGCAAAAGCTCCTTTCGATGCAGAGTTCACCAGTCCTTGCTTAGCACCCGATGGAAAAGTTTGTTCCTGTCGGTTCAACATCCTGGTGCGCGCTCGAAGTCGTTACAAGAACTCACCAGCACCTGGCCAACTCTAAACAGAAAGAACCAGCCATTTTCTTCAACGCAACCAAGATCGGGAGTTGTAAATATTAAATTGGTATAGGACTGAACCCAAGAGGATTTTCGTTGAGATCCTTCGCCTGTGGCTCAGGATGACACGGGGTGCGCTCAGAATGACAAAACATTAGAGGCTGCAGAAGAATTAAGGAGAACAAGGCAGACCGTAATGAGAAAACCGCAGTGTACCTTTTGGGTACATGAGGATTTTCGAGTTAGGTCTAACGCAGTAATCGTTAATTCCCCTGCAGCCTCGCCAAAGGTAGAGACTGCTTTGCAGTCTCGTAAGAAGTTAAAAGAGTTCCATGTCTGCCAATGACCCACCCGCTAACGCATCAGAAAATTGAAAATCGCTAGTTGGACTCGCATTATTGCGTTGGTCGCCAGTCTTAAAGACCGCTAAATAAGTCGCACAACTTGAATATTCAAATCCTTTGACAAAGGGATGATGGGAGCATTCTTGCTCCGCAACTTTCGGACGTGGGATTTCAGTTTTTCGCATGCTGAGCCCGCACATGTCTTTGAACTGAATCGTTTTGCCATCTTGTGCGAGGTAGCCATGCCGAATGTAATGTGGGCATTTTCGTACGCAAGTCATTTCAAAGCCTCCTTACTTTGCCAAGCGCGAGCATTAGTGCTTGCTTGTTACACGTCCCTGTCTCTTTTAAATTGGAATTTCCCCAATGATATCAAATTAAATAAAGGATGCAAGTTTTTATCGAGAAAATTTTATGTCGCAAAAATTTCTGCTTATAGTAGGTTTATGGAAATTTTATCGGAGGGCGAAATATGGCTTGGTTGCTACGAGAAAAAGCGCCGCTATCACGTGGTCAGAAAGCAGATACACCTGCAGGTCTTTGGATCAAATGTAGTAACTGCCACGAGGTGATTTTTCGCAAAGAATTTGAAGATAATCATTATATATGTATCAAATGTGCTTATCATTATCCTTTTCCTGCATTAAAACGCATTGAAATGTTGCTAGATGAAAATACTTGTAAATTTATGGATACAGACCTGAGCAGCGTTGACCCGCTCAACTTTATTGATCAAAAGTCTTATGCCCTTCGCCTCAAAGAAACGGCAAAAAAACTAAATCGCAATCACGACGCACTCATTGCATGCGAAGGTCGTATTTTCGGCCATGAAGTGCAACTCGGTGTTTTTGACTTTGCTTTTATGGGTGGAAGCATGGGCTCCGTCGTTGGAGAAAAAATTGCCCGTGTTTTCTTGCGTGGCGCGGAAAAAAAACAGCCAGCAATTATTGTGACGGCTTCGGGTGGGGCGAGAATGCAGGAGGGAATTTTAAGCTTAATGCAAATGGCAAAAACTTGTGCCGCACTCGTTAGGTTAAGAGAAGCAGGGATGCCCTTTTTTTCAGTGTTAACTGACCCAACTACTGGCGGAGTTGCCGCGAGTTTTGCAATGTTAGGTGATATCAATTTAGCAGAACCGAATGCATTAATCGGATTTGCAGGGCCGAGAGTCATTGAACAAACCATACGCCAACAATTGCCTGAAGGATTTCAGCGTTCAGAGTATTTACTCGATCATGGAATGCTCGACATGATATGTCCACGCTTAGAAATGAAGGCTAAGCTCGCAGAGCTTATTGAGTTTATATTAGTAAAAAATAAATAGCTGATAATTTAAATGCAGACGGATTTTGAAGCCCTTTGTATTGAGATATTCGCGCGCACTCGAGGACAAATTCTTCCTGGTTTAGAGCGGATGAATGCGGCGTTATCCGCTTTTGAATATGCCCAGCGCCCGCATAAACCTACGGTGCTGATTGCCGGTACAAATGGCAAAGGTTCAACGGCGGCGTTTCTGTGGCAGATGTTAGCGCAGGCTAAATTTTCGTGCGGCTTGTACACCTCTCCGCATATCAAGAGTTTTGCTGAAAGATTTTTATGCTTTCCGCAAGCCTGCACGAATCAAGAACTTTTAAATACTGCTAACTCTATACAAGAAAAACTTCGCGAAAATATCTGGGATGAACTGACTTTTTTTGAAATTGCGACTTTATTGGCAATTGAAATTTTTTACTCTAAAAAATTAGATGTAGAAGTTTTCGAAGTTGGACTTGGCGGACGTTTTGATGCAACAAATAGCTTAGCTCCCGATATCAGTATCGTCACATCGATTGGTTATGATCATCAAGAATACTTAGGTAATGACTTGTTAAGCATAGCTAAAGAAAAGTTGGGTATAGCACGGGCGGGCAAGCCTCTTTTTTATGGTGGCGGGCCAATTTGGGGAGAGCCTGGATTTGAGCGATTTTTTGAGTTACTAGAAAAAACTGGATCCGAGCTTCACATCTATGGCAGAGATTTTTGGCTGAAAAATGGAGAATGCCAGTTTAAAGATGGCGACACATTAAAACTTTCGAAACAAGCGGAGTCACTGCCGCGTTTCTTGCAGCAAAATTACTGTGTCGCACTCGCGGCATTTCGCGAGTTTAGCTTGAGTCGTAAGCGCCAGGAAAATAAAGCACACAAGAGTTATACAAATGAAATGGAGAACGCGGCCCTTGAAGCCATTAAAAATAAAAACTTGCCCCGGCCTCCAAGTCTAGTTGGGCGCTTTGAAACAAGAAAATTTCAAACTAATCGGTCGAAAGAGAATTATTTACTACTACTCGATGTTTGTCACAATATAAGTGGAATAGAAGTTTTTTTAGATGCGGTGAAAAGACTCCCACATGCAGACGATCTTAAAAACACAATATGTTTCGTTTCAATTTTGCGGGAAAAAGCAATTAATGAGATGTTAGACCAGCTCAGAAGTTTTTTTAATAAAATAATATTGTTTCAAATTAACAATCAGCGTACGTTTAGTAGAGATCAACTTAATGCTCAACACAATGATTTAAAATGCTTTTCAGACTTTGGTGCAGCCTGGCAGCAGCAGGCGAAAATAGAAAAGCAAAAGCCAGATGTTCCCTGGGTCATTTGTGGATCTGTGATGGCGATTGGTGAAACGCTTGTTTATTTTGAAAAAAATGGCGAATTTCTTACCTAGAGTTTTGGTTTACAGCCAGTTAATTTTGTGTACCTCAGCATTTGCTTTCCAGGGGGCAGGCGATTTATTTATCGATGCGAATTCGACTCTACTCGATCGAGAAGGTCAAAAACAAAGTTTTAAAGGCGACGTCGTTGCAATCGGTCCATCAATAATAATCTCTGCGGATGAAATAGCTGTCGACAATGCTAGAAAAGAACTGCATGCGAACGGCCATGTTCTGCTGGTTAGCGGCGCTTATGTCTATTCCGGAACTGATGTTGTTTATAATTTTAGTAGTGGCGACTTTGTTCTGAAAGATGCCATGATGATACTAAACGATCTTAAAAAATCATCTCAACATATTGACAGACTGCTGGGATTTTCAATTCAAGAGTTGGAGTTTGAGAAGTCTCGCAGCGAAGCATTGACACGCATTCAAAAAGAAAAAGCCCAGTTACAAAAACAGGCAATAATAGAAGTTAAAGAAAGCGAACTTCCTAGTATGGAATTGACTGAGCGATTTCGGGTATTGCTGGAGCAAGAGCAGATTATTAAAGCAAGAAAGAATCCCCATACAGAACAACAAAAAGCTCTGAAGGGAGCTCGTATTGAAAGTCGGCGTAAGTTCTGGACGGAGCAGCGTCAGAAAAAATTGGCGTTAATAGGCGCAAGTCCGGTATCAGCGAGTTTTTATTTTACGCTATCTGGAAGCGAACTTATTCGGGTGAATGATAACGACTATACTGCAAACGATGCGCTATGGACGCCCTGTTTTTGTGAGGAAGACGAAGCTCCGGCTTGGGCTTTTCGCTCTCGCTCTGCCTTTGCGCAAACAGGAGGCTACATAACTATGAAACATTCGCTTCTTGAAGTCAAAGGTGTGCCAATACTCTATATCCCTTATCTAAAAATCCCCCTTAAGTCCGAGCGCCAGTCTGGTTTTTTGCTGCCTTATCTGAGCGATGATTCTGAATCGGGCGCGATTTTTTCACAGCCGGTTTTTTTAGCTTTGGATGAACACTATGATGCAACGTTTAAATTCGATTTTTTTCAAAAGCGTGGTTTCAAGTTGGGTGGAGAATTTCGCATTGAGCAAGCTTCGAATTCAGGTTGGCTATTAAATTTGCAAGGCATTCGCGACAAAAAGTGGATTGAGGACCGTGCGGATCGAGACGAACTTAGTACTTATTTCTTAAATGGACTAGATGCAAGCCAAGGAGAAATAGATTCAGGATCTCCGGCTCCTAGTCTGGAAGGGTTACAAGGCAAAGATTATTTTCGTGAACGGTTAAAACAAAGTGATTATTGGCAATCGAGAAATATGGAGCAGTTTTGGGGTAAAGAGGCCTCAGCGACAGCGCAGCTTTGTCTCGAACCAGGAGGCGAAAATCTTGAGTATTGTAAGGAAACCATTCGCAACTTATTAAAAACTCCAGATAATAATATGCGTTCGGCTGCGCACTGGCGTGGCCAGACTTTCTTAACACCGCGCTTTTCAATTGTGAGTCAGGGTGAATTGTTATCAGACCATCGCGTTCCACAAGACCTCTATCTTGAAAATGAAGCTCAGATTTTAAACAAATCTCAATTTACTGATTTGCTGTTTGGTAGCGATGAATTAGCGCAAACATATAGCAAAACAAAATTGCAGTTGCATTTTGACAATCCTAATTTCTATGCAGGATTGGGCAATAGTTTTTCAGATTCATTCAATTTAGAAAAGCGTTTTGAAGGGCAGCAAATTCCAGCCCAGTTGAAAATTGAAACGCGTTATTTTGATCTATTTCCAGGTCAAGAAATTTTTAAAATTTATGGCAAGGCCGGTTTTTCTCAAATTCGAATCCATGATTTCGAAGGCAACATAGTTCCAGATTTGCTACAAGCTGATGTTGAATTGCCGCAGCGACCTGGTGAAGGTAGTTGGCAAAACTACAATATGGGTTTTATCTCGCCACTAATTACAGATAGTTTTTTTGTGATGAATTATTTTGCAAATCTTGAGGCGCGCCAAGTTCGCTTTAAAGACGATGGCGGTGTTTCGACAATAAACACCTGGAATAATGGATTTCGTTTTAGTTTGCCCATCGATGGCAAAATTGAAATTCAAAAAAATGAATCTAATATTGACGATCCTTCTGTGGAAGGGCTAAACGCACAACGATATTTAAATCATACTGTTGATTTTATTTTAGATTTAAGTTGGCGTCCGAGTGTCGTGAAGGAGGGGGCGTATGATCAGTTAAGCCAAGATGATGGAGAATTTGCCTATTTTTCCAAAGACCTTGTGGATCCTCAGCAGCTTGCCATGTTTCGCATTAAGCAGACTTGGGGAACTGCTCAAGGAAGCTGGAATACAAAACTTGCCACTGCAAAAGTGCAAAATGAAAACGTAAACATGGATGCGGCTAATAAGGAAGAAGCAAAATCTGAAAAAATGGAAGACGCAGACAGTCTGCAAGAAATTGATAGTGATCGGGTGATGCGCGAGCTTTTGCTTCTTAATGACGAGGCGGTAAAAGATACTAATATTTTTTCAGGCTCTGGCAAAGAAAGTTACACAACTTATTCCTTTATTGAAGGTAGGTCGTCGCAATTTGCAGATTTACAATTTGATATTAGCTACGATTATTATAAGGAGCAGCAGAGACGAGAGGCTGAAAAGCTTAACGATTCAGATGCAGTGGAAAAAAATTTTCCATGGAGCAATTTTTTAAGTGAGGGTTGGATGATTTTTGAGTCATGGCGTCTAAAAAATAGCGTCAGTTATAATATTTCAGATAAATTTACCGAATACACCGAGTTTGGCCTTAATTTACCCCCCATTTTTTCGAGCACCTTCGGATTGAATTACCGCATTAATAAGGAAAGAATAACCGAACGTAGTAAAGTTTCTGGATTTCGGCAAACCCGTGATTTCGGAGGAATACTCGGCTCTACTTACTTCGACAATTATTACGCAGAAATAAAAGCAAATAGAAAAATAAGCGATGCTGGCCAAATAAATGACACTGGATTTAAATTAGCTTATAGCAACCCATCGAAGTGCTGGGGTCTCGAATTTGAACGCACAGAAAGCTTACATTATGAATATGGCCGTCAGCCCCGCTACTATGTGCGGCTGCGAGTCGACTTTATGGGCCGCAGTATTGCAAAGGATGCGACTCCCAGAACCTATGCGCGCCGCATTCCAAATGCAGAAGAGCAATACGACTAAATTTTGTGGATAAAGCCGCGGATAACGTGATCTGCTATGTCATTTGCAATGCGTATGATTGCATCGTCTTTAACTTCTTCCGAGCGCAAATGCACTATAGCTTTATTTTTAACCTGAGGAATTCTGTAGCTGTGGGTGCGCTTAAAGCTGTTTGAGTAGATAATATTTTTACTTCGCAAATCCCAAATTTCTATATCCACTTTTAAAATAGTTTGTTCTTGCGACGCCAAATTCCAAGCACGAGATAAGTCTCTGAGTTGGTGCGGTGTAACTGTTTCTGGACTGGCAAAAATATCTGAAGGGTCTTTTTGTTCATTTATGCTTTGTTGCCGTCCAAATTGGAAGGTTGCAGATTCAGATAACTGAGCTCTGAGCAATAAATCCGCTTGTTTTTTACTAGTGATTATAAGGCGCCCATTTTCGGCGAATTTTTTCTGTAATTCATGCCAGATAAGTTCGTGCGCTATCACATTGCGCGAAATATCGTAAATAGATTCAAAGGCAATACTCCGCGCATTTCCAGGAATTTGGCTATAATAGTTAGTGAATCTGTATGAGCACGCTGCAATCGAGACGAATGATAGAAGCAGGCAAAAATACATCTTTTTGCTTAAAAAAACCTGGTGAATTCTTTGGCTCCGGAGTATCATTAGCGAAATTCCTTATATTGCAGCTTAGAAAACTTAGCAGTCTTGTGCAAGACAAAGAGCGAGTTCTATTTCAGGCCAGGGACGTATTTTTAAGCAAGGGAGGGCGTGATATATGTTAGAACAAAAACAAACAAAATTAAGTCGCCCGGTCGTCGCATCTTTGCGTTCAGCAATTGAAAAAGTTAGTGAGTGGATGAAACACAATGACTATCATCATTTACGGGATAAAGATGGGTTAGTCTGGCAGGTTGAAATTAAATTTAGCTTACGCAGTCGAGAAGCCGAAAAAATAAAGTGGGATGCCGATTTAGAAAAAAACAGAAATGATCTTCTGCGTCCGATAGAGTTGGGTGAAGCGAAAAATTGGGTTTTGCAATTAGATGTGCATACGATGGTTGATGCAGAAGAGCTCCTTCGCAGCCAAGTTTTGCATAAAAGCGAAGATCAACGTTTGTTAAGTTTTCTCCAGCAAAATCGTTTACCCTTGCAACTGCGCCGTCTTGAATATTTTGTTGCCGATGAGCAAGATGCGCGAAAAATATTGGTCGAATTCTTGCCGATTTTACGTCAACAACTTGAAGTGACAGATATGCAAGTGGTTAAGCGCAAGCTCGTTGTTGAGTGGGTTGATCGAGTCTGTCGCTTTGGAGCGCAGGCAGCAGCCGATGGTAAAGATAGTTAAGTTAATTAGGTAAATCATGGATTATGTTGAAATAACGATAATTTATGCAGCAATAACTTGACGGAAATTGCCTTTTCAGGTATCAAGCCGGAGCCGCATGGTTCGAGTGTTTATCTGATAAAGCAGATTCAGGAAAGCAGAGCGGCGAAAGAAGAGATGAAGGAAAGTAAGGGGAAATAAAATATGTTAGAAATTATTCCAGAAAATGTTGATGATGCGATCGTTTGTAATATAAGCGGTTCTTGTGGTTTAGGTGCTGAGTGTGAAGATTGCCGTGAATTGGTTATCGGTATACATAATTGGCTGGTTGCTTCTGAACAAAAATACATCATTTTAGATTTCCAAGATGAAAAAGAGCTTTGCCCATCAATGGTCGAAGAATTGGTGCAACTCAGAAAACGTATGCCCATTCCTTTTTTATTTGCGGGCGTGATGGAAAGAGCAAAACAGTTGATTTGTTCTTATGACTATAGAGCCGAAAATAGCATTTTTCGTATACCTGAAGATGCGATCGTGGTTCTTAAAAAACTCATTGGCCAAGAAAATGTCCAACCAGAACTAAATTTGACTTACGGCGAGCCTATTAACTTGATTCGTTCAAGATACTCGCACAAGCTCGATTATGATTCTGACATTCAGGATTTGTCTTTTTAATGCCGCATTCATTTTCGATACATAAAGCACATAGTCGCGGTGAAGTGAACATGGGCTGGTTGCGTAGCTGGCATAGTTTTAGCTTTGGCTCTTACTATAATCCTGCTCGTATGGGTTTTGGTTGTCTCAGAGTGATCAATGACGATGATATAAAGCCTAGCAGTGGTTTTGGCACCCACCCACATGCAAATATGGAAATTGTTACAGTCATGCTTGCTGGCACTTTGACGCACGAAGACAGCATGGGAAACCGAGCTGAAATCCGTGCCGGAGAAGTTCAAAGGATGTCGGCTGGGACGGGTATTCAGCACTCAGAGTACAACCATTCAAAAGACGAAGCTGCACAGCTTTTGCAGATTTGGGTCTTGCCGAAGTGTTTGAACATCACACCTTCCTATGAGCAAAAAAGTTTTAAAGAATTAGAAAACAAAAGCGGTTTTCAAATGCTTGTTTCGCCAGAAGGCGTAGATGGAAGTTTGAGTATTAACCAGGATGCTTATTTTTCAGTTGTGCAGCTTAAGGCTGGTGAAAAAATTTCTTATGAAAAAAAGTTAACTCAATTTCCTAACAACAGCGGCGTTTATTTTTTCGTTATAAACGGAGAAGTACAGATAGAAAGCGAAAAGCTTTCCTATCGAGATGCCATTGCTTTTGAAAGCGGGAATAGCTTTGCGATAAGCGCTTCCACTGTAATTAATAAAGATACTTCTGCTACAATTACAAAAATCCTAGCGATTGAAGTTCCTATGCTCTTAAAGGCGGTTGACAATTGAAAATTTTAGCTCTCTGCGGAAGTTTGCGTCGTGCATCGATGAATATGGCTGTTTTAAAGGTTTTAGAAGAGCTGAAGAGCGCAGACGATGAATTTATTATTGCTGATCTACGACCCATACCAATCTACGATCCCGATCATGAAAAAGAATTTCCCTCCGCAGTGGAAAAGCTAACGCAGCAAATAAAAGCAGCAGACGCTTTGATTATTGCTACACCTGAATACAATTATTCAGTGCCTGGTGTTTTAAAAAATGCTATTGACTGGGTTTCTCGACATCCTTCGCTAGCTTTTGCCGGAAAGCCGACCGCAATCTTAGGTGCGTCGCCTGGAAAAATCGGAACAGCTCGTGCTCAATACCATTTGCGACAAATCGGAGTTTTTTTAGATTTGCGCATCATGAATAAGCCTGAAGTGATGATTGGAGAAGCGTTACAGAAGTTTGACGCTCAAGGAAAATTAATTGATCAAGCCACGCGCGAATACTTACAAAAGATGTTTCTCAGCCTCAAAGAATTTTCAAAAAAAAATTAATGCCGAAAAGTATTGTCATTTTATAGTGTTTCTGTTTACGATATGGTGTTGTTTTTTTAAATTGAAGAAGGGGATCTGTATGCGTTTACTTGTACGTTCGGTTGTGTTGGGGTCGTTTTTGTTCTCTGCTTCTCAAGCATTTTCTTTAGAGCCAGCTTTTCAAATTCAGCAAGGGGTATTAAGCCATAAGTCTATGACTACTAAAGACAAGCCAAAAGTCGGAGCTACTACAACTGATAAGTCGACTGAAATGGCAACAATGGGCAATTCTTTGCGTATTTCTGCAACGACTGAAAATATGGCATTTTATGTTTATCCAACGGATTCCAGTGTGCCCTTTGGTGTTGGGTATTATGTAATGCCTGAGCTAGAAGTAGGTTTGAACATTTCTTTAAATTCAACTGATAATGATAATGAAGACAATACTACTGATTCTGATTCTACTACGAATTCCTATGGTCCTTACCTTAAATATTATTTGAACAATCTAGGACCAGCAAATGTAGAGTTAGACTTTGGTATCAACATGGGAACGGAAAAAGCGAGCACTAATAGCGTAGATACTTCAGATGCGACTTCTATGGAAATATTTTTCGCCGCAACTGCTTTTATGCCAATTGCAAAAAATTTGCACTATGGTGTAGGACTTGGTTACAGTACTACTACAACAGAAAAAAAAATAACTGGTGCTGAGTCGGATGTCACTGAGACATCTTTGAATTTAAATTTAGCTACTCTAAGATTTAATTTCTAATATAAGATTCAATTTAATTTATAAAAGCCGAGTTTATACTCGGCTTTTTTTTATCAAATAGAATTTATGCCAATTTACTTTTACTTATTCAGCTCTCTCTCGATAACCACCAAATTCGCTTCGATTGTCTCTTTATCTTCTGTGCGGGGAAAGTCAGTCAGAGCTTGTTGCAAGAGTTTCTTTGCGCGTTCAAGATAATCTTTTCTAGAAGTCATATTAAAATTCGCCATGGCGCTTTGAAAGGCTTGCGCAGCTTGTTGACGCAGTTCCGCAGCGCCTTGGTTGCTGTACTGTATTACTTTTTCCTGGGCAGTTTCGTAGAGAGGTGAATCTTCGCCAATTGTTGAGAGCTCGGTATTAGCTTCTTTAAGTTTCCCCTGATTCGCGAGCTGTTGAGCTATATCGAGGACTTCATCTGAATCGCGTAAATCGCCCATGGCAAGAGGAGCTTTCGGTGTCGTGCTCGCTTCTGCTTCAGGAGGTGTTTCGCCGTTTGGTGCCTGGTTTTGCCCGAGCTGATATTTTTGTGTCAGAGATAGCCAGTTCGCCGCGCGTTGAGAAATCAGATCACGCAATTGTTGGCTGATTATAGAATCTTTCGGCCCTCGCTCTGCGGCATCTAAAGTGAGCTTAGCGATACTTTCTTTATCCTGTAAATAAGGATTGTCGCGAAAGTTGCTTACAAAATCAAAATTTTCATCCTGACTAAAATCTTCAAAGCTAATAGCGCCAGATCCCGCACTGGCTATTGGAGTGCTACTGTCATCCAGTGGGCTTTCATTGACGACGCTAGTGCCTCCTAGTGGATGCAGTATCGAATGCACGTTTAGCAAATAGAGCACAGCATTGTCTAGGGTGTTGCGATTATTTTGCGAGCTCAAGCTATTACGAATCTCACGATCTGCTGGGCTTAAGGCTGTTATGGAATTAGAAAGTCGGCTATAAAGATCTTGTGCCTTGCCTTTGCTTAAAACAGCCGATTCTTGCGACTTTTGAAGAGGTGTTGCAGCAGTTTTATCTTTTTTTTCCAACTTTAAATGATCTGCGGGCTGATTTTGCAGATTTGTTTGGGTACTTGTGCAATGTAATACAAAAAACGCAGCACTATTTAGGAGAACTAGTGAGCGGGCGCGAGAATAGCAAACTTTTGAGAAACGCATGTCAAAATGCTCCAGCAAGAAAAATAATAAAGAGACCGTTGAAAACTAGCTTAGTTGACACTAATTTTCAACAGTCCCATTATTGCACAAATCCATTAGAACAGAGTAAAGGGATTGTTGAAAATCGAGGAGAACAAGGCAGGATGAAATGAGAAAACCGCAGTGTACTTCATAAGTACATGAGGATTTTCGAATGAGTCCTAACGCCGTTATCGTCGATTTACGACAATCCCTTAGAAATCGAAGGAAAGGGAGCTCACTATCCGGCGGTCTTCTTTCGTTTTAGCTTGGCTGGACAGATCCGTACCGTAAGAAACAAGTTCGAAGCTAAAGTACGGCATTCTTAGTGTCATTCCGGTGGTGATAAAACCCTGATTCGCACCAAATTTTAAACTAAATGGACTTGGTAAAAGCGGATTGCCAAAAAGCAATTCCAAACCAGCATGCAAAGTTTTTCCGGCATCGACTCCGCTTAAACCGTAGTTGCTAGTCCCTGATGCAAAGTGGATATGATGCATGTCGATGGCAATGCGCAGAGCCATTGTTCGCGAAAGTCTAGGTGTGATAGAGAGACCGGCACGAATATCAGTAGGATCGATTGTAGACAAGGCATCTTCGTTGGCAAATGAACCTGAATAGACAGTGCCGCAGACAGTCTCGCGTTTTTCGCTGAAGGGATTGAGGTAGTTATCTTTACAAGCAAGTGGTGCATTAAGTAATGATACTCCAAAAGTCGGAAACCAATAATCTGCAAGCGTGTAGATCATGCCTAAATCGACACCAAGGCCAGTGGAGGTATTCGAACCATCTTGCATGAGCTTGGTCATCTCAGTGTGGTCTGTTAATAGCGATGTCGCGATATTGTCTTCGAAAGCATAACGATGAACCGGCCGAACATTAAATCCAGCACTAAAACGATTACTTTGGTTCGAGAAGCTCCAGCCAAAAATAGCGCCAAGATCAGAGGTGCTTTTTACCTGGGCTCTTTCTGGATCTTCCGCAGTGATGACGGCACTTGCTTGTGTATTCATAAAAATTCCAAAAGCGGCTGGATTGTTTTTTCCAAGTTCGAAAAATGCCATAGGAGCTATGGCAACACGCGCCCAAAAGGGTTTGGTATCGAGTTCTTCTGAGTTGGCAAGAACTGTGCTTGAGCTTGTGCTTTGCGAACTTTGAACACCAGAATAAAAACTGCGGCTAGCCGAGTTGGCTCCTGCAATGAGATTGGGGAACTTTGCTAAATGAAGCTTGCTGCGAGCGCGGGCTTTACGTACACGAGAGATTCCCGCGGGATTTGTCCATACACTATTTTCGTCATTAGCTACCGCAGTGAAAGCTCCGCCCATACCCATGGGGCCAACAGGAGTAAAAAATTCTGGTAATTCTTCTGCGCTAAGAGAAGGTGAAATTTGTAAAAATAGAAAAATCATCAACGCTAAAGACTTGCTAGTGCGTTTCAAAATATAGAGTAAGTTTTTTAAACCGGTGTTTTGCATCAGCTTTGTTATCGGTGGGGTGGTTCGGGATCTTGAAAGGGTGGGGCTATATAATTGATGTTATGCTGAAAATATTAAATAAATATAAATAAAATTAGATGGTTGCGCGTCATCTTGAGCGAAGCGAAAGATCTAATGAAACAATATTTTCGGCTGAAAAAAATAGATTCTTCCCCTTCGCTAGGCTCAGGGTTCAGAATGACGACGCATTGCTCAGTAGGACAATTATTCTCTTGTCAGCGAATCTGCCAACATTTCTAGATCTTCTTTTTCTTGTTTGAGTTTTTGAGTCAAAGCAAATTGTTCATCCAACTTCATTTGAAGTAATTTGTTACGTTCTTTTTCCAAAGCCAAAGCGTCTTCTTTAAGTGAAAGAACTTGCTCGCTCATGCGAGTCACTCTTTCTATGGCGGATTGAGTTAAGCGCAAAATTTCAAGATTTTCTTCTTTCGCTAAACTTAGATGATCAAGTAGAAGCGAGATTTCACTGCCTCTATCTGAGCTAGAAGCGAGATTTTTAGGCTCGATTTCCGCGCTTAGGCTTTCTGGGCCTGTTATTTCAGGATCATGATCGTTTGTCGGAAAGAAAGATCTTATTTTTTCTGAAATTTTGATTTGTGGATCGAGATTTTGGTAAATAGGTGATTGGTTTGCTGCTGACAAATTCGATTCAATTTCGAGAGATTCATTTGAAAATATCACAGGGTAATCTTGCGGTAGGTCGCCGAAAACATAAACTTGCCCTTCAGCGATCCTTGCTGCGAGCTCACCGTGACGTATAAGCTGCCATATATCACTTTTTTTAATCTGAAATTTTGTCACAAATTGATTAATTTCTAGGGCTGCATTCGGGCTAATTCTTGCCTTTAATTTTTTGCCTTCTGATTGGTCGAGGTTTGCGCCAATAGTTTTCGCTGCTGCTTCGTTCATGTTAAAATGAGAATTTGAAACTTCGCCTGAATTGAAATTTTTTTGTTCGTTTCGATTTGTTCTATTTATTCTCATATATTCCTCGAAGGGCAAAGATCGGTTTAATATATTTCAACATTTGAAGGACAATAAATTCGTGACTGCAAAAAACCAGAAAAAAAAAGCATGGCTATCAGAACTTAAAAAGAAAACCCCAATTCTAATTGTAGCCGCTGTAATAGTTGGGAGTCTTTACTATCTGACCTTCATACACTATCAAAACTTTGGGCGAAAGAATGATTTTATATTTAGTATGGAAACCAAGCTCCTCGACCATCGATTTACGGTGCGCGGGCCAAAAAAACCCACGAAAAACATTGGTATTTTAGCCATAGATGAAAAAGCAATCAACGAATTTGGCCGTTTTCCTTTTTCTCGCCGTTATTACGAACAAGCTTTTAATAACCTTAAAAAACTCGGCGTATCTTGGATTGCTTTTGACGCAATATTCAGTGAGGCCGAAAAAGCTAGTGTTTCAGATGTGTTGCCGTTGCTCAAACAAATTCGCCAGAATAAAACACAGAAGTCTTTAGCCAATGAGTGGCAGAACCCTTTCGCCGAACTCGATAAAATGCTCGAGCAAAGCCCAGGAGATCTTAGTTTTGCTAGGGGCATTCAGAATTTTGGCAATATTGTACTTGGCTACTTTTATTTCGGAATGGAACATGAGGTCAAGGCAGCTGGCAGAACTGAGCGGCGCTACGAAGGTGTCGACACGATGGCAGAAGGATCGGCGATCCAGGCAGTCATTTTGCCAGAAGGTAAAGAGTTGACTGATTATAAAGAACTGCAAATTCCCGCAGCCGTAACAAACATTCCGGTCATTTCCGCTGCATCACCGCATTTCGGGTTTTTTAGTAATAATTCTGACAATGACGCTATAGCCAGGTGGGTAAGTCTCGTCTCGGTAATCGATGGAAATCTGATGCCTTCGATGGCCTTAAAAGTCGCGGCGGAAGCTGCAGAGCGTGATATCGTCGCATTCTTTGATCAAAACGGTGTGGAATCTATCAGTTTAGTAGATCGCAAAGATGATACCAACACTATAGATATACCAGTTGATCCAGATGGCTTAGGCAGGCTGCTGCTCAATCATCGTGGACCTGGGCGCAGCTTTCATCATTACAGTCTCGCAGATGCTTATCACAATAGCTTCACTGCGGAAGAAAAAAAGAATCTCAAAGGTGCAGTTTTGATGCTCGGTGCGACCATCATCGGAGGCAACGATCAAAGGCCCAATCCTTTTGACCCAGCTCTGGATGGTGTCGAAAACCATGCCGCGGCCTTGGACAATATTTTGAGCGGTGAATTTCTGAAGCGTCCAGCAAGTGTTTATGCTCAAGAACTTTATATCATTTTGATAGTTGGACTTATTTTCACGCCGATTATTTTATTTAGCCGTGCGGCCTATGCCGGTGTTTTGGTCGTGCTCTTTTTATTGGGTTATTATCTTTTTGATCGCTTTTATATGTTCAACGCCAAAGGTGTTTGGACTTATATGGGAGTTCCATTTATTGAGATTTCTGGTCTTTTTATTGTGATAACTCTCTACAAGTACTTTACCGAAGAACAGGAACGTAAAAAAGTCAAAGGCGCATTTGCCCACTATTTGAGTCCAGAGGTCATCTCTCAATTGCTCGATAATCCAGGAGCTTTAAAACTAGGCGGAGAAAAGAAAGAACTTACTGTGTTTTTTTCTGACGTCAGGGGATTTACGACGATTTCTGAGAGCCTTTCGCCAGAAAAGCTTTGTGAATTGATGAATGACTATTTTACACCGATGACGAGTATAATCCTGCGCAGCGGTGGCGTACTTGATAAATATATCGGAGATGCCATCATGGCATTTTGGGGTGCCCCCATTGAAGCACCCTTGCATCCTGATCTGGGTGTCGATGCTGCTGTGCAAATGCTTTATGCCATGGATGCTCTCAAACATGACTTTCGCCAGCGTGGTTATCCAGAAATTGATATTGGAATGGGGCTTAATACTGGGGCTATGGCGGTCGGCAACATGGGTTCAGGAGAACGCTTTACTTATACTGTTATGGGTGATGCGGTAAACCTGGGTGCGCGCTTAGAGGGTTTGACTAAAGAGTATGGAATTAAAATCATGATTAGCGAGTTCACTCATGCAAAGCTAACTCCTGGCAAATTCATTACTAGGGACTTAGATGATATTCGCGTCAAAGGAAAGAATGAACCGGTACGAGTATTTGAAGTGACTAGACCTGATGTCATTCGTCAGCAACATTTAATTTCAGAAATGGTTCAAAGCTTCGCAGCAGGACGTTTGGCATATCAGAAACAGGCATGGGACGATGCTGAAAAACTTTTTATGCAATGCATTAAAATCCGTCCAGATGATGGCCCAAGTTTGCTTTATTTAAACCGAATTCAATACTACCGTGAGCATCCTCCTGGTGATAATTGGGATGGTGTTTATACGTTTAAACACAAGTAGTTTTTTGCGTATTTTTAACTTGGTGATGCACACATTTAAACGAATTTCATAGAGTCTATAGCAGAGGCCTTGTATTGGCCGCCAGCCAGAGGACCGCTCAATTTTTATGCCATCCATGGCAAAATTATCGCTACCGGTTCGGGCATCCCGCCCTCACCAGTTCCTCTGGCTGGCGGCCAATACAAGGCCTTTGCTATAGACTCAAGTGATTGTCAGCTTAGGGTGCATACGCAGATCAATACACAAATAAGGCATTTGTTTTTCAACATACTCACACCTGCAGATCTTGCCGAACTGCAGACTTCTATGCCAAATGATCTGCAAGGTTGCAGGATTTTGTGCTAATTATGTGCTTGGAACAGCGTGCTGCCTGTTTTTCTGAGAGTTACTTTAGAAAGCATGGCGAGGCTTGGATGAACGAGCTGCCAGAGGAACTGGTGAGGGCGGGATGCCCGAACCGGTAGCGATAATTTTGCCATGGATGGCATAAAAATTGAGCGGTCCTCTGGCAGCTCGTTCATCCAAGCCTCGAAATGCTTTCTAAATGAAAGTCGCTCAAAAAAGTGTGCATCACGTGGATACATCACGTGGATGAACTCGTTGTAAAGACAGTGCTTGGACTGGCGAGCTAGGCGAGGCATATAGTTCAAATGCTTTGTTTAACACTTCATTGCGAAAGCATTGCTCAATATCATCGTGGATGAGGACCTTGCCTTGTTGCATCACAAGAGCTTTTTTGAAATTTTGCTGAACAAAATGCAAGTCGTGGATACTAAGAACTATTGTTTTCCCTTTGTCTTTAAGCGCGTTTAATAAGTCAAAAAACTCCAAGCTGTAGCAAAGGTCTAAATTTGCAAAGGGCTCGTCTAAAAAAATAATCGGCGTGTCCTGAGCAAAAATTCTTGCAATATAAACTCGCTGCTGCTCTCCAGAACTGAGACTAAAAATTCTTTTTCGGCGTAATTTCTGCAGATCCAATTGTTGTAGAGAGTTTTCAATCAACTGCTTATCATGATGAGATAAATAGCCTTTTGACCATGGGTAGCGTCCCATAGCGACAATTTCCTCGACGGTAAAGTCAAAAGCGAGCTGCTGATTGGTTGCCAACCACGCAATGGTTTTGGCGCGCTGAGTTGGGTCGAATTCTGAAAGAGGTTTTAGTTCAGGGCCAACAAGAATTGATGCATTAAGATAAGGATAAAACCCCGTTAAGCATTTTAAAAGACTAGTTTTTCCGGAGCCATTTTTGCCTATAAGGGCTGTCAATGATCCCTCGGCCAATTCTAGTTCGATTTGCGAAAGGATTTTGCTCGTTCCAAAACAAAGATCGAATTTATTCATCACTTTGATCATGTAGCCTCTCTCGACTGTCGAAGTTGGCGACGAATGAGTAGCAGAAAAAATGGCGCGCCCAACAGCGAGGTAATAATTCCTACCTGAAGTTCATAAGGTGGATTCACTACTCGGCCGAACCAATCTGCTAGCACTAGAAGACTCGCTCCATTGATGCTGCTATAGATCAAAAGCTGTCGATGTTCAGGTCCAAGAATAAGGCGCGTGAGGTGCGGTGCGACTAATCCGACAAAAGGAATGATTCCACCTAGACCCGCAGCAATAGCCGTTAAAAAAGCGATAAGCAGCAAAGATAAAACCTGTAGTTTTTTAATGTCGATACTAAGGTTGCCGGCGCTGTCTTCCCCTAAAGCCAAAATGTTCAATGCTCTACTAATTTTCAGAGAAAAAATAAAAGCCAAGATCGCCAAAGGTAAGGCAAACTGCACTTGTTCTAAAGTACTAGAGTTGAAGCTGCCCAAAAGCCAACGCATAACTGCCAAAGCTTGAATTTGTTCGCGCATAAGAAAGCTAACAATAAAGCTGCTTAATGCGCCAAGAAAGCTAGAAAGCGCAAATCCTCCGAGCAGTAAGTAAAAGCTGTAACGTGTGTAATGAACTCCTGTTAAAAGTGTTAACAGAATAAATGTAGCTAGAAGTGCGCCTAAAAAAGCCGATCCAGCTACAGCTAAGAAGTGACTTTGTGCCCAAGCAAAATAAAAAGCCAAGCTTGCAAAAAAAGCTGCACCAGCACTCGTGCCCAGAATAGATGGACTCGCGAGTTCGTTGCGAAAAAGTCCTTGGCTTAATACGCCGCCCGCTGCAAGGCAAGCTCCGGCGAGTAAAGCTGAAAAAATACGCGGTACACGCACTTGAAAAAGAATAAATGAATCGTTTGTATTTGAAAAGAGATAAGATGTCATTTTAGCATCTGTCATGATGATAGAAAAAATATCAAGATCAACGACGCCGTAGAATAGGCTCAAAAAAAAGACCAAAATTGCAAAAATTACGATATATATTTGGGGGCTTTTAAGAATTGATGTTGGCAAAACACTTTCTGGCCTCATTTTTTCGCCCTTGTAGACTGATTGCGATGGCGAGTTGCTTTTGTAGTTTCCATATTATTAGACCAAATGAGGAGATTTTTCTGCAGCTCTTCGCAGGCAGCAAAAGTAAAGTGAGACATTGCGAACAATTTAGCCTCATTGATTAATATAATTTGATTTTTTTGTACTGCTATTAGATTTTTATAAATTGGGTGTTTTTGAAAAAACCTAGTTTCGATGTTTTGATCTTTGCCAATAGTAAGAATTAAATCCGCTTGGCTCTTAAGGAGCTGCTCTGTACTGATGTGCGGCCAGCCTTTTAATTGAAAAGAACTCGCAAAGTTAATTCCACCAGCTTGAACGATCAAATCATGAATGAGTGTGTCTTCTCCTGCACTTGTGCCATCTGCTAAAAGGAAAAGCACCTGAGGTTTATTTTTCATGCCATTTGCATTTTTTTTGATTTTGGTGAGCTTCGTTTCGAGTTCTAGAGTAAGTGCAGTACTATGCTCGGAAGCTCCGAGACGATTTCCAAGACTTTTGATAAGTTCTAATAAACCCACGAGTGTGTTGCTGCTTTTAAGTTCGAAGATTGGAGTTTTAGACTTCTTGAGATTGTGGACGAGCTCGGGCTGATTGAAGTCAGCCAGTACGACGAGTTCCGGAGCAAGTTTTAAAAGATGCTCTAGACTTCCGCCGTAACGTTCTTTATTGGAAAAAATTGCGCTTTGTTGCGCTATATTACTGTAACGTGGGTCGTCGACGAGTTTTGAAAAAGCGAGAATGCGACTGAGCTGCTTGCTTCTTGAGTAAAGCTCAAATAATAATTCGTCACTTGCTATGCTAAGTGAAACGACTTTAGGCAGAACATTTGAGCTATTTTTTAAGTCAGAGCTGCTGCTAAATGAATAACTAGATACTAAAAAAAAATTTGTCAGAAAATATAAATATTTTTTTTTCATGAAGGAGGTTGACATTTTATAGTGACTTGAACTTAAATAAGTGATTGTCAATTATGAAATAACAATAGGTCGCATCGCCGTGATTGTCGCAGAGAACTTGGTAAAAAGCTATTATCAAACGCGAGCCTTAGATGGTGTATCCTTTGAAATCAAATCAGGGGAAATCGTCGGGCTTTTAGGGCTGAATGGTGCAGGTAAAAGCACTATCTTAAAAATTCTAGGGACTTTTTTGTTGCCTTCAGCTGGCCGTGCTGAAATTGCCGGATTTAATGTCGAAGAGCGCCCAGATAAAATTCGTGAATTGATTGGTTATCTTCCAGATACGCCGCCAGTTTATGAAGAAATGTCCGTTGAGGCGTATTTGCGTTTTGTTGCGAGACTGAAAAAAGTTGCCAGCCGTCAGGTCGAGGCAAGAGTGGACTATGTTTTAGAACGTACACATATGTTGGAAGTGCGTCACGAAAAAATCGCGGTCTTGTCGCATGGGTATCGCCAAAGAGTTGGAATTGCGCAAGCCTTGGTTAATGACCCGAAGGTGTTAATTCTCGATGAGCCCATCTCTGGTCTAGATCCGATTCAAATAGTTGAAGTCCGCGACTTAATAAATTCCCTACGCGGCGCACATACAGTTATTTTATCTAGTCACATTTTGTCGGAGATTACTAAAACCTGTGATCGTATCATGATGATCGATCGCGGAAAGCTTGTGGTGCAAGGTGCTGAAAAGCAAATTGAACAAGAGCTTGCGCGCGGCGGTTCACTGCTTTGCCGTGTCGCAAAAGCTGGGGCGGATCTAGAAGCAAAACTCAAAGGCCTCGCCGGTGTGCAGGGAGTTATCGTCTTAGAAGATTTTGGCTCGGAACGCGGAGAACGCGGAGAACGCGGAGAGAAGCTTCTCGAAATTACCGCAGAGGATGATGTTCGAGCTATGGTTGCAAAAACGATTATTTCTTCAGGGGCAGACTTGTTAGGCTTAGAGCGCAAAGCTGCGGGCTTAGAGAAGCTGTTTTTGCAACTTGTGCAGCAAAAATAGCAGTTGGAAATGGGATTGAAATTGGAAGTTAAAAGCCTGGGAACGGAGGAGTTCAATTGTCATCGGTTAGTTTAATTGCGCGTCGCGAAATTGCGGCTTATTTTAATACCTGGACTGGTTACATTATTACGATCGCCTATTTGGTGATTACGAGCTCTCTATTCCATGCGATGGTTGCAGGAAGTCAGCCAAAATTTTCTAACCAAATGCTTTATGATTTTTTTTATTTTCCTGGCGGAGTCATCATCGCCGCGGCAATTTTCCTCGGCATGCGTTTAATTGCTGAAGAAAAACAATTAGGAACGGCAGTGCTGCTTTTTACTTCGCCCATATCGGCACGCCAAATTATCTATGGTAAGTTTCTTTCGTCTCTTATTATTTTAATGATTTTGTTACTTATGTCCGCATATATGCCCGCTTTGATCTATGTTTATGGAAAGATCTCCTTAGGTCATTTAGCGGCTGGTTATTTGTGTTTACTGCTGCTCGGTTCTTGTGCTTTGGCTGTCACTTTATTTATGTCTACTGCGACCAGCCATCAACTTGTTGCGGCCATTTTAGGTGCGGTCTTGATCGCTGTTTTCTTAATGATTTGGATGCTGGCAGACAAGGTTGATCCACCATTCAAAAATATTTTTGCCTATCTGGCGATTCATAACGATCATTTTAATGGTATGGCGAATGGAATAATCCATACGCGCAGCCTAATTTATTATTTTAGTTTTATTTGGTTGTTCTTAGAATTTTCTGTTCGGGTTCTCGATGCCCGCCGCTGGCGAGGTTAGTATGAAAAATATTTTGATTCAAATGCGTGTTCCGCTTTTCTTGCTTGGTTTAGCCGTATTGTTTTTTGGGGTGCGCTACTATCCTAATACCGATGCCTATCTCATGTTTGTCGGGAGTGCGGCCTTTTTGGTTTTAGCAGCACTGACTTTTACAGTGCTCTTAATCGTAACACTTAAGCCTGCTGGCACTGAGCAAAGCCGGGCTTTTTATCCAAGCTTAGTTTGGAAGTTTGTTCTGATTCTGGCCATGCTTGCTGGCATGTTTTATGGCAAGGTGATGGAAGATGCTGCAGCTGTAGAAACTCTAGCGCAAAAAGCTGCGTTAGCCGCGTGGCTATCTCTATCGATCGTAGGTTTGTTTTTTCTTGTGGGCGTTGAAATGGCGCTCAAAGAGTTTGGACTTGGTGCAAACGCTGAACCAAAAAGAATCTGGGCAGCCGCACGATCATGGTCCTTAGCTGGTTTATTATGCGCTTCTTTACTTGGCATAAATTTCTCAGCAAATCGTTTTGATAAGACATTTGATTGGAGTTACTTAAAAGTTACGAGCCCAAGCGATGCAACAGTGCGAGCTCTCGAAGCTTATGGCAAACCTGTAGAAGCAAAATTATTTTTCACTCGAGATAACGAAGTTCTGCCTTTTGTGCGAGAGTATTTCTTTAACTTAAAATCTAAATACCCTCAACTCACGATAGAGCAACTCGACAAAGACTTAAATCCAGTGGTTGCAGAAAAACATAAAGTTCGAGCTAATGGTGAGATTTTACTTATCGCTACTAAAGAAGAGGTCGCAGAAAAAGAAAAAGCTCAAGATAGTACTCCAGAAAATACGGAAGCAATAAATGGAGAAGAACTCCAGAATCCAGTAGAGAATGAAGATTCAAAATCAAAGAGCGTTGACAAAAAAATTGCAATTGGCGACACCATCGAAAAAAGTCGAAAAAATATCGCTAAGCTGGATGAGCTTTTTCGCTCAAGCTTAGCTAGTTTAGTTGCTAAGCCTCAGGTAGCATATTTTAGTGTTGGGCACGGAGAGAAGTACTGGTTTGGCGAAAAAGATCCTTTGTCATCAATTAATTTATTATACGAGCATCTGCGCCGACAAAACTATAAAGTTAAGCGTTTTGGTATTCAAGATGGCAGTATGGAAAAGGTGCCCGATGATGCAACTTTTCTTGCTATCGTTGGTCCGAAGGGCCCCTTTGCGGCAGAAGAAGTCGCGGCAATACGACGTTATGTCGATGGCGGAGGTAAGCTCTTTCTTGCATTGGATAATGACGAAGATTCCGAGGCGATGAGCACAGCTCAAACTCCGAACCCATTGTTGGAACTTCTCCAAGAATGGAATTTAAAATACAGTCCTGATGTACTCGCTGACGAACAGCGTTATGCAAAAGCGACAGGTACTTTAAGTGATCGTTGGTTTATCTTTACCAACACCTTTACCTCACATGATTCTGTGCGCAATCTTTCAAAAATGGACACGCGCGTAGCTGTCTTGTTGTTTAAGTCTGGTAGTTTTGAAATAGCAAAGAATGAAAATAATTGGACAACAGCAGAGACAATCCGAAGTTATCCTTCTACTTTCGTCGATTTAAATAAAAATTATACTTTCGATAAAGATGCAGAGAAAAAAGAAGGTAATATTTTAGGCGTTGCTATTGAGCGCAAAAATAAAAAAGCCCAAGATAATAATAAAGTTTCAGACAATAAAAACACGGAAGCAAAAGAAGAAGTAGAAGCAGATAAGTCGGCTAGGATTATCGCAGTTGCCGATGCCCATATGCTTTCTGATGTTCTTTTAATCAATTCGCCCGGTAACCAGCTCTTTGCTGTAGAATCGCTCAATTGGTTAGCTGGAACTTCTGAGTTAGTGGGAGCGGAAAAAAGTGAAGAAGATGTGCAAATTATGCTTAAGCGGGACGAAGAACTGTTGTTCTACTATGGTAGTTTATTTGCGCCGCCCATAATTGTGATGTTAATTGGTGCTTTTGTTATGAGTTTGGTAAGACGTCGCTCTAAAAGAGGCTAAAATTTAAATTCAATGTTATTTGCCAGAATGATTGTGTTGTATTCGGATTGATGGTGAGGGAAAGCGTGTTTAGCAAGAAAATTGAAACTATAGCTTACGGTCTATTATTTGTAGCATCATTGGGTTTGGCTTATTGGGCTTCTTTGCCGAAGTCAGAAGACGCGCAAGAGAAATTCCCGATTTTAAGTATAGGTATCGAAGAAATTGGACGCATAGAATTTGAAAGTGAAAAGCAGCGTAGTGTTTTGGAACAGAAAGAAAAAGACTTCTTTTGGCTTACTGTTGAAAGCAAGGGGTCGGCAAAAAAAAGCGAAAATGCTGAAGGTGAAAGCGGCACTAATGAGCCAGAGTCTTTTCGTGCTAACGACTCAGTGACTGAATATGTAAAATTATTTTCTCCCTTATTCGGTCGCAGAAACCTTGGTGAAATTAAAGACACAGAAAAGTTAAAAGACTATGGATTAGATGCTGCAAAGACAAAGCTGCGTCTTTACAAATCAAATGGTGATTTAGCGGCGGAACTGTGGATTGGTAATAAAGTCGTCGGCGGTGCGCAGTATTATGCTTATTACCAGGAAAAACAAACACTCACGATGTTAGATGGTGAACTTATTGAAATCATTGAAGGCGCCAAAACAAAATTATTTCAGCGCGGGATCTTGTCTAGTTATCTTGACGATTTTGAAGCTTGCGAAATCAAGCGTGGTGATCAGAAGGTGCAGATTAACAAAGTTGCGGGTGAGCAAAATAAATTATCGTCATGGTTAGGGCCAGATCAAGCAAAAGCACTAAATAACGTGCAGTTTGACATTTGGTTAGAAAATATCGAAAAACTTAGAATTGATAATTATGCGGGTGCAGAAATTGCATCTCAACTTGAATCACAAGCAGAACTTTTTTCCTTAACTTGTCGTCACAAGACTCGTCCACCAGAAATGATGGTATTCAAAAAAATGAAGATAGAAGGTCAAAAGTCAGAATATTGGGTTACTGGTTCCTTTTTAAAAAGCTATGCAGCGCTTTCTGCGAGTCGGTTTGTCACAGTAAACTCAGATGTAGAAAAGATGCTACAAGCCCAATAAACTATTAGAAAAATGTGTGTTTCTTTTAATTCCCCGAAGCTAATAGTTCACTCCTCGCTTGCTGAACTTGTTTACTGAATTCTTCCTGTGATAGCATTTAAGATGGATAATACATCGAAATTATTTTGTGTTGTGATGTTTGTCTTAGAATTTGTTCGCCAATAAATATGGTGAACCTAGACGAAGAGCCCGGAAAGTGCCGAGTTGTTTTTAATCGGAGGTCGTCATGGGATTACGGATTGCGACGAACGTATCGTCGTTAACATCACAGCGCCATTTACAGCAAACGCGCCGATTGTTGGATCAATCGTTAGAGCGCTTAGCGAGTGGTTATAGGATCAATCGAGCTGGTGATGATGCCGCCGGTTTGGCAATCACGGAAAAACTACGTGCAAAAGTAACAGGCCTTGTTCAAGCTCAGCGTAATGCCTCAGATGGTGTTTCTTTGATTCAAGTTGCTGAAGGTGGTTTAAACGAAGTTCAAAATATTTTAGTACGTTTACGAGAATTAGGAGTCCAGTCGGCAAGTGATACTATCGGTCCAGAAGAAAGACGCTATCTACAGGAAGAATATTCATCTCTCATAGAAGAGATGGATAGAATTGCAAACTCAACTGAATTTAATGGAACTTATTTGTTAGACGGTACAGGCGGCTCTTTAGATTTTCAAGTCAACACTGGTGGTAGCAACGTGTTGGGTGTCGACCGAATTTCTTTTGATGCTTTCCAACTCGACGTCAATGCCGATCAAATGGGTTTGGCTGATCTAGGTGTCGGTACAAAATTCGATGCGCAGCAGAGTTTGTCGGTTATTGACAGTGCAATCGAACACGTCTCTTCGACGCGCGGTAAACTCGGTGCCATCGAAAACCGTTTAACCTCGACGATTCGAAATTTATCTATTTCAATTGAGAATTTATCAGCAGCGCGCTCACGTATTAAAGACGTCGATATTGCCGCAGAAACAGCTGAATTGACTAAAAATTCAATTTTAACCCAAGCGGGAATCTCGGTCTTATCTCAAGCAAACAGCATTCCACAAATGGCTTTGTCACTGTTGCAACAGTAGGACTCTTCTATCCAAATTGAACTTACTCATAAACAACAGTGAGCGTGCCTAAAGTTTCGTTTTGGCGATGGACACGAAGAGCATTTCCTACCAAACTATATTCGTTACTGCTAAGAACTAAGTCGTTTATTTTCACAGACAAAATCCGCTTAGGTGTTAGATCCAAAATAAATTCATTTTTCACTTTCGTTCTGACATCAGCAGTGAGTTCGGCAAAATGTCGGCTCCAATCTGGCTGGCAAAGGTCGTAGGTTTTTCCGCCGGTACTCGTCGCGAGTTTTAAATAAGCAGTACCTGAATTTACAATTGCACAATGACTAATATTTGGAATACCCACAAATGCATAAACAACAATACTCGATCCTTGTAAATATGGAGTGATTCGTATTTGAAACTCCTTGTCAGTCATACGCGTCGATTCATCGTCGCTCACAAATACATAAATGCGCTTAGTCCTAGGTCGGAAAAAGCTGTGCAAGGCGCCTTTTATATTGTGAGCTAAGCCGATCTCGGGTCTGCCGTTCGGAGCTAATACAACAAATTCACTTCCACAAAGACGATTCCTATCGCTTGACTCACTCGGGCAGCTTGCAAATGCGGCAAGTTCCATTCCATCATAACTATCCACATAACGATCAACTTGTTGTCTATGAACTTGTGGTGGGAAATTATCTGGTATCTTTAAAGCGTACTTTTCATAAGAAGATTGAGTCCCTGAAATGAGAGCGAATTTGAGGTCGATGTCTCGACTAAGGCTTTCAGCAAAACCGGTCAAATTTCGACTTACTTGGTCAATTTCATCTTTCATCGATCCAGAATTATCCACTACCCATACCATATCAAGTCCAGAGCTATAACTTTGCAGTTCAAAAACTTGAGTCTTGGGCTCCGACCCTTTGGTGGGTGTAGTAGGTAAAACTGTACTTTTCGAATCACCACTTATAGAAGGTGCCGGTTTAGCCGAGCTGTTGCGATTTTTGCCAACAAACCCAGCTTTTGAGCAGCTAAAAGTCCCAATTAATAGTAAAAAAATAAAGTAGAAACCACGTAGCTGTAAATGCTTGAAGGTAAGTTCAATTAACATTTCATGTTCCTATAGTTATAAGGAAGTCGCTGATCTTTCGGAATTCTATTAAAAATATTAATACTCTTTTAAAATTTCGAAAGTTGTTGTGGAGTATTTCTTTCAAGCGACATAAAATCTCAGATCGTTTGGCTATATTGAGGCGCGCAATAGGCGATTTCTATCTAAGGACATGAAATGACAGCATATTTTATTCGTCGTTTCTTTCTTATAATCCCCACTTTTATTGGGATCACACTTCTTGTCTTTGCTGTGACCCGCATTGTACCTGGCGGGCCCTTGGAACGCATGATTGCAGAGTATCAAATGGCTGCGACTGAAAGCGGAGGCTCTCAGTCTCGAGGCGGCGAGGTTTTGTCTGAAACTCAATTGCAAGAACTTCGGGAATACTATGGATTTGATAAGCCGATTTTAGTTTCGTATTTAGAATGGCTGAAAAAAATTGTGGTCTTAGATTTTGGCCTGTCGACCCGCTACCAAGACCCGGTAATTGATACCATTATAGATCGCTTACCAATTTCGCTTTTTTACGGCTTGATGACGACTTTTTTAACTTATTTAATTTCTATCCCTCTTGGGATCATAAAAGGTGTGCGGCACCACTCTCACTTTGATACTTTGTCTTCATTGTTTGTTTTTGTCGGTTATGCCATTCCCTCCTATATTTTCGGAATATTTTTAATTTTTATATTCGCATCGAATTTAGAATGGTTCCCTATGGGTGGATTTGTTTCAGAAGGTTTTGACGATTTGAGTTTTTCTGAAAAAATGTTTGATATGTTACATCATGGCGCTTTACCTCTTGTTTCGTATCTTATTGGTAGTTTTGCCGTTATGACGATGTTAATGAAGAATAGCTTGATGGATAATATCGCGGCTGATTACGTAAGAACGGCTGTGGCAAAGGGGCTGCCTTATAAAAAAACGATTTTGCGCCACGCCTTGCGCAATAGCTTGATTCCACTCGCAACACATTTTGGTAACAATATTTCCCTGATACTCACCGGTTCTTTTCTGATTGAAAAAATTTTTAACATTAGCGGCATAGGTCTGCTTGGTTTTGAGGCCATAGTCGAGCGGGACTACCCGGTGGTGCTTGGTATCTTGGTGATTTCTTCTCTCCTTCTATTAGTTGGAAATATATTGTCAGATGTTTGTGTTGCTTTAGTAGATCCGCGGGTGCAATTCGAATGAATTTTACATGGCTAAAACTAGATCCAATTATGCGGCGGCGTTTGCATCGCTTTCGCCTGATCAAGCGTGGGTATTATTCTTTTTTATTGTTCTCGCTGGCCTTTGTTTTTTCTATGTTCGCAGAAGTTTTTATCAATAGCCGAGCGCTTTTTGTCCAGTATAAAGGCGAATGGTATTTTCCAATTTATGGCGCAGTCATCCCAGGAACTGAGTTTGGTTTAGATTATGACTACGAAACAAATTACCGCGATTTAAAAAAACATTTTGCAACTCAAGGTGGCGATGATTTCGTCGTTCTACCGCCTGTGCCTTACAATGCCTTTGAAAATGATTTGCCGGAAGGCGAGTACCCGCCTACAGCTCCGTCTCTGGAGTCACAACATTTTCTCGGCACAGATAAAGCCGGGCGGGATGTGCTAGCAAGGCTGGTGTTTGGATTTCGTATTTGTATTCTATTTTCGCTTTTTTATGTGATTTGTAATTATATGGTCGGCGTAGCAATAGGCAGTCTTATGGGTTATTTTGGCGGCAAGCTAGACCTCGTTGGCCAAAGATTGATCGAAATCTGGAGCAATATCCCCTTTCTTTATATCGTTATGATCGTTTCTTCTATCGTCGTGCCGAATTTTTTTACGCTGGCTCTCATCATGGTTTCTTTCGGTTGGATGCATATGACTTGGTATATGCGAACAGCGGTTTATAAAGAAAAAACTCGTGATTACGCTCTTGCGGCACGCTCTTTGGGAGCAACTCCGCATCGCATTGTTTTCCGGCACATCGTGCCAAATGCGATTTCGATGATAGTAACCTTTATTCCTTTTTCAGTGACTTCAGGCATCACGGCTTTAACTGCATTAGATTATTTGGGTTATGGGCTACCACCTCCAACACCTAGCTGGGGTGAGCTTCTATCGCAAGGGACTTCGCAATTTGATAAGCCTTGGATCGTGATGTCTGTTGTAGTGGCGATGATCGTGATATTAACTTTAGTGACTTTTATTGGTGAAGCGGTTCGAGAGGCTTTTGATCCAAAGAAACATACAGTTTTTGAGTAGTTTTTAATGAGGAGTGTTGTTAATGCGTACTTTTAGAAAAAATTTGGGACTAAAGTTTCTTACTATTTTACTAAGTTTTGTCGCTTGGAATCAGATCAACAGCCAGGCATTTGCAAAGACAGAAGCAGCAAAATTGCCTGACGGCTTAACTTGGCTGACTAATGAGACGGACCCTGTTTATTCTTCACCTGATGCCAAAAAGGGTGGAATCGTAAGAGAAAAAATGCTTAGTTTCCCTCCTACCTTGCGGACAGTTGGTCCAGACTCAAACAACAGCTTCCGTAGTGTTATCGGCGATTTGCATTTACCTTTATTAGCAATGCATCCCAATACAGATCGACTCATTCCTATGCTAGCATCGGAGTGGGCTTTTGGTTTGGATAAGAAGTCGATGTATTTTAAGTTGCATCCCGCGGCAGTATGGTCAGATGGAGTGCCTGTTACCGCAGATGACTTTTTGTTTGCAATTGAATTTATGCGTTCGAAAAATATTGTTGCACCTTGGTATAATGACTACTACACCAATACTATTGAAAAAGTTGTGAAGTATGATGATCGCACTTTATCGGTACATGCAGTGCATGCCGTCGCTGATCTTGAATATTATTTACCTTTGTCTCCTCGTCCAAAACACTTTTACAAAGGCATTGTTCCAAAAGACTTTGTTACTGCTTATAACTGGAAACTAGAGCCAAACACTGGTGCATATCAAGTCAGTAAAATTGAAAAAGGCAAATATATTGAATTGACCCGCAAAAAAGACTGGTGGGCAAAGGAACTGCGCTATTTTAAAAATCGCTTTAATGTCGATAAAGTACGATTCGAAGTTGTCAGAGAAGATAAAATCGCAAAAGAGTATTTCTTAAAAGGCAACTTAGATTTTCGCAACATAACGCCACCTGAAGACTGGAATGAGTGGGCGAAGGGAGAGGTTTTTGATAAAGGTTATGTCGAGAAACTCTGGTTTTATCGCCAACGCCCAGAAATGCCCTATGGATTGTATCTTAATCAAAGCACAGAAATTTTAAAAGATCGAAATGTACGCTTGGGTCTTGCCCACTCGATAAATATGGAAAAACTCTTAAAGACCTTACTGCGAAATGAGTATGATCGACTGCCTGGTGATACTTTCGGTTTCGGGGAATTTGATAATCCAAAAATTAAAGCCCGAGAGTTTGATCTAAAAAAAGCTGGCGAGTATTTTGCAAAAGCAGGCTGGAAAAAAAGAGGATCAGACGGAATATTGACAAAAGATGGTAAGCGCCTCGAAATAAATTTGGCATACCGTGATGATGGCTTGACACCGCGCTTTGTAGTTTTAAAGGAAGAAGCAAAAAAAGCTGGTGTCGATTTAGCTTTACAGTTAATGGATTCAACAAGTTACTATAAACGAGTCATGGAAAAAAAACATGAAATAGCTTTTTGGGCTTGGGTAGTGGGAGATCGCCCTCAGTACTGGGAATCAGTGCACAAGGATAATGCAAATGTTCCACAAACTAATAATATTACGAATATCGTAGACGATGAAATTTCAAAATTAGCCGATCAATTTAAAATCGAATCTGAACATAAAAATCGTGTAAAAATTGCGCATCGCATCCAAGAAATAATTCACGAAAATGGCGCTTTTATACCACTCTATGTCGCACCATATTTTCGCTATGCCTATTGGCGCTGGTGGCGTTTTCCTGAAATAGCTTTTTCAAAGTCATCTCTCGATATAGCGAATGGTTTTTTCGAAGCAACTTATGGGGGATTATACTGGTTTGATCAACAACGCTATGACGAAACTAAAAAAGCCATGAAAACCGGTAAATCTTTTCCAGCTGTAGTTAAAATTGATACCACTTACAAGCGCAAAACATCGGGTAAAGCTGCTAAGGCTAAGAGTAAAGAAGGCCAGGTGCTGTAGTGGCGATCGACAACGAGATACTTCTTGATGTAAAAAATCTAACGATTTCATTTAAGACTGAGCAGGGTACAGCGCGTGCGGTTGATGGCGTTAGCTTTCAAGTTCGTAAAGGTAAAGTCTTAGGCATAGTCGGGGAGTCGGGTTGTGGCAAAAGTGTTTCGACCTTGTCGTTGATGCGTTTACTTCCACAACCAGCCGGTCATATTGACGCTGGTGAGATAAACTACCAAGGTGAGAATATCGCAACTTTGCCCGCGAGTCGTTTGCCTAAAATCCGTGGCAAAGAAATTGCCATGATTTTTCAAGAGCCGATGACGGCGCTTAATCCCGTGCAGAAAATTGCGCGGCAATTAGGTGAAGTTTATGAGCTACATTTTCCAAAAATGTCCTCTAAGGAGGTTCATAGTGCTTCTATCGCCATGCTGGAAAAAGTCGGTATTCCTGATCCTGCGGGCAAGCTTGATGCCTATCCGCACCAGCTCTCGGGCGGTATGCGGCAAAGGGTCATGATTGCCATTGCTTTAGCTTGTGAACCCAAAATCTTAATCGCTGATGAACCTACAACTGCGCTCGATGTCACGATACAAGCACAGATTCTTGAGTTGATTCACCAGTTACAAAAAGACAGCGGCATGGCGGTGATTTTTATCACTCATGACCTTGGTGTTATCGCGGAAATCAGCGATGAAGTGCTTGTTATGTATGCGGGGCGTGTCGTCGAATCGGGCTCAGTCGATCAAGTCTTTAGCAATCCCTGTCATCCTTATACGCATGGTTTATTGCGCTCCATTCCGCGCCTCGATAGCACACCGAAAACAGTACTTCCAACAATTGCCGGCATGGTTCCGTCGATTTTTGATTGGCCACGTGGCTGCCGTTATGAAAACCGTTGCCCACATGCGACAAGCATTTGCCGCGAGAAAAATCCTGAATTAGAAACTATCAATATAGGCCATGCGACGGCGTGCCATCATTGGCAAAAAATTAGCTCCGATAAGGCATTAATAAATGAAGCTAAGTCAAAAATAAAGGACGCTAAAGCAAAAATAAATGATGTTAAGGTAATAACTTAATGAGCCTCTTAGAAGTTAAAGATTTGAAAGTTCATTTTCCCGTCCACGGTGGAATATTTTACCGTCGTGTTGGAACCGTCTATGCAGCAGATGGCGTATCTTTTTCTGTCTCTGCCGGCGAAACAATAGGATTAGTTGGCGAGTCTGGTTGTGGCAAGACCACGGTCGGACGCGCGATTTTGCAGTTGTATCGACCAAGTTCAGGAAAAGTAGTTTTCGATGGTATCGAACTAACTGAACGCAGCGAAAAAGAATTGCGCAAACTCAGGCGCGAAATGCAGGTTATTTTTCAAGATCCTTTTGAATCACTCAATTCTCGGCTTTCGGTAGGCGATATTTTGCGCGAGCCTTTTGACATCCATAATATCGGCAAAGAAAGTGAACGCGTCGAGATGGTTGAGCGCTTGTTAGAAAAAGTCGGACTACCCGCATCTTCTACTGCGCGCTTTCCACATGAATTTTCCGGTGGCCAAAGACAGCGTATTGGTATTGCGCGGGCTATAGCTTTAAAACCAAAATTAATCGTTTGTGATGAAGCTGTCTCTGCTCTTGATGTTTCGATTCAATCGCAGATATTAAACCTACTCTTAGATATTCAAAAAGAAATGGGCGTAGCCTACATCTTCATCGCGCATGATCTCGCAGTGGTAAAACATATTTCTGATAAAATAGCAGTGATGTATTTAGGCAAGGTCGTCGAATTTGCAAGTTCCGAAGAGCTTTATAATAAGCCCCTTCATCCTTACACTGAGGCACTTATTTCGGCTATACCCGAGCCCGATCCTAAAAGAAAAAAAACTCAACGTATCATACTTCGAGGTGATGTCCCTTCTCCTCGCAACCCTCCGGCGGGTTGTCCTTTTCATACGCGTTGCCCAAAAGTTATGGATCTCTGCCGAACCAGGGTTCCGGAGCTTACAGTACCTAAGACTAACAGTCTCGGGGTCGATAATATTCACCAAGTCGCTTGCCATTTGTATAGTGATAACTAGCTGATTTCATAAATTTTATTTCAGCCCGCATCTGGGCCCCTAAATTTCCTTTAGTTTTTACTAAATTTGCCGATGCGCCATCTTAGGGTTAGCCGTCTGAAGACTTTTAATTTTTTAAAGCTAAACTCTAAAGTAGCTTAGTTTGAGTTGAATTAAGGTTGGTTAAAAAATGGCAGTAGTAGACGCAATAATTTTTAGTAGCGACAAGCAGTTTGCTGAAGTTGTGCGCAATCAGCTGCAGCTTAAAGCCATTAGTAACATTGTCGAGCAAAGCTCTGTTAATGATGCCCTTTATAGTGTTGAACGTTTTCCTACCGGTCTTTTTGTTTTGGATTGGAACGGTGACGAGGCGGCTTGTGTTCGCATTCTGAAAAAATGTGTATTTTTAGGTGGCTTAGCATCTCGACCCATTTTATTAGCAAGTTTACAAATGAGTGATAGTTTAATTTCTGTTGCGCTGGAATTTGGTGTAACACAAATACATATTGGTGCTTATGAAGCAAAAGAACTGGCTTCAAATTTAGGTCACACCATTCGTCGAGGCACTGCGCGGTCTGCTTTTAAGGATGATTTGACACGGGTGCAGCGAGCACGGATTGCGCAAGATTTTACCGGGATGAAACGCATCTTGACAGATCTCTGTGATAAAAATCCAGACAGCCTTTATTTAAGAGCTGAGCTTGCAGAGTCCTATTTCCAAGATGGTTTGGCAAAAGAAGCTTTAAAAATCTTAACGCCGCTTCCAGAAATGAATCCGCCAAATATTAAATATCTGCACATTTATGCTAGATCTCTCATGAAAGTTGGTATTTATAAGGAAGCTGAGGCAATTTACTCAAAAATCACTTTGCTTAATCCATTTGATCCAGAAAAGCTCGTTGGCCTTGGGGAAGTTTTGCTCAATGTAGGCAAAAATGAAAAGGCCGCTGAAGCTTTTGATAATGCATTGGCTCTAGACTCTAATAACAAAGAGGCTTTACAAGGCAAAGGTAAAGTTCGGCTGATGGATGGCGAGATTAACGAAGCCTTAGAAATCGTGCAAGGTTCAGTTTCTCCAGTCGAGCTTGCGGCGATGTTTAATTCTTCCGCAGTGATGCTAATTCGACGTGGAAATTTCGATGCCGGTATGAAACTTTATGATGCTGCCATCAACGCTGTTGGCGATAAAAGCCCACGCACCCAAGCTAAGCTCTTTTTTAATATGGGTGTCGGTTATCGCCGACAAAAAGATCCGCAGAATGCAAAGATTTGTTTTGAAAGTGCCTGTCGCAGCGATCCAGACTATAGTGTGGCGCAAGCCAATTTAGATCAGATGGATCGCATTATCAAACGAAGTGGTTATACGATCGTTTCGGATGACTCACGCAAAAAACAAGGCGATATGACTTACACGATTGAAGGTGTAGAAGAACGTATTGCCGGAACACCGAGTGGCCAAACTATACCATCACCTTTTGAAGATGATTTTTCTGAAGACTCTCAATCCCAATCTGCGGGAAATAAAAATAATCTTGAAGGCTTCGATGATTTTGGCCTCGAAGAGACGATTTTTAGCTAAATTAAAAATCAATAAATTAATTTCTGGGTAGTTCACATATTTAATCGATTTTCATTTATGTAATAAGCCTGACTTGTCTTAGCCGCCAGAGGACCGCTCAATTTTTATGCCATCCATGGCAAAATTATCGCTACCGGTTCGGGCGTCCTGCCCTCACCAGTTCCTCTGGCGGCTAAGACAAGTCAGGTCTTATTACATAAGTAAGCTTCAGTTCTGGGTGCATAATATTCGCAACACGTTCTGCTTTGTTTTTTAACTTACTCCTTAGCACCAGATTCTCCGTGCTGCACTCTTCCATACTAAATGTTCTAACAAGAATGACTGTGTTAAACGTGATTCGTATATCTAAAGCTGTGTGATACAAACAGCTTCTCTGAGAGTTACTTTAGAAAGCGTGGCTAGGCTCGGCATAAACGAACAGTAAATAGCATTCGAAAAAAATAGCTAAAAAAATAATTTATTGCCATTTCGCTAAAGTTATTTCCCGAAGCTCCGAATTGAATTTTGAATGTTACAAAAAAAGTAATAAGGCAAGGAGCGCTTCCGTGATCTCAAATAAACACAAAATTATATTTTATCTAATTCTTGCTTCTTCATGTAAGGGCTCCACAAACAATAGCGGGGAATCGGATGCTATGACTCCCATCAATGGAGAGCGCAGCCTATTAATCAACCAACATGGTGATCCTTACGGCGATGAGCAGCTTAGACAGCTGCAAGTCGGAGATTCACAAGTTGATTTTGTGATCAATGTAAGCAATTGGCCATTTGAAGATGGCGTTTTGCAAGTTGAACCGCTTATGCTTGAAAATAATTCGACGCATAGAATTGTAAAAAAAATTTTTAGTGATTTGTTAGAGGAAGACTTAGAAGTTGTATCTATGGCTTATGAAATTAATTTTAGTTTATTAAGTTCGTCTTCTAATCTGTTACCTGTCGATTTTTCAGATGCGGGTATAACAATTGACATCGTTCTAGCAAATCTTTCAAAATTGGATTCTGCCCGCTCTTATGTTTTGGCACTTCTTATGCCAGATGATGACGGAGCTCTAAAAGAAATAAGCGCGAAAAATTCGCTGCAAAAAGTAAGCTTTAATCAGGAAAATGATCAATTTAAAATTGAAGATTTAGCGATCGGCAGACAAAAAGCTTACTTACAAGTTTTAAGTGCTCCTGCAAAGGCTGTGGTTTTTAGTGAGAGCTCTGCAATTTTGCGAGGGCAAAGTGCTGAAATGCAAAATACACAAATTCAAAATGATTTGTCGATCCTAGAAACAGGCTTTATTTTTAGCTCCCCAGGAATGATGCTGCATAATAGCTCAACGCCTTATGATGCAAACTCAAAAGTTGCACCTTATAGCGTTTTGGGCAATAGCGAAGAATCTCCTACCATTAAGTCGCAACAAGGGCTATCTCTAAGTAGTAGTTACTACCAATCGCGCAACGCAGTACCCGGCTATTTGCAGGGATTACGCCTCCTACAATAATCTCATGCAACTGGATACTTGTCTTTCCTCTGAGTTTGTCTAAAATAAGCTTAAATTTTGTATTTGAGCTCATTTTGCTTAGAGGATTTTCATGAATCAGATTGTAGACACTGTTAGTCCTGAGTTTGAAAAGACATTGCTGCGTTTTGGCGAAAAGATTCAACAAGTGCGCCAGGAAATTAAAAAGAAAATAGTCGGTCAAGACGCTGTAAGCGATCGTTTATTGATGGCTTTAATTTGTGGCGGGCATGTATTATTAGAAGGTTTGCCAGGCTTGGCAAAAACGACAACAATAAACGCCCTAGCTCAGACCTGCCATCTTGCTTTTAAGCGCATACAATTTACTCCAGATTTGTTACCAGCAGATGTGTTGGGAACTCAGATTTATGAGCCCAAAAGTGGCGATTTCAAAGTCAAAAAAGGCCCAGTTTTTACCAATCTTTTATTAGCTGATGAAATCAATCGCGCCCCCGCAAAAGTTCAGTCAGCTCTACTCGAATGTATGCAAGAACAACAAGTCACTTTAGGTGACCAGACCTTTATTCTTGATAAGCCGTTTATGGTATTAGCCACGCAAAACCCCATCGAGCAAGAAGGCACCTACCCTTTACCTGAGGCGCAGGTAGACCGATTTTTATTTAAAGTCAAAGTGAGTTATGGCTCGGCGGTCGATGAGGTTGAAATTATGCGGCGCGCTATGCAAAAATCGCAAGTAAGTATCAATGCCGTTATTGATGCGAATATACTATTAGAAATGCAGCAAGCATTATTATCAATCCACGTCGCCGATAAAGTGCGTACTTATATTGTCGATTTGGTTTTCGCGACTCGAGAACCGCGAGCACGTTTGAAGGAACTCGAAAAACTCATTGAAATTGGCGCGAGCCCGCGGGCATCGATCTTTCTCGAAAAAGCCGCAAGGGCAAATGCCTTGTTTGAGGGCCGTAGTTTTGTCACTCCTCAAGATGTTAAAAGCGTCGCACTCGATGTACTGCGCCACCGCATCACTCCAACCTTTGAGGCAGAAGCAGATAATATTAGCACGGATCATATAGTGACAAGGCTGCTTGAAGGAGTGGACGTACCTTGATACTCGACGCCGAGCTCATTCGTCAGATTAAAGAAGTGCAAATAAAAGCCGGTTATTTGGCTAATTCTGCATTGTCGGGTGAGTATGCCAGCGCGTTTCGCGGCATTGGTATGGAGTTTGAAGAAGTTCGCGAATATGTTCCGGGCGACGATGTGAGAGCGATCGATTGGAACGTGACAGCAAAAATGCAAAAGCCTTTTGTGAAAGTTTTCCGCGAAGAACGCGAATTGACGATTATGTTGTTGGTAGATGTCAGCGGATCTTTGCATTTTACTTCACGAAAGCGGCAAAAGATTTCTATTGCTGCAGAACTTGCGGCTTTGCTGGCTTATTTGGCGATTAGGAACAACGATAAAGTCGGAATTCTTTTGTTCAGCGATAAGGTCGAGCATTACATACCACCAAAAAAAGGCCGTGCCCACGTTTGGAATATTATTAGGCAGATTTTGAGTCGCGATTCTGCCGCCGGTAGAACAGATATAAATGCGGCTTTAAGTTTTTTATTAAAGGTCCAAAAAAGAAAAGCGACTTGTTTTCTCTTGTCCGACTTTATGGCGGATTCCTATGAAAAAAGTATCATGCTGGCGGCGCGGCGTTATGACTTGACTTGTATTTCTATAGAAGATCCAAACGAACAACAAGTTCCGAAAATTGGCGTCGTGCAACTAAAAGACCTTGAAAGCGGCGAGTATGTTTTGGTCGATACGTCTTCACGAGAATTCCAAAAAAAACATAACGAACAAATCATGCTGACCAAAAAATATACCAAAGAAATGCTTCGAAGATATAACGTCAATCAATTTACAGTGAATACCAATGAGCCGGCAGTTCCAGTCTTAGTGCGTTATCTGCGGAGGCGAGAGCTTGCAGGATAATTTTTTAAAGACAGCCCAAGCACAAATTCAGCCAAACACCCTGCCAACTCCTGACGTGCAGGGACCTCCGCATGATGTGCAGGGCTTGGTCGAATTTTTTTATTTTGACTATGTATTTTGGGGAGCTATTTTATTTTTACTTTGTTTGCTAGTTTTTGCTTTTGTCTATTGGTGGCGGCATAAAAAGTCTAAAAACGTGAAAATTATTCCGGTTAATTTTGCGCTAGATTTACGCCATGCTTGCTTAGATGAGCTTTTAAAGACTTCACCTCCAAAAGAATTCTCTGACTATGAAGTACAAAGGGATTATTACTATCGTTTGAGTTTAGCTGCGCGTTTATTCATTGAACTCACTTTTCATTTTCCAGCTACAGATATGACTTTAGGTGAGCTGAAATTCCCTCTGAAAAACAAGCTGCCTTTAAGTGAGGAGAAATATCAAAAGCTTTACAGTCTTCTAAGTTTGAGCGATCTGGTGAAATTCGCTGATAGAAAATCAAACTATCCAGAAGCACAGACTGCGCATCAAGAATTATGTGCACTATTAAAGAATTTAATACCAAAGCCTATTTCGCTGACAATTTCTACACCCGCACAATCTTCTCTTGCATCATCAATAAAATCAGAAGCTTTAAATTCAAACTTGCAGGGAGAGCCATAGTTTTGCTGCATGACTTGCATTTTGAAGAGCCTTGGATGTTTTTATTACTGCTGCTTTTACCCTTGCTTTGGTGGCACTGGACAAGGAAATCGAAAGTTGCACATTTAAAATTCTCCCAGGCAGCACAAATAAAAAAACTAGTGCATTCAAGGCTGCACCTTTTAAGTTATTTAGGTGGATTCTGGCGCAGTTTGGCTTTAATCGCTGCTGTAATCGTCGCTGCCCGCCCTCAGCTAGTGCATAGTGAATCGCGCAAGAAAATTGAAGGCCTCGATATTATTCTTGCGGTCGACGCCTCGGGCAGTATGCGAGCATTAGATTTTGAATTAAATGGCGAGCGCAAAACACGCCTAGATGTTGCAAAACAAGTGCTTGCAGACTTTATCGATCATCGTCCTGACGATCGCCTCGGTTTAGTTGTTTTTGGTACGCATGCATTTACAGTTGCGCCTCTAACCTACGATCACGAAGTACTTAAGTTCTTTCTCGATGGTGTTGAGATCGGCGTTGCTGGCGACCAAACAGCAATTGGCGAAGGTATGGCGACGTCGATTAAGCGACTTAAGGATTTGAAAGCGAAAAGCCGCCTCATTATTTTACTCACCGATGGAGAGAACACAGCTGGTTCCATCACTCCTGCCACCGCGATTGAACTCGCCAAGACTTATCAGGTTAAAGTCTATACCATTGCAATGGGGACGGATGGCATAGTGCCGGTTGCAGATCAGTATGGCCGCATTCAAAGAGCCCGCTTTAAAGTAGATCGGGCCTTGTTAGAGAACATTGCACAGCAAACACAGGCACGCTATTTTAATGCTGAAGATACCTCTAGTTTACAGCAAGTTTATCAAACGATAGATCAGTTAGAGAAAAGCGAAAGTGAGGCAGAAATCTATCGTCACTATGATGAGGCTTACGCGCCTTTTGCTTTGGCTGCCTTGATCTTTTTAATTTTCGAGCTGCTTTTCAATATGAGTCGTTTTCGGCGGGTGCCTTAAAACAGTCTACTTGAGCAATCAAGTAAACTGCGTAGTTTTGGAAGAGATTTAAATGGAATTTGCACATAATAAATATTTATTTTTGATTTGGGTTCTGCCAGTGCTTGCTCTTTTATTGTGGTGGGCGCAAAAGAATTATTTGCGTCGTTTAGAGCTTTTTGCCGCGAAAAGTGCCTGGTCTTATAGTTTTCCGCAATTACAACTCTCTCGTTTTTGGCTGCGCGCTTTATTAATACTGGTGGCCTTTTTGTTTTTAATTCTCAGTCTCGCACAACCACGATGGGATTATACCTGGCAGGAAGTTCGCACTAAAGGCGTTGATATTTTCGTCGCGATTGATGTTTCAAAAAGTATGCTAGCTGAAGATGTGCAGCCGAGTCGTTTAGAAAGAGCCAAGCGCGAAGTGTATGATTTACTGGGGATGATTAAGGGCGATCGAGTTGGAATTATCAGTTTCGCGGGGACTGCATTTATACAATGTCCTTTGACGGCAGATTTAGCAGCGTCGCGTACTTTTTTATCGCTGCTAGATCCGTCATTAGTTCCCGCTGGTGGTACAGCCATCGGCAGTGCGCTTGAGCTGGCAATAGAAGGCTTGAGTAAATTTGGCGAAAACGAACAAGGCGGCAAAGCCGTTATACTTATTACAGATGGCGAAGACCAAGGAACAGACCCATTAATAGTGGCGGAAAAAGCTAAAAAAGCCGGAATAAAAATATTTATAGTCGGGATCGGGAGTTTGGATGGAGCGCCGATTCCACTTGCTGAAGGCGGCTTTGTGAAAGATGCAAGTGGGCAGTTAGTCATTTCGAAGTTAAAAGAATCAGGACTGCAAGAGCTCGCTGAGTTAACTGGCGGAGTCTATGTGCGTTCTGTTGCGGGTGATATGGATTTAGAGCAAATCTATCAGACGGGCATAAGGGGCAGTGTAGAGTCAGTTGAACGTGAAGCCCAGCGTACTAAAAAATGGAATGAACGTTACCATTGGTTTGCCTTAGTTGCGTTATTACTCTTGTGGTTAGAAGCTTTGATGACCTATGTTCAAAGGCCTAATAATGTAGAAAAGGCCGGCGTTGGGAATACCTTGGTTTTAGTCTTTTTCGCTTCGCTTTTTACCCAGTTTATTTCTGGTTCACGCGTTTTTGCCGATGTGCTCAAAGATGCACACAAAGATTTTAAAGAAGAAAAGTTCCAAGACGCGGCAGAAAAATTTCTGGAAGCTGAAGTTGCAGATCCAGAAGTTCTCGAGCATAGCTACAATAGAGCGGTCAGTGACTATAAGGCTAAAAATTTTGAGCGTGCACAGCAGGGCTTTCAACGCTCTACTGAATCAAAGGACCCGAAGATTGCTGCGGATAGCTTTTTTAATTTAGGCAACACCCAGGCCCAAATGCAGCAGTTTGATAAGGCGATTGAATCTTATAATAAAGCCTTGGAACTGCGACCGAATGATCCTTCAGCAACGGAGAATGCTGCCTGGGCTAAACAAATGTTAGAACAGCAGAAACAACAAAAACAAAATCAAGATCAAGACTCAGATAAAAAAGACGACAAAAAAGACGACGAAAAAGACGACAAAAAAGACGACAATGATAAAAAAGAAAATGAAGAAAAAAGCGAGAATAGTGATAGCAAGCAAGAGCAATCAGAGCAGAAAGATTCCAAGCAACAAGAAAACTCCGAGCAGTCTGAGCAAGAAAAAAAAGACCAAGAAAATCAGCAAGCCCAAAATAAGCCGGAGCAGGGCGAACAAAAGTCTGAAAACGACAAAAAAAATCCTGAGGATAAAGCCGCTGATTCGCAAGAAGAGCAAGCAGCAAGCGAAAATAAAGATTCCGAACAGCAAAGCCCTCAGGCGGAGCAGCCACCCGCACAGGGTTTTTCCAAGCAAGAGGCTGAGCGTTTATTGAATGCCTTGCAAGATGAAGGGCAAGCTGTAAGAATTATCCCGCAAGGGGCACAAAAGGCACCTGACAAGCCCTCAAAACAAGATTGGTGAAGCGCAGTGCATTTGTTAAAGTAGAGTTTCATTTTTTAAAGTTAAAACGACGCAGGCGGTGAATGCGGCGCCCGCGTACAAACAGGGAAAGCAGGACAGTGAAGCAAAGTCAGCGATTAAAAATTATAAATACTTGGCTTTTCATTTTGCTAGCCTGGATAATATCAGATGCCTCAGCTATTGCGGGCGAGTTTTCTGCACAGTTAAACCGGCAACAGATCCAGGTAGGCGAAGACGTGCAGTTAACCTTGACTATTCAAGGTAGCTACTCAGGCGAGCCAGAATTGCCCGATGTTCCGGGTCTGAATGTACAATCCACGAGCACTTCGCAAAGCGTGTCTATTATAAATGGTAGCATGAGCAAACAAGTAGAATTTATATATATCTTAGTAGCAGAGCGTGAAGGCACTTTTGTTATACCTTCCTTGTCAATGAAGGTGGATGGAGAAGTACTAAAAAGTCCGGAGCTGACTTTACAGGTTAAACAAGCTAATAATTCAGTGCAAGACGATGCAAGTGGTGAGCCGCCGCTGCTGTTTATCGAAAGAGAATTTTCTAAATCAAGCGTCTATGTGAATGAACCTTTTATCAGCACGGTTAAAATATTTTACCGTGTCGAGCTCGCAGAGGCTAATCCGCAGCTGAGTGAGCCGCCAGAATTTAAGGCAATTGCCTTAGAGCAACAGAATAAATACCGCAGTCAGGTTAAGGGTTATGACTATCATGTTGTTGAGCTCAATCGAATTTATATACCGCTTAAGGCCGGCACTTTTGAACTCAGTCCCTTTAAACTCAACGCGACATTAATTGTACCTGGATCGCGCAATCAGCGTTCGACGGACCCCTTTGATTTT
>JAGOVF010000063.1 GCA_018060885.1 Oligoflexales bacterium | reverse complement strand
TGCCTAAGTGATTGCGTTGCGCGAAAAAACTTAATGCAGAGCTAGGTTCGGCAAGAATAAATCCAGAGTCTGGATTTATTCTTGCCGAACCTAGCTCTGCATTAAGTTTTTTCGCGCAACGCAATCACTTAGGCACGCTCGATTTTTTAAATGATGGCTTCTTTATTCTTACCGCCGCACACTTATTTCCTAATTTTTATACTCCACTATCAACGACTGGGAATATTTTTAAAACTATAGATCTTAAATCAAACCATTATTCTATTGGATTTTCAGATCCAATTCTTCCTACGTTAAAAGCAGAGTTAGTTGCACTTAGTATCGATGCAGATTTAGCAATGCTTTATGTCTCAAATTCTGAACTACATGCGCTAAAATCTGCTAATGAAAGTTTTGCCCTGCAAGGCCTAACCCTTGCAACTGAAGTTCAGCCTTATCAAAGTTATTTTGTTGCTGGATTTCCAATATATCTTAAGGGACAAATGACCTTTCAAACCGCCTCATTAAATGAGATCGACTTAAACACTGATGAAACAGCAAATTTTGGCCCCTTAACTAAGTTTAAACTGAAATCATCTGGTCAAAACCAACTCGCACATGCCGGCATGTCTGGAGGCCCTATTATTAATTCCTGGGGTGCCGTTGTCGGCTTAGCAATTGAAAAACCAAATATCGGAAACAGCTTAGTTGCTATAGATCTAACTCAAGTAGATGATTTAGAGTTTGATGAAGTCGGAAAAAATTGTTTTATAAATTTTAACCCCTTTGAAAGAACTTTATCTTTAATAAATGATGACAAAAATTGCGCGCATCAAGATTTCGGATTTGAAGAAAATCTTTCACCACTAAAAGGTCGTTGGTTCCTTCAAGAAATACTGGGGCAAAGTGAAGAGCCAGGCGTAACAATTCATAAATATGTTAGTGGGCAATCTATTATTCATGGACATACAATTATTACAAAACCTGCACTAGTAAACGGCAAGGCAGCTTATGACAGCAGCTTAGATTTTTACGACTTAAATATAGAAGAAATAAATGCGCAGCAAATGAATCCAGAATTCAAACTAGACCCACTTTCATTCGAAACCTTCTGGGTCAAAGGTATTCGGATAATTAACGCCAGTTTTGAAACCACTCAACTAGATCCGGCAATTGAAAATCAAGTCATTGTTGGTATTAAAGATGACGTCAATAATGAAAGTTTTCGTGAAATACAGTCTGTGCGGGACTTTACAATTTGGCTCAAACGCCATCAACATGACCCAAATATTAATCTAATGCTTTGTACCGGGGAAATGCAGTGTGCTAAACAAAACGCAAAAAAACAAAATTTGTAATTTTTATTACCTTTTTTTTACTTTTATATTAACGACAAGTTGCGGCTATAAGCCGCAGAATCTATCGAACTCATATCTAGCTTCAAAGCAAGGCTTTGAACTACCAGAACTTATTCCGCTTTCTAACTCTGACGATCCGGTCACTCGCAATCAGAAAATTAACGAAAATTATGCAACAATATCTGCCCATCTCAACCTTTATTTAGGATACCCACAAAAACCGAATTGGTATACTTACGCACATCACGCTTCCCACTTAGCTGGGCAGCAGCTGCGGGCACTGCAAGCAACAAAGGCAATTTTTCTGCGTTTTAAAAAAACTTTGAGCAGCAATATATCAATTAAAAATAAGATCGAACATCTTAGAGCTATTCACAATGACTTAAACATCCTTAGTAAAGATAAAAAAATTCTTTATCTTGTAAAAAACCTAACCAACTACAAATTTCTAGAATTTCTATCTACTATTAAACCAAATAATCTCTCACTCAATCTCGTTTTGAATAAGATCAAAGTTGAACTTAGCGAAGCCTTAAAATCTATCGATACTTTATATACTGAGCTCGGAAATGGAAATCACTCAGTCTACCTAGCTACTTCTAGTGCATATTTACAGTTTATGCGCGCTCAGGCTGTAGAAGATTTTTCAGGAAAAGTACAATTCGATATCGATATAAACGACCTAGGTACATCTAGCTTCTATAATTATTATCTAGCTGCTCATACAGCCGAAGCTGAAGAAAAAAATGAATCTATATTCAATGCAAATATCTTTCTCGGCTTTCTCGAACAAAGTCGTCTCCAAAAACATTTCGACTTAATGAAAAGGTCTTTTAGGGAATTAGCGGGCTTCCTAAGCATAGAAGACCCGCTTGGTAGTTATCCGCTTACCAAAGAAAATTGGGCAGAATTTTCTGTTCGGATGGCAGTAGAACCTAAGGAGCTAGAACAACGAGGTGGTTATTTGGCACTTTCTTCTCGTAACTTTCCAAGCATTAAATTTGAGCTTACGGGTACTATTCCACGCTATTTTTATGATAGATTTTATACTAATGAAGCAAGTCTGATGTTTGAGAAACAAGCCCTTTTAAGGCCAATTAATCGCTACGAAAGACTTCAATAATCGGATAAAAATATATGCGCTTCTTTAAAAGATTAAGAAATCATTTGTTAGCGGCTCTTTTCATCCGATCATGAATTGCAAGCCAAAGCCCAAAAGTGCTTTCTGACGACTGCATTACAATAAGATCTGGATTTAAAGCATCTGCCTGTCGCAAGGTCGAATAAAGATTTCGTGCTACATTTTCGACACAAATACCACCATGATCTAAATATAGAGTTTTAAAACGAATCTCACCTTCAACCAACATGTCCGCAAAAAATCGCATAACTTCAGCCGCAAACTGCTCGCTCGACTCATGCTCATCGCTCAAAGCAATGACAACAATACATCTTTTTTCCAGTTTGAAATTTATTTCCAATCTAAGAGTAGATGGACTTTTCACATAAAAAAACATTGCTTTTGGGGCATAGTGTAGAGCAAACATTCCCGGCGCTTCGATTTTTTGCGTCAGTAATTCGGAAGTTTCTTTTTCAATTATAAAGCCATCCTGTATCAATGTATCTGGCGTGATTGCACCATAACGCAGAATTTTTACTTGGCCAGTTTTGCTAATTTTCAAAATTGTAGATTCGAGTCCAACCTTGCAGGAACCCGCATCAATAATTAATGGGATTTTCTCTGACAGATCCTGCCTAACATGCTGGGCGGAGGTTGGACTTGTTGCCATCGAAAGATTTGCGCTAGGAGCGGCTAAGGGAAATTCGAGGTTCTCAAGAAGCTTAATTAGAAATTGATGCTTCGGCATTCGTAGCGCCACCGTCTGCAGACCGGCAGTAGCAGCCTGCGATACGCCATCTCCACGAGGTAACACAAGGGTTAAGGGGCCTGGCCAATATAAATTCATTAAATTCTGAGCTGCTACCTGTGCTAGTTCGGACATATCTTCAATTTTGATCAATCCGCATTTAGCTAGTTCAGACAAGAGTCCATATCTTTTTGCAACATGCAAAATAAGTGGATTATTTGCCGGCCGCCCTTTTGCCAAATAAATCTTATTTACAGCAAAGTCATTAAAAGCATTGGCTGCAAGTCCATAAACAGTTTCACTAGGAACTGCAACAATTTCGCCTCTCTTCAATAAGGACCCGGCTAACTCTATCGCTTCTTGAAGGTTTTGTTCTGTAAGCTCAAATGTTAGTGTTTGCAAATTTAATCCTAAACTATAAACTCGCAGTTGCGAGGCCTTGTTAACAAAAGCCAATAGAAATGTCACTAATTTGACAACTTTTGATGCAAAAAGCGTAGGAATACTTGGTGCCGGACAGCTTGCCGCGATGCTGGCCAATGCTGCAAAAGCTTTGGGATATCATGTCATTATATTGGCTCAAAGCTCGGAAGACCCCGCCGTGCGCTGTGCTGATAGAGTTTTCTTTGAAGACGAGCTAGAACACTCTTTATCTGAAATTTTTCGACTTGCCACAGTGGTGAGCATCGAAAGCGAACTCATCCCTCAATCACATCTCAACTATATTCGTTCTCATTTAGATCCTAGAAAAATAATGCCTCCTATCGCTACAATATTGACCTGTAGTAACAAGCTTTCCCAAAAAAAAATATTGCGCCAATCGAACTTACCGATCCTTAAATGGCTTGAATTTAAAAAAAGCGTAAAAAGCATATCGTCATGGATTTCAGACTTGATCACTACCTTTCCGTTTGGTTGCGTTCTTAAGTGGTCAAGAGGTGGCTACGATGGCAAAGGTGTTTTAAAATTAACTGAAAATGAGTTCACATTATTGAAACAAGATAATAACGACTCACTTCGCTCAAGGATAGAACTCTTTATTGAAGAGGGATGGAACTACGACCCAGTTGTTTATGCAGAAGAACTCTGTAATTTTAAGTACGAAGCCGCTGTTGTGGCTGTGGCAAATAAAGCTGGTGAGATCACTTGTTATCCAAGCGTATTAACCCAACAAAGCGATGGTGTTTGTAGCCGCGTCTACAGCGCGAAGGTTTCCGAACTTCCCACACAAAGCATAAACAGCGCCACAATTGAACTGACAAAGAAAATTGGGGCAGTATTTAATATCGTCGGAACATTTGCCGTTGAATTCTTTGTAAATTATCATGATGATATTTTTATAAACGAAATCGCTCCTCGGGTGCACAATTCAGGACATTATACACTTGATGCCGCAAACTGCTCGCAATTTGAGAATCATTGGGGCGCACTCTTGGATCTGCCTATAACCACAATTGAATGCAGTGATTATTTCGCCATGCTAAATATTTTAGGCCCAAAGAATTTAAATACAAAAATACTTCGCCAGCCAGATTTTAATACAAACAACAGCACCCCTAAATCTTTTTTACATTGGTATTTCAAAAAAGAATCGCGCCCTTCGAGGAAACTGGGCCATATAAATGTAAAAGCAAATACAAAATCAGAACTTATTGACGAATTTAAATTCTCCGAAGAGAGAATTTTAAGTTGGGAAAAAACTTTGCGCGAAATAGGAAAACAATGAAAAAAACAGCTAAAAAATCTTTTAAAAAAGTAGCGAACAAATCAAAAGCTCAAGTTGCGATCATCATGGGAAGTCGCTCTGACTTAAACACAATGCAAGCTGCGGCTGCGGCTTTGGAAGAACTAGAAATTGAGTATTCAATGAATATTGTTTCAGCCCATCGCATGCCTCTTGAAATGGCTGACTTTGCTATTTCGGCCAAAAAAAAAGGTCTCCGCGTCATTATTGCTGGAGCCGGAGGCGCAGCGCACTTACCCGGAATGGTTGCCGCCCATACCAATGTGCCGGTGATCGGAGTGCCAATTCCGCATGGTAATTTGAGTGGCTTAGATGCATTATATTCGATAGTTCAAATGCCAAAAGGCGTTCCCGTCGCCACTGTCGCAATAGGCGGAGCTTATAACGCCGGACTTCTTGCAGGACAAATTCTCGCTACAAGCGATACAATCACTGAAAAAAATCTTTATCAGCGTTTAGAAAAATTAAGAGAAAAAATGCATCAAGAAGCTAAGGAAAGTCAGCCTTAGATTAATTCGCCAAAAAATTTATATTCAGTGCGACAACTGCAAATCTCTTCAGAACCAGACGGACTGGCGTTGGTCAAACCCAATAAGTTGCAGTCACTTTGTTCTTTAGTTAAGATCACAAAAAATTGATTCAATTTCATTCCAGGCCTACATTTGTACAATAGAAAGGGGATTTGTTTAGGACCACATAACGTAATGGGTCGCGTCTCACTTGTTTTCTCCAAAACCCGAAAGCCTTTATTGTTAGACTCTTCACTGGTGCAACTATAATTGCCCCATTCATAGGGCCGATCGGCAGCAGCCCCTTGTTCGAACCAACCTTTTTCAACTAAAAACCGTTCCAGAAGCGGCCTTATTTTAATTGACCTCATCAACTGGGGCAAATATCTCTTAGGATTATGAGCTATGTCATACCATCCTTGCTTTGACTGGAGGAAATTTATCAACTCTATCGGCGAGCAACTTTTTTCTGAACTTTGATTGTTTCGACACACTTTGCCTAAATTACGGATAAAAGTTTCATAGATAAGTTCTTGGTATTTACCAAAGTTGGGATCATCGTCTCCGACGTACTCCATCACGATATTCAGTTCACTTGAAAAGATTATCGACAACATAGTCACAAAATCAAAGGGTAGTGTTTTAAACACATTTGATTGAAATTTTGTCGGTAATTTGTTCTGAATCTCTAAAAATAGTCTTTTGAAATTATAGAAGGTATTTATTGCATCTAAAGCTCTTTTTTGCAATTTAGGCATTTCACTATGCTGCCCCTGTGATTCCAAACAGTACCATTTAAAAAAACTATCTAAATTTGCCGCAAGTTCATCCGGACTAAATAAAGTAAAATTGCCAGGACCAACATTGTTACTTTCTGAGTTATGTGAAATCTCAGCTTTAATAATTTGCTCGCAATTCGCACCAATTAGACTTGAATTTATATTGTAGGGGGCGTGACGCTGGAATTCCCCGTTCTCAGCTTTAATGTCCATATACAATGCAATCTTTAAATAGGAAATCTCATCAGGGCATTCGATAAAATTCTGTTCTTTATGCTCAATCAGCCCAATGGCTAAGCGCGATTTCAAACGCTGTAAATAAAATGCCTTTTTCCAAACAAGATTTGGTGACAAGTTTTCATCTATGGCTACTAAATCATTCTCATTTAGGTAGTCTTTAATTTTCCTTGATCCATCTTTTTCTAAATCTAAATTTAAACTTGCTATAGGCTTTTTAAGGCAAAGAATTTTTGTCACTTGAAATTTTTCTTGCGAATTTTGGGATAACGCAGTCTCAGTCGAAGACTCCTTTAGTATGTTGCAAGCAATAAAAACAAAACCAACCAAAAAAAATATGACTCTTATTGTGATCAAGTTATATTTTCCTTTAAAATAAATTGAAAAAATTATTAGTTCTCGTATTTTAACCCTGGTAATACTAGTCATGCAAGCTACAGACTTTAATTTATTGGTGTTTACAATGAATCTTACATTTATCGAACAGGCACTCGGAACTCAACTAGCGAAGATTCATGGAAAATCTCGTAATTTCACTCACTGCGTTATAGATTCACGCTCTGCTACCCCTGGCAGCTTATTTATTGCATTTCGGGGAAATAACCTTGATGGCAATGCCTATATCGAATCCGCTTTTAATAATGGAGCGCTAGGAGCCATCACCGAAAATTCCTGGGAAAAACCTCTCGATGACAGTCAATCAGTTTTCGAAGTCAAAGACTCTTTAACAGCTCTACAACACATCGGCCAAGCTTGTCGAAGAGAGCTTTTACACGGCCCTTTGATTGCAATTGCTGGCAGCGTTGGAAAAACTACCAGCAAAGAATTAATCAGCCAAATAGCCCAACTCTATTTTAAAAACTGTGTGGTGACACAAGGAAGCGAAAATGGCTTTATTGGCATCCCACTAACTCTAAGCCGACTTAAAGAAAATACAGATCTAGCCATCATTGAAGTCGGAATCGACGCGCCTGGAGCCATGACCCAGCATATGAATATGCTGCAAGCAGATTTTGCAATAGTAACGGCTATTGCAGCCGAGCATCTTGAAACACTTATAGATATAAATACGGTAGCCTTTGAAGAAAGCATTTGCCTAAAAGCAACCCTAGATAGGGGAGGAAAAATTGCTCTTAATCTAGATGAGCCTGCGCTTTTAAAACACCTACCCTCTTCACACTCAAACGTGTTTTGTTATTCTTTCAACGATTCTAATGCTCCTTCTGATCATGTTTTAATCGGAAAAAAAGTAGGTCACAAACTTATCCTAAATGGAATGAACTATATGCAGCGCGAAGTCCCGCTTGCACTTCCTGGTGAACACTTCGCGAAAAATGTCCTGGGCGCTGTCTGTCTCGCTAATATGCTTAAAATTCCGCACCAATTTATTGAAAAAGCTTTGCAAAACTTTTCATCACCAAGTGGACGTCTCAATATAAAAAAATTTAGTCAAGATACCCTATTAATCGGAGATTATTATAATGCCAGCCCTGCGTCTATGAACGCAGCTTTTTCTGCCGCAGCAGAACTACGTGGTCCTAATAGTTATCGAACAATCGCAGTACTTGGTGACATGCTCGAACTTGGCCAAGACGAAGAACTATATCATCGTGAACTCGCATGCCTTCTCGAAAAATATAATTTTAGTAAAGCCTACCTTTACGGTACAAGAATGAAGTTTCTAGCAGATGAATTAAATAAACAAAAGACTGCCTCAAAAAATATTCTACATTCTAACAATTCTCACTTAAGCTTCTCACACTTTCCAGGACATGAAGAAATTGCCGCGGCGATTTTAAGCGACTTGAAACCGCATGACATCATATTAATAAAAGGATCACGCAGTATGCGTATGGAGAAAGTTTGGCAACTTTTGTTAGAAAGCCAGAGCTCATAAATGTCTTTTTCTACAGAATTTACAGCAAAAGAACTTTTACGCTATTCAAAACAAATCGCGCTTCCAAATATCGGGGAAAGCGGCCAGAAGCGTTTAAAGTCGGCAAAAATATTGCTTATTGGGGTCGGCGGATTGGGCTCTCCCGCCGCCCTTTACCTTGCTGCAGCTGGGGTTGGTCAATTGGGTTTAATAGAGTTTGACACTGTTGATGAGAGCAATCTTCAACGGCAAATCATTTATTCAACATCAGATGTTAACAAACTAAAAGTCGAAGCCGCAAAAAAAAGACTCACAGATATTAATCCACACATAAAAGTTAAAATCTTCAATCAGAAGGCTCATCCAGAAAATCTTAGAGAGATTTTACCAGATTTTGATCTGGTGTTAGATGGCAGCGATAATTTTTCGACTCGTTTTATTTTAAATGATGCTTGCTACTTCGCGAATAAACCTTTACTAAGTGCGTCTATTCAAGGTTTTTCTGGGCAAATGTCTCTATTTAATTATGCACAAGGCCCCTGTTTAAGATGCCTTTATCCTTCCCAGCCACCATCGGATTATTTTCCAAATTGCAGCGAAGCTGGTGTACTAGGTCCTGTAGCTGGAGTTATGGGAACTTTGTTGGCAAGCGAAGCATTAAAATTTGCGTTAGGCTTGCTCCCTCCAGATGGATATGTGCTCAACTATGACGCACTTAATTTAAAATTCTCAAAAATAAAATTAAACAAGTCAGAATCCTGTTCTCTATGCAGTCCAAATGCGAATCATCGGCTGTTATTTGAACAAGGCAATATTGTTCAACAAGCAGATGAGCGGAGCTGCATAGGTGAATTTATCGAAGAAGCAATCGATGCAGAAAAACTAGCAAAGAATATTAAGGACTTTTTGCTCATAGATGTAAGAGAAGACAGGGAAAGAGCACTCGGAGAAATCACTCCCTCCATACACTTACCTCTTAATAAAATTGAAAATCTAGAAGCAGCAGGTTTCAAAGATCTCTTTCAAATAAACAAACCTATCGTGCTGTATTGCCAAACTGACTTAAGAAGTAAAAAAGCCTTGGTTCTTTTTAAAGAAGCCCGACTTAAACAAAAAAACCACCAAAAAGGTTTCTACCTTAAAGGCGGTTATCTTGCTTGGTTAAAATACCAAAGTCTATAAATTAGAGCTAGTGCCTATAGGAGTTGGAGTGCTTTCCACAGCTCCTGAGTCGTGGGTTGGCATTGTCACAGTCGCTAAACGCTTCTTGGCACCCCCAGCTTGCTCAGGGACAACTCCTTCAATGATTCCATCTGCTATTTCCCGAAGAGCCGTAACTGCTTCTTTGTTTTTTGTGCGTAATAGCGGGTTTTCACCGGACATAAGGCCTCGTGCCCGACTCGAGGCAATCATAACTAAAGCAAAACGATTTTCTATATTATCCAAACAATCTTCAATAGATACGCGAGCCATGATAAATTCCTCTTGTTTACTAACACTAAATATGAAACAGCTAATATAGCTGTGAAAGCCTTTATTGGCTAGATCTTTTATGGTGTTTGGTTTGTCTTAAAAATCAAATGAGATAGAAATAAAACAATTGATTAATAAAACAATGATTAAAATTTCTAATAAATCTATAAATATTTATAAGATGCATAATTTTTTTAAATTTCTATGGCTTATTATTTTCTTTATAACATACAGCTGCGGTGATGTAGAGCGGGAACAAAAACCCGTCGTTGTACCAAAACCAACGGGCTATGATCAGAACCCACAAACCAAGCAAATACCTCAGGCTCGCTCCCTCGTCAGAGTACACGAATATTTTTTGAGTGACGCAAATTGCCAGCAAACTACTGAACAAAATACAATAAAAGATGGCGTGATTTATTCCAAGCTGTCGCGCAGCACTGTCCAACGTTTTTTCTCTAACTTTTCTAGTTTTAGAAATAATCACAATTCATTTATTTCAGACATAATCAGCAAAACGACCTATGACGATCAGTTTGTTGGTTTATGCGACCAAATCAAAAACGATTGCACAAAATACAGTGTTTCTTGGACACGAAGGCCTGGGCTGACTGAAAAGCCGCTTAAGATATGTGAGTCAAATGACAAAGCGTACCCAAGAGACTCCTATGAAAACGTCACTCTAACAGCTGCTTATTTTTTGCAGCAAGCTTACGAAGCTTTTCTAAGCACCCGTCCAAATATTGAAGTGCAGAAAGTGCACCTGATGATCATGCCAAAATTCAGTCACATCGTGTCCAACCCAATGGGAAGCGGTACAGAAGCCGTCGAACAGACTTTAACGCAAAATCTTGCTTATTTTAGCCAGCCCTACCCGACTATAGGCATTTATCCGGATGTTTATCAAAAATCTTTAGCTCTCGCAGAACAAAACGGGCGCCTATGGGAATCTGCATTTGCGCTTGCACATGAATTTGGTCATCATATTGAAACCGTCATTGCTAGCCCACTTAAAAAAGTCTCGGCTTTTGTTGAAAGCGGTTTGATATCTCACGCTTTGCCTCAAGGCCGCGTTAAAAACAATGCGACTCTTAATGCCGAACAATCAAATCTTCATCGCAATCTGTTTTTAGGTGCTGTTTCTGAGGCATTCGCCGATCTTCTTGCCTATTACTCAACAGGAGAATCGGTGGAGAGTCTCCTAGGAATTCCGTGTTTTGCTGACAAAAGAAATATCGAGGAAAGTTTTTTTCGTCTTTATGACTCATCAGGTAGTAAATTTTTTGCGCAAACCAAAACTCTTAGTACACAGGTCTTGGATCGTTTATTTTACCCGCATTTAGCACCTGCCAGCAATGGGCCTTGCGATCCTTATCAGATTGATTATACAAATATTCATATGGTTGGAGCATCTATCGCGGGCATTATACATCAGCTTAACAATACTTATGTAAATACCTTAATTAACGAAGGTGTTTTAGCCAATAATCGAAAAACTACGTATCAATATGAACTATTATTACAGTGGTATTTGAACCAACTTTCTGAAGTCGATAAAATCACCAATACACAAAATACCCAATTATTTGTTGACGCATTTTCGAATAGCATACAAATGACGATTAATACAGATAGCAAAAGCCACTCCGAAAACGGAGCGGCTTCAGGTTTAGCAAACTATAAAGTCTTGGCCTGTTCAATAATTCAAAAAAGTCTATCAAACCAAATAAACTGCCAATTCTAATCTTCAATCTTGTCCAAGCTTTTTTTAATAATATGTATCGATTGTCTATGTTATCCTTCAAGTTGAATTTAATTCCAAGAATGAGGTTGTTTGTAAAAATGAAGATAAAATTCGAAGAAAGTAGTCCGAGAAAAGTTATGTCCGCAATTAAAAAAAATATCGAGGGACGAAAAATAGCCGACATGCTTGAATTTGAATTGAGCGATTCTGCAATGACCATCCAAGTTTCTCAAATGGGGACTAGCTCATTGGAGTTTAGCTTTAAAGCTAAAGATGGCGGCCTTTTATTTGAACTCAGCAAAGAAAAAATCGCATTTACGCATAAACCTTTTATGGGAGAAATGCGCGAAAAACTCGTAAAAATTATTAAAGACTCTGGTGGAGTTGTTTTGGAAGCTTAGGGGAATTAATTTAATCAAATGAAAATAGTTAGAAAAAAATCAAAACCCCTCAAAGTTTCTTCACTTTGGTCACGTGCAATTGCAAGCGCTGTAGACAAAATCACAATCGAAAAATATAAAATAGATGGGCAAGTGCTCATGGAGCTTGCTGGCAAAGCGATTGCCGATCAATTAATCGAAGATTTACATCTCAACTCTTCCCGCAAATCCCGCAAAACTCCACTAATTTTGGTTATTGCAGGCTGTGGCAATAACGGTGGCGACGCCTTAGTAGCAGCACGTTGGTTAATACATTATGGATTTGAATGTAAAATCTATTTTGTGCGAGAAAATTCATCTACTAAAATTAGCTCTGATTGCCAGCGTCAACTTGAGCGTCTAGATAGCCAAAATGTAACCATCTTTCCTTATAAAGAGGGAGCATTCGATGGCCTTGAAAATAATCCCGACTTTATTATAGATGGCTTATTTGGGATTGGATTTCAAGGCAGTTTGAAACCTTTTCATGAAAAATGTTTAAAATCCGCAGCAAAATTTGAAGCCCAAGTTTATGCCGTCGACATTCCAAGTGGAATGAATTGTGACTTAGGTTCAGAAATCACACTTCCACTCATTGCAGATAAAACAATTACATTTGGCGAATACAAGTACTCTCAAATTCTTATGCCTTCTGCAAATCTTTGCGGTGAAGTCGTCGTGAAAGACATTGGATTTACAAAACTTGCTGAGCAAGAAGCTCTAAATTCAGAAAGTCAAACTTTCGGAATTGTCGATAGAGAAGCGATACTTAAAAAAAATTATTGGAATGAATTAAATCCAAATAGTCATAAATTTGATCGTGGACACATACTTGTGATTGGCGGCAGCACAGGGAAGTATGGTGCTCCTGTATTAGCAGGCCTTGCCGCACTTAGGTGTGGGGCAGGTTGGGTCAGCTTAGCTCTATCAAAAAACCCTGCAGCTCTTGTTAAAGATCTCTATCCTTTACCGCCAGAAATTACCTTTGAAAGTTTTTATGAACAAGAGATTATCGACGGAAAGGTCTTACTTAATTTTTTAATTCAACGAAAAGTTAAGAGCATCATAATTGGACCAGGAATTGTGGATTTTGCTTGGCAGAAGCAAACGAGTCTTACTTTTGCACTTGCAGAATATGTTGAGCTACACAAAGGCTGCTTGCTTTTCGATGCCGGAGCTTTACGCGACGTCGACACTCTACCACAATGGTCAGAACAAGACCGTATACTATACACACCTCACCCAGGAGAATGGGTAAAGCTAGCAGCGACTTCACTTAAAGAGCCTCTCGAAAAAGAAGCGCTCGCAGCAGCAAAGCAATGGTGCACATACAAATCTTGTACATTAATTTACAAATCCGCTCGGCCTGTAGTCATAGGCAAATCTGATTTATTCGATCAAAATGCTAACTCAGAAATTTCCCCAGTTTTGCCTTGGGGATCAAAATCATTAGCACGAGCTGGAAGCGGTGATGTTTTTGCTGGAATTGCAGCAGCTCACCTAGCTATAGGATATGATGCTTGTTTTAGCGCTATCCGTTCGTATGCAGTTCTATCCGCGGCCTGCAAAATTTTAGAAGAGAAAAACCCACATGGCATCTTAGCTTCCGACTTGATCAACAACATTGCAAATGCGCAACAAATCTCATCCAATCATTCCGACATATAATTCCGAGCGACCATCATGTAGTGTTCGGCTGAATACTCAAAATACGCCATTTCTTTTTCCGTCAGAGGCCGAACTGCTTTTGCTGGATTTCCTAAAATCAAATGCCCTGTAGGAAAAGTTTTTCCTGGAGCTATGAGCGAGCCAGCGCCAACAAGAGAATAAGGTGGTATTTCAGCCTTATCCAAAATAATAGCACCCATTCCAATTAAACAAAAATTTCCGATAGTACACGCGTGAATGATTGCGTTATGGCCGACCGTCACAAAATCGCCTATTTGTGTGGGCCCTGTATTGTGAGTGATGTGAACCACCGAATTGTCCTGAATATTAGTACCCCGACCTATCGTAATCCAATTCTCGTCAGCGCGAACGACTGCATTAAACCAAATACTTGACTCTTGCCCTATTTTCAAATTGCCGATAACCTGGGCTCCACTTGCTATAAATACCTTGTTTTCTATAACAGGAAGATTTCCTTTGTAAGGAAGTACTTGAGCATTTGGCATTACAAACATGGACAACTCCTTGCTAAATCACAGTATAAAATTTAAACAAAGTCTAAATATAGATAAATTAACTTTATTGTGTGATCTTCCATTTCCATATATCGACGTGTTGCTCGAAGAATATTTTAGTCTTGATAAAGCTACAAGCGAATCTTTAATTGTAGATAAAACTTCAAATTTATCTCTTTTAGCGCAAAAAGTTGCGATGGACATAAAGGAACTTATAGTTGATATAAAAAAGCTCGTGCAACTCAGTCGCGATATTTTAGTCAACGAGGAGTTAATTCTGAAAAACATTGAGCAAAACACATGGTGCAAAGACACAATTGTTTTTTTTAATCTAGAAGAAAACTACACCCTCAATATCCAATTACCTTTTAAACCCTTAAGCTTTCATTTTTTCACTTTTGCCCGTGGCTGCTGGTTAAAAAATATCGAACAATATAAAGCTATTTTTTTCTATTGCTCTTCGAAGCGCCGCAACTTTAGTGCAGCGCTGTCCCTGCGAAAACATGGTTTTGATCGCAGCTTTGCTCTCATTTAAATCACTCTAACTAACTTACAAAGTCCGGGTATTCCTCTGTTCAGATACTCGAGAAATATTATCACTTCTTGCAAAAAATTGCTGGAGTTTTGCCGTGAACTTAGACATTAAAAAATTGGCGGACAATCCAATTTCACTCTTATTTATTTCATCATGATACTTATTTTTAATTAGTGGATAATAATCTTCTTTAGTTTCTATAATTGCCAATTTCTCCATAGCACTAAGCCTAAAGTATTCTGCATGTGCAAGTTCATATGCATATGCAGATCGTTCAGCTAATGCTGTCCCCTCAAATCCTAGTACATCTAAAAAGTAAATGGCTAAAAAGTCTTGATTACAATGCACTTCAACTTCATGCGCTAAAGTTGAACCCAACAAGCTCCAACTGCTAAAAGCTGCCGGCCCAATTTCAACCTGAAAAAGCTCATCAATTGAACGTTTAAACGTAATACCTCTATCGCTAATATCACGATTAAGCTTCGGATCAGACACATTACTGGGGACATTGATGCTGAAAGCTGCGAGCGCAATATCTACACTGCTTTGACCTACTTCTGGAATCCATTCAGAATCCATTTCAATTTCAACAGAAGAAGCAGAATTCAAAAATTCGCTTTCATCTCTCATTTTGAGATTTGCGTAGATAACAGCTACAAAAATTAACAGGCACTTACAAATATATGCAAAAAATCGAGCTATTAACTGCGACCTATCGTCAATTTTGAATTTTAAATCTCTATTCAACTAAGCAAACCTCTTTCCAACACCGAACACCATTTTGCTTCTAACACAAAACTAATAAAAGCAACAAAGTATTGATTCGCAAAGAGCGTGCCGGGACATAACTATCCAGAACAGTTGAAAATAGCTGATGTAAAGTTAAGGAAAATTGTTAAATGTTTAGGCAGTTGTCCTGTTCCAAGATAGCACACAAATAAATCTGCAATATTCAGCAATCACTTGACTTTTTCGAGAGCTTTTAATATCCAGAGGAGGGGGTATGGCCTCTTACTGACTAGTCGCCTCGGGAAAATATAGTAAAAATAAAGGGAAAACAGAGTGAAACAAACTAAACAAACGCAATCCTTTGCAAATTCTCTCTTTTTAATGGCAGCCTTGATTATTGTAAATTTGAGCTCATCACTATCGTATGCCAGTTCGAGCACAGGAACTACCCTCTTAAAACAACTCGAACAAAAATGCAGCCCGGCAGAATCATTTCTTCCAAATATTTGGACCATCACTTTAGATAAAAACAATAAAAAGATACTATCAAATCTGCCAAATGTTTTAAGCATACTTAGCATTCCTGGATTTGGCCTCGACACAAAAACTTCTTTAGACCCTAGCCAAGACACAGTGCTTTATTTCTATTTTGAAATTGAAAAGTTTAAAGATATGAATACTGCGCTAGAAGTCCGAAATCAAGCACTAGAACAACTCTTACTGTTGTCCGGAATTGATGCAGTTAATTGCGTTCCTGTTGAAGCGCAAAGTTCAAATTTTGCAGAAATGTATCCACCTGCTGCGAGTAGTAGCATCCAAAACCCTGATGAAATTGGCGATGGCGGGGTTACTGGCTCTAATGGTAGTTGCGAAGTTGTCGAAAATATAGATCCAATAATCATCATAGACGGTGATAAACTACCTGGAAATGTAAAACCAATCGATTGGATCTCGAAATATTAGTGTAAGTGATTTTTACTTCTTTTTTGAAGTTATTTTAAATGCAAATTTTCGAATTCAGGTGCGATAGTTTTGAATGAAGTATTTAAAGAAGCATGTACTAAGATCGAAAACTATCGCGACTTTATTTTACTTTTTTTAGAACATAAAAAAAAACTTCAGCCTAAATATAATTTCAGCCTCTTTGCTAAAAAAGCTGGGTTTTCCTCGCGCAGCTTTGCGCGCGAAGTATGCCAAGGCACCAAACGCCTCAGTGCTACTTCGCTCGAAAAATTTATCAAAGCTATGGAACTTCAAGGTGAATTAAAGAATTATTTTATTTTACTAGTAAATCTTGATCAGCCAGAAATCGGTTCGCTTAATTTAACTAGTTCTGAAATTCTGTCACATCTAAAACGAAGTCGCTTACGCCTAAAAGAAGCTTCTGGAAAGTCAAAACCTAGCGCAAGTGCTAAAGCTGCGATTTATCGCATTGGCGACTGGCCTCTAGTCTATGCTGCTTTAGACAGTGAGAAGGGCTCGACTGTTAAAGAGATCAGCGAGAGAACCGGACTTAGTAGCGCTCAAGTGATGAGAGAACTAAAAAATCTCGCAGGCCTACATATGATATATTGTGACATAGCTACAAATCTCTACCACTCACAAGACAATCACATTTTTCTACATAATCTCGATACCGATCAATTTTTTAAAAACTACATTCTTAATTCATTCGAAAAGGCCAAGCACATCGTGGATAAAGGAATGAATCCAGAAACCACTTGTTTTTACAATTCTACTTTTTCTATCAAAAGGTCGGATTTGGCAAAGTTATGTGTGGAGCTGAGAAGCACTTTATATAAATACATAGACAAAGCAGAGGCCCCGCTTGGTGATAGCGTGGTGAATCTAACTTTAGCTTTCTGGAATGAAAGCGATTACAAGTCACTTATAAAAAAATAGTTTTATCAATAAATGCGGATGAATTATGGGATTTCAGTAGAAGCCGACTTCTGCTGAATTTTAGTATCATCAGGAAAGCTCGAATTGAAAGAGTATGTTTTTACTCTTGCATCTGGATGCCAGTAAAACTTCAATTCTTTTGTTCTGCTAGTACCGAAGAGCTTGTATACATAATAACCGTAGGTCCAAGTTGGAGTTCCGCCAGAACTGCCTACGGAGTGCGGCGCACCTAAAATAGATCGGACATTTTGTTGAGTTGTCTCGTCAGATTTAATCCAGCTCAGATCTGAGGGAAAGTATTGACCATTCGTCACACAACCTGAAACACTAACAAACGCCAATAAGGCTAAAATATTGAATGTAAATTTTTTCATAAATTTTCAGAATCCTATTAGCAAAATTAAGAAGCATTTAGCGGCTGCCAAGCGCTTGGTGTTTTGCTAGCATTATCCTGTAATAATTTATCTTTTGTCAAGGCACCATGTCGAATAAGGTCTTGAATTTGAAATCCGACTAAAGTCTTTGGCACCCAAAAAACTGCCGCCATTTCAGATACAATATTTTTTCGTGCATCAACTTTCGCTAGCTCTTCTACCAACTGCGTCTTTGGAACTAAAAGATTAGCGGCAAAAATCAATATCTCATACTGAATGATAATCGGATCTGTCACCATTTTTAATTCCGGAAAGCGTGTTCGCTCACCTTCAAATAAAATCCGCGCCAAATCTTTTGTCATACTCATACGCGTCTGAGGTTTCAAGTCGCCTTTGCGAAAGTGTATCGAATACTTTCCCGGCTTCAGACGCAGAATTCTACTTAATTTCTCAATCATTTCAGTTGGTTGAGTTGAAATAAACGAAAAAAATCGCAAAATTTCTGGCAGATATAAGGGTGGTGTAGAAAATTCACACTGCGCATGCAATTGACTCACAAATCTATCCACTCGAGCGCGAACCTCTGTAAGTTCGTCGCCTAAAAGTTCTTGAGCTTTTAGTACAGTCTCTTTTATCTTATTCGACTCTTGAAATTCAAAATAACCTTCATCAATACCTATCGCACTACTTGCAATATCATGAATCAAAGCCTCTTCGACTTTCAAAATCTCAGCTAACCTTGCCAAGGCAAAGACAGAACGCACATTTTTTTCGCCTCGTTTCCAATGACTGCAATCTGAGGGATTGAACTCAAGTATCGAGCCAACTTCTTGATCATGGACTTTAAATCCGCGCTGCTCAGACAAAATCTTTTGGCAGAATTTAAATAGTTCGACTGAATTCGGAAACTTCACGGCAACTGAGCGCTTCATCAACCCTCCTCGCTCGCCTAGGACTTAAAAAACTAAAATATTTAATGATTTGTATACAATCACTATATCCTAGTCTTTTGCCAAAGGTCAAGAATTCTGAAAAATATTATTTAGTCTGAAAATTTCTTAATTGTTTTGAGCAAAGCGCTTAAGTATAGCTTGGCCAAAAGTTGCTCCCGCTGCTTTCAACATGATTGTTCTGTATGCAAACAAGACAGCAATCGCTACGCCAAGAATTATCACTCCACTTCTTAAACTAAGTAGATCGGAAACTTCTAGTACAAAATTCTGATACTTAAATTCTGGGAAGTTCGGATAAGACTCGACCAAAACATAAGATGCAAACCAAAATAACAAGCTCAAAGAAATAACCAATACATCAACCAAAACGGCCAAGAGTTTAGAAAATGTTTTCTTCAATACTTTGTTCAAAGCCCTTAAATTCACGTCATTGTGATAGTTTACTTTATTTTTCCAGTAATCCGTCAGCGTCTTAAAGCTATTTCTTTTCGCCTTCAGATCTAAGGGATTTGGCCTTTCAATAAAGTAGTCCGGATACTTTGATGTCTCGATTTTGTCTTTTTTGTAATTTACTTGGCCAAGCCCCAGTCCTTTCCCTAATAATTTAAAACTATAGACATCAACATGATAGTCGTTACGACTCTGATTTGAATGCATAGATTTTGCCTTTTAGCTTGAGATATACCTTGATTATAAGACTTGTAAAGTGCGCAATGCAAGGAAGGTGGCAATAAAAAGCGTATATCTACGAACCCGAAATGACTTTAGTCGTCGCATCATGCAGCTTTGTCGCATGACTATAAGCATCTCTAGTATTAGAGTTTTTGCTCTGAGGGTCTGGAGTAAGGCAGACTTTCTCTATAGTATCGATCGCAGCTTCAAAACGTTCTTTTGGCAAGATATAAAGTCGGTCACGAAGTTTGAGGAGTTGTGCTGCTTTGTAAGAAAATTCACCGGCGTCGATGCGGTCTTGTTCTTGACCGGAAAAGTAATAATAGAGTTGTTTATCATCCAATTTCATCAATGCACCACCACTTTTTGCCTTACATCGAAAGAATCGGTACTATTTTCTATTTCTTTAGATTGCCCATCATAGTAAGTTTGAATTAACGAATATATTGTGTTTTAGATAATAAATTTCCGCCTATTACGAGGTTGACTTGCAAAACTTAACGCCCATTTTCCTCAGCAACTCTCTATCTGCCAAAGATTCTGGCCATGCTACAAAAAAACAGCTCATTCCGATTGAGCAAGGAACAATTAAAATGTATGCCTGATTTGAATGCATAGATTTTGCCTTTTAGATTGAGATATACCTTGATTATAAGACTTGTAAAG
>JAGOVF010000186.1 GCA_018060885.1 Oligoflexales bacterium | reverse complement strand
GCCCAATCGCCACCACAAAGCCCGTAAAAGGCGAGAAGCCCAATCCATTCTTAAGATTTTCTACCAACGCCGTTTGCTCTTCTTCATTTTTGGCGGTCTGATCAATCCAGCGAGTCAGTGCAGACTGTGTCACATCATCCAGAGCGTCCCACTCCTCCCCGACAGTTTCGATATCAAAGACAAGTGTGCTCATAGAATCATATTATGGGAGGGTGGCCGGTGGTGCCACAAAACAATTCAGGATCGTCTCTCGACTATCTGAAAGATAATACCGATATTCATCATCAACCGTCATTCCACCACAATAGTCGGTCTCTTCTGTCGTGTGGCCATAAAGCGGGAAGCCGTCGATGGTGTAGCCGACGAGGACATGCTCAGGAAAAGTCAGATAGTCATCCACTTCATTGTTGCGGATCAGTCCACCACTTTTTGATACAGCCACAACGTCATTTGGCAAACAAGATGGCGAGACTGGGTCGCCTAGGGTACGAATTGGGAGGGCAGCGACTATTTCCTCCCCACCCGCGCCTTCGTCGTTTTTAACCGAGATGACCCGCATCCCTTCTTGCTCTTCAATAACCATGGATTCATTTGGCCAAAGTCCCGCATAAGAAGCATATCCCCCACACAAAAGAGCAGTGCCAGGAGCAGGGGCAGGCGGAATTTCCTCCTCAGTCGTAGTACTAGTTGCTATAGGTGCTTCGGCTGTCGGTGGCGCCAGCAATATTGTTTCTGTCGGTGGAAGCGCTAAGAATGAAGCCAGCTGTTCGCGTAGCCTCTCAATATTTCCCTGCCTATCTACCCCAGCCCGCACCGCCACTTCAGCCGAAAAATCCGGCAACACCCCTTCACGAAAGTTAGGGGTAGCGACCACTGGAATATCCTCACCCCGATTACCAAAAAACTGCCTAGCAGTTTCCGCCGTAATCATGACAATCAAAAAGCCAACGGAAATTAAAAAAAGTAAAAAGTCCCGAGTTCGTATCATCCCCCTATCATAGCAAACCAAAGCGACCTTAGCCCACCCTGCTTCCCCACCTCCTAGGACATATATTTCATAACCAAATTCATATGCTCCTCATTTGAGGGGTCAAATTTACCATATTTTGCATATGAAAATTTTTCTGGAGAATTAATAAATAAGTCCCACATTTGGATATTTCCTTCTCTATAGATTTTATCTCGATAAAAGCAACAGCCAGGAACAACGGGATCACCTCCCCTAAAAACTCGCAACGTTACATTCCAAGCACGATCTTTTGCAATTCTTTCGACGTCTTCATCCTTAAATCTTTTAGCAAGACGTTTAGTAAATAACTCATTCAACATATTATATACGCTTCTGAAATCCTTAGCTTTACCATCAATCGCACCCACGGCATATGCTAGAGCAAAGTATTTATCAAAGCTAGGTAATTTATTTCTTTTCAAAACTACCTGCTCGCGCATTAGACAAATGCCTTCCTCAGCCCTATCATAATTAGCTAACCCAATACTTAAAAGCTTTAGTTTTGTTTTCTTCCCATTTTCTCTCCTAAACACATGAACGCCAACCTCATGTGCATATAATGACTGAACTTTTTCAAGAGGAAATTTTACACCCTGTGGGATAAGCACTTTATGCGACTTGCTACTTACTTTAATATGTAAAACATCATTAGATAAAACTGCCTGCCACGGTGTACTGAATTTTGATAAGGAATTATTCCACATTTCAACAACTTCGGATGAATCAATAGCACAATCACGATCACCGTTTTTCTCTAGAAGTAGATTTGGCCAACTTTCAAAATGTCTAGTTGCTTCAAAAAGGTCATCTTCTGTTATTACTTTACCATTTTTTCTTTCGGCTAATTCTAACCCCTCTAAAAGATTAAAATTATTTTTTATATTCTGTATGCGTGATGAAATTGACTCAATGGAAATTTGACCAAATCTTTCAATGTTAAGCTCATTAAAATCTTTCCAATCAAAAGTTTTGCTTGCTAAAATTATTTTTTGTTCTAGTATTGCTTCATCAACCTTCTTTAGGTAAGCGCCCTGTATTGACAAATCTCTTTCTTCCTGTAATAATTGGCCTCGCAAATCTGAAAGGGCGACAATTGCTGTAGTAGAGAGATTGCTTAAATTATCAAGTCTGTATATGAATTTTGGAGCATAGTTAGTTGAACCTAAAAACAATTTCTTCTCTAACTCCATCTCCTTAACTGCAAATGAAAATGAATTCAAAAGTAATGGTCGGCCAATTCCTACAAATAGTTTAAACCACTTTTCATCCACATATCTACCGCGATCCTCTGATATGTTTGAGAATTTCATACTTAATTTATACCTTATTTAACAGATAAATACAAAATATGATCGACAAAATCACAAATTTACAAATTCTAAAGCGTGCCGCAAAAAAATACGGTTTGTCTAGCGGTCTGGTTGACAGTCCCTATTCTGAGGCAATTTATGTGACCGACGGGAAAAAATACTTCATTGCACGTTCAAAAACGAAATATGGAATGTACCCAACCAATCCCAAATTTGCAGAATTTCTGGCTGATGATAAAGCCACCACTAAACGTTTTCTAAAGAAGTTTGGTTTTCGCATAATTAAAGGCAAACTGTTTCATATTTCTAAAAATAAACTTTCCCCACTACTTGAGAACGACAAGGTTTCTTCAGCATTTAAATACGCTGAGAAAATATCCTACCCGGTCTTTGTTAAGCCAAATTCAGGATCTCGTGGTTCAAATGCAAAAATTATTTTTAATCGTTCAGGACTAAAGAAGCATATTACACACTTAAAAAGTGAAAAGGTAAAATCTTTTCTTGTTGAAAAATTTACTGTCCGACCAGAATATAGAATCTTTATTGTAAACGGGAAAGTAGAATTTATGTACCAAAAGCAACGTATTACAATTACAGGAACAGGTAAACATACAATTAGTGAATTGTTAGCAGAAAAAAATTTCCAGCCTGATAAAGAATATCTGAAACAACTACTCAAGAAAGAGAAAAAAAATATGCGCTCAATTCTTGATACTAATAAAGAATTGACGATGCAAGAAACGGCCAATATTAGTTTAGGTGCTAAAATCATTGACTATCGTGACAAGGTCCCAAAACAGATTCATAGATGGGCTAAAAGCATTTCAAGAACAACTGGTCTAAACGTTCTCGGGGTAGATGTATTCACAAAAGGATCTTGGGATGATCCGTCAAATTATCTTATAATTGAAGTAAACTCCAACCCAGCGCTATCTGGCATATTCAACAAGGGTAACAAAGAAAAAGCCTATTCTATATGGGGAAATATATTTAAAAATTTTTTCTCGCATAATTAAAAATAAAATCTTTATATTTAATTTTATAAAAGAGATTTTAGGGTAGTTGACTTATTTATTTAAAACCATTTTTTCGTAAAAATCAATAATTTTTACCGCGTAATCTTCACCAGAATCAATTTGAACATCATACATACCCGGAGCGCTGTTTGTTTCTAGAACATATAATTTTCCATCAACAAGCGAGCGTACAATATCGACGCCTACATAATCAAAACCTCCGACTTGAGCGGTCATTTTTGCTAAATCAACCAGCTGTGCAATCTCGAGACTATTGGTCACAACCTCTGTGACAGCTCCCTGAGAAACGTTATTAACAAAACCACTTTTCCTCACACGCTTATATAGACAACATGCCTCCCCGCCGAAAACATGAACTCTGTAGTCACCATCGTTAATAATGTGTGCTTGAAAAATATACTGACTTGGATATTCGATCTTCTCTAACTCTTTTTGACTTTTAATTAAAACAACACCATCGCCTTTTGAGCCATTAATAGGCTTGCCAACAAAATCTGCTCCGAGAGTTGCAGTTAGTTTATGCCACGCTGGATTCATTGTATAAATTGTCTTTGGAACTGGTATCCCTTGATTAGAATAAAAACTCATCTGTGAAAGCTTTGAATGAGTATCGAACTCACTTAGATTTTTATTCACAACAGCAATAGACATGTTGGCAAAAATTCTATTAAGATTTTGATTCAAAAACTTATTGCCTGACAGTACATGTACAAGGTCGAATTCTCTATATGGATAAAACGAACTAGAAAAATCCGTACTGACGTCCAAATCAGGAGTTTGAGTAATTAGTATTTTATGTTTTCTATTTTCTGCTTCATTTATAATTCTTTTGTAAGAACGTGCGTCTGGATTTCTAGAAAAAATCAAAAATTTCATACACTATGACCCAAATTCTACTACTGTCTCTGGCTCTGGAATAATCTCTACTTCTATCCCTAGTGCCGCTTTGACTTGGTCGTTGAATTCTTGGTAGGTTTGGAAGTTCATCTTTTCACCGTTGAGGAAAATGCTCGGGGTACCAGTCAGCCCAAGTTCACGAGCTTCACTCACGTGGTCGCGGATATTTTGTTGAAGGACAGACGAGCGTTGGTGACGCTTAAATTTGTCCATATCAAGCCCCAGCTCATCAGCATACTTGGTAAAGAAAGCCCCCGGGATAGCGGCCGCTCCCCATTCGTTTTGATTTTCAAACAAGGCGTCGTGGTACTCAAAGAACTTCCCTTGTTGTCCAGCCGCTTCCGCTGCGCGGGCGGCTGCCTCAGCATTAGGGTGGATTTGCATCAACGGATAATGACGATATTCAAACTTAACTTGATCTCCATAATCGGCCATCATCGCCTTTAAAATTGGTGCAAACTGCGCACAAGCTGGGCATTGGAAATCACTGTACTCCAATATTGTAACTGTTGCGTTTTCATTACCCTTAACATGAGTCTCAACTTCCACCCCTTCATTATATGAATCAGCGAGGGAAGTTGAGTACCAGATAGAACCTCCAATCAAGACAACTGTGATAATACCAATAACTGCCCACGGATTACGAAAAAGATCTGCCATATACAAAAGAAAATTTAGAATTAACCTGATTATTATAGCAAAGCTTCCGCCAAAACAGCGAATTATTGATATTGCTAAAGTAACAAAAATATGCTATAATAATAAGAACATGGCCAAACGCCCCTTTATTCGCAAACAAAAACGCAAGCAACACGGTACTACCTTCTGGGATAGTGAATATACCAATGCCAGCCACCTCAAGCTCTCTACTGAAGCCAGTGAAGACCTCGAGAAGTTTACCCGTTGGCTAGCTCGTCAAAATGACACAGCCC
>JAGOVF010000062.1 GCA_018060885.1 Oligoflexales bacterium | reverse complement strand
TAAATTGACCTCCTTTGGGAGGCTGGAGCCAGAGCAGATAATTAATTCAAATAGTTACAAGTGAATTGACACATGAACCTATCTTAATTTTTGGCTATATTTGTGTCAAACGAGCGCGGACTGCACAACTCTTTTCTTATCTTTTTTCCAAGCTCTGAAAAGACTTTCATAAGAATTCCAAATTTTGAGAAAGAAATTGAGACATTTATTAATAAATGCTTCATTTACTATCGACAAAAGAAATATGAACTATAGAAACCACATGTAAAGTCAATTAGTACGAACGCAAAAACCTCGCTAGAAGCGAGGAATTTGCTCAATTAGTCTTGCCGAATTACTATCTTCGGCTCGGAGGTGTTAGTTCACGGCCACCTTGAAGTTTTGATCTAATTTTCATGTCTGACTCCTTTTGTTTGTTGATCACTAATAATTAACTATTCGCCTTTTTTGATTTTTCCTTTAATTATTTTAATTATTACTGTTTTTTCATAACATTGCAGCAGTTTAATTATAAAACATAAGTGAAAATTTTTAAACTTTCCATCTCCGCCCACATAACATATTCAGACAAAATAAATGAAGAGTTTGAATTGGAAGTCACAACTTTGAAAAGAAAAAGCTCCCCGCAAAAGGCGAGGAGCTTTAACATTAAACTATCCCGAGCGACTATCTTCGGCTCGGAGGTGTAAGTTCACGGCCACCTTGAAGTTTTGATCTAATTTTCATGTTTGACTCCTTTTGTTTGTTGATTACTAATAATTAACTAATCGCCTTTTTTAATATTTTCTTTATATATTTTAATTTTTACTGTTTTTTCATAACATTGCGGCCGTTTAAATATAAAACATAAGTGAAAATTTTTAAACTTTCCATCTCCGCCCACATAACATATTCAGACAAAATAAATGAAGAGCTTGAATTGGAAGTCACAACTTTGAAAAGAAAAAACTCCCCGCAAAAGGCGAGGAGCTTAAACATTAAACTATCCCGAGAGACTATCTTCGGCTCGGAGGTGTAAGTTCACGTCCACCTTGAAGTTTTGATCTAATTTTCATGTCTGACTCCTTTTGTTTGTTTGTAAATCTAATAATTAACTATTCGCCAATTAATTCTCTTTCTTTAAATTTTGAAATTAACTGCGTCTTTTCATAAAGTTAGATACATAATTAATGGGGAGAAACCTGCCCAACCTGAAAGCTTTTTACATAGAACAATAGTGACCTACAAAATGTCAAGTCCGCCAAAAAGATTCCGAAAGGAATTTAGGATTCTAGACAATTCAAAAGCAAGAGTCATTCATGTCAATAGTAAGAAACAAAATCGACCTTCTATTTTTTATCTATATTGTACCTTTGCTAGCTATTCCACCCTATATTGCAATTAATTTTGCATACCTATCAATAGCTGAAATAATTCTTATTGGATTTAGTTATGCAATTCTATTCCATTTATATTCAAACATTTATCACGTCACGGCACACCAACCTTTTTTCTACAACAATCGTGCCAACTTTTTGTTTGAAAGCCTACTTTCTGTTATTAATACACAAACTTTTTCATTTTATTCACGCAACCATCTTGAACATCATGAAGAAGATCATCTAAAAACACAGGCAAATTATCCTTCCTCTAGATGGAAAGCAATTTCATTAAACATGGTCGCAAAAAGACCGTTTGTTGGAATCTCTGGCGACAGTTCTAATATTAGATTCTATCGCACTAAGGTTGCTTTGCTCTCTCTTCTTGACGCAATATTATTTTGTTCAGGTACACAAGGACTTTTGGTTTCTGCATACTATAGAATTTTTAAACCAAAATTTACTTCAGGACTCCCATCAAGACCGGACATAAATACTCCTCCCAAATATAGATCATGGGGTAGATACAAGTCTGAGCCTAACGTACACTTTGTTGATTGTTCCAATACTAATATGTTTGTTAATTTTTTCTATTTTGAAATGGTAATTCTAAATGCGGCTAACGCCCGATCCAGAGCTAAAGAAGTGTATTTTCATAATCTACTACTATTTCTATATTTGGGATCAATTGCTTTTTTGAGCTGGAAAACTTTAGTGTTTTTCTTAATACCGTTTCGCTATTTTTTGACTGAGTTTATTCAGTCTTGTACTGAAGTTGCCAGCCATCAAGGATGTGATTTAGCCTCCAGAAAATCAAACAGCGCCTCATGCTATTCAAAAATTTACAACATACTTACTTTTAATGCTGGATATCACCTTGAACACCACTATATCGCTTCAGAACACTGGAGCAAACTACCTGAGGTCAGAAACAAAATGCCCGACGAAAAACATCGTAGAATTATACCATACGCGCTTCCCTTTGGTCCTTTTTACCCTCTTAAAGCAATACTTAACAAAGACAGTTTTTTTTCTTTATGTGTCGACTTAAAAATAAGGGTCGTTCAAAATCCGCTTAATAGTAGTGTAGATGTTGAATTAAAAACAGTATTGAATTCAAAAGAATTGATCTACTTCGATAATAAAATAGAGGCAATTGATCAAACTTTTGTTCCCCTGATAAAGATGCTCGATAATTCAAATCTAACAGATCCTGATTCTAGAATTTTTTCAGTAAGAGAAATACTCGAGAAATACCCACAAAATGAACATACTTCAGTCTTGTCATTTTTAGAGGATTCTTTAGAGAGTAGAATAATAACAGTTGTGTTTCCAAAGTTTGCAGTACAAGTAGGAAAACATGCAGCTTAAGAATATCAATTTATGTCTTTATCTGTCGAATTTGATACCCCATCAAAGGACTAAGCTATGAAAGAATTTTTATTTAGTACTATTATTTCAAAAGTTATGACTCGCGATGAATTCATGCGAGACTATTGGAATAAAAAACCTTTATTTATCAAAGGGGCCGTGCCAAAAGACAAAGTAGGCCTCATGATGACTAAATCCACCTATGAAACAGCATTAGCAAATGAAGTTCAGTGGTCTTGGGCCGCGTCATGGGACCAAGCCGGCGAAGTACTGAGCGCTAGACAAGGCGATGATAAAAAAGGGCGAGTCTACTTTTTGCCAAAAATCTCAGCAAAAAACGCCGCAGTTTGCCGAGAAATGGGGGCATATCTCAATGTTGACAACTTTACCAGTCATAATGAGGCTGCAGCTATTTTAGCCTACAGTATAGTGTCAGAGACACGGGTTAGTGGCTTTGACTACCTAGCCACGATTGCGCAAGGGGACAATATAGGCAAGGCTAAAAAAGGCTATAACAAACATACAGACCCCCAAGATGTTTATACTCTTCAACTAGTAGGATCAAAGCGCTGGCGAGTCGGAACAAGTCAATTCATGCATGCGGGACCAATCACAGTCATTGATAGTGTTGGATATCTTAAAAATCGTACCGGAGAAATTCTTCCATGGGAAGAATGGTCGCGCGGAGTTGAATACGAAGTTTTCGATCTTGAAGAAGGAGACTTTCTCTACATTCCTCCCTACACGATTCATGAAACAGAAGGACTAGGTGATTACAATATTGGATTCAATTTTGTTAGATTAGTAAATTCAATTCTATATGAAGTAGACGCATTTCTTTTAGGACTAGATCCAGATCGTTTTTATGAAATTGCAAACTCCTCTCCAACTCCGTCCACAACACAAGAATTGAAAGATTCTATAGTTGGAAAATTTAAAAAAATAACCGATTGGTTAGAAAAAATAGATGCAAAAGATTTTAGCAACTTATTAGGTGTCATATCAGCAAATGGCAGACAGTTTATGAAGAAAAAACCAATTCTTCATCAAACTAAACTGGAAAAAGAAACAAAATTTTCGCCGAACTTATTAAACTCTGTTATTGAAATTAAAAATGTAACTTCCAATAGTAAAAATTCAATAATATTGTGCATCAATGGCTCCGTAATCGAATTTGATGATGTTAAATGGCATCCATTAGCGAAGTTAATCAAAGATAAAGTAGCCTTTTCTGCTAAAGAATATCTATTTAAAAACAAACTAACTTCTCCAGAGGACTGGGAAGAGCTTAAAACCTTTCTTGACTTTTTGCTAAACGAAGGGATTTTTATTATAGATGAAACTCAGAAACACACTTCAAGAAAGGCTTCTTAGGTAATCTCAAATCAAGCATGCGCTATCATAATACATGTTTTTGTATACTTATCTATTGCCGACAAAACCATGTCTGCTGTATCAGGATCAACGGAAGCGAGACTTTCATCGAGTATAAGTATATCGGGATCTTGCAAGATACCTCTAGCAATATAAAATCGACTTTTTTCCCCGTGTGATAATTGCCATCCTGACTCACCTAAGAGTTGCCAAATCCCTTGCGGCATACTGCGCAAAACATCATCCAAACCCAAATCCGAACATATCGATCTCATTCTTACTAAATCACTTTTTTGAGCCGGCCATTGTCTAGCAATCAATAAATTAAAAGCAACACTTCCGGAAAAAATATGATTGTTATGAAATTGAGGGATGTATACGACCTTCTTACGCCATTGAAAATTATGCCATGCTGAACGATCGAGACCATTTAATACTACAGACCCATGCAAAGGGTCATTTTCCAAATTCATAATCTTCGCTAAAGTACTCTTTCCTCCACCTGACTTTCCCCCGAGAAGAATTTTATCGTTTAATTTTACTGAAAAATTGCAGCCATCCAGAACCAAACGATTTTGATCTTTGTACCTAAAATCAAGATCTCGAATTTTCAGTATTTCGGGCTGATCAGAGCCATCAGCCACCGCAACTACACTTTCTACAAAACTTGTGGTTTGTTTTATTTGCTTAGCACTAAAACCACCGACTACTTTTTCTATTTGACGATATGCAACTAATGCTTCACCAATAAATCCTAAGCCCTCAATTAAAAGCATTATAACTATAGAGGAAAGAATAACAAAACCAACACCCGTAACAAAAGTCGAAGTATTTGCCTCATCTATAAAGATAAGTGGAAGCAATAATAAACAAGACAATGGAGTCCAGGCTGCATCGATCAAAAATTCATTACGAATACTCGCATTGTCATATTGTTTTGAAACATTATAATAATTAGACATTGAAAGATCATCTTCCTTCTCAATATCCCTCTTATCGCGCTGAAGTCTCTCTGTCAAAAGCCCCTGCATTTTTTCGAAAATACTACTAGAAATATTTAGTCGTTGAAATGCCCAAACCAAAGAATTCACATAGAATCTATAATTATAGTAGAACATGATAGAAATCCATATCGCGAGTGCAATACCAAAGTACCATAAAACAGGATGCATAAAAATTAATGTCAAAAGAATAGTGATCTGAATAGCACCAACAATAAGATAATTTGCACCCTGAATAACCGTAACATCCACTTTATCAGCTTCAGCCATAGCACCTAGAAAACCCCCGATACCTTTTTGGCGCACTTCTGCACGTGGAATATTCAGCACTTTAGCAAGCAGAAACTGCCTAAAATAGACCGCAAATACTAAACCCATATTTCCAAATTTATAGACAAGAAAAGTATTTAAAGGAATTGCAGTAAACAACAACATACCCCATGCAAATACACGCCCATCTTCAACTAAAGTTCCAGAAATCAACTGAGAAAATGCGTCCAACGTCAACACAAACAGCAAATAATTAGCTACGGATATAAAAAATATTTTAATTAGATATATATGCATCCCGTTAACAATAAAATGTGCCATCAAACTTTGATCTGGCGCAAGCTCTATCGTCCACAGTCCCGTAAAATCCAAAGATTCAACTGTAGCGTATTGAATTTTGTTTTCTATAAAGGATTTAATTTTAGGATCCAGTTTCCCGTCAAAATTTAGACGGATAGGATCGACTTTTTGTAGAGATATATTTGACTGTATAAAGCAGTTTAATAATGTTTCATACTTAATATTTCCGATTGTACTGTCCTGATTTACTATTGTAAAAAATTTCGCACTTCTCTCAATCACAATTAAAAATCTGTACTCACCTTCAATTACAACTCTTAGAAATCCCGCATTTAAATCCGCCAACATTTCTTCAAATTTATCACCATGCCACTTGTGATGAATAGCCATCAAGCCAATTTGTTCTGAGTTTATATTCAACCAAAGATCAACTTTGCCTAATTCATTTACATCGTCTAATTGCGGTGGAGTAGAAAAACGCGCTGTTTTTCTTATTTTTTTTGATTTAGAAACTAAGTTATTTAAGGCAGAATCAAGGGCTTGAATCGACCAAGTGTTACTTTTTTTAACTTCAGAATAGAGTTGGGTCATCTTGCTAACTTTGTGAGCGATTCAATAGTATCAACTTCAATACCCTCTACTACCTTATGATTTGCCAAATAGAATTTTTTCCATGAACTTCTTTTCCAGAGATCCAAATTCATTTGCTGTTCGGACTCCAGCATATCCGCAAAATATGACTTCTTCCTAAGTAGTCTTCTAGGCTCCCCAACTTCGACTACAACACCACTGTCAACTACAATGACTTTGTCAAACTCTGAAGCGAGAGCAATTTCGTGCATCACACATAACATTGTTGCTTCACGCCAATGATTTCTCGCCTCGTAGAGTAGATCAATCCTCGTATCTTTTTCCAAACCACGAAGTGGCTCATCCAAAAGTGCCAATCTAACGTTCGCTTGATTCAAAGCTCTAGCAAAACGAACTCTCTGTCCTTCGCCGCCAGAAATAGTGCCGCCATCTTCTCCTAAATTTGTCTGTGATCCCTTTGCTAAGCTTTGTAAGAGCGGCGCGATTGCGGCAGTTTGAACTCTGCCTAAGTGACTACTACCACCCCAAGACTTAGTGCTGTAGACAATATTGTTGTACAAAGTTTGATTCCAAATTTTTGTGTCTGGGTCTACCCAGGCTATATAAGGAAAAATTGACCTAATACTCTCCGCAGAAACTTGGTCTCCGTTTACCAATATTTCCCCTTCGCTAGGCACCCACTTGCCTAACAAACATCCTAAAATTGTTGATTTACCAGAACCAGAACGCCCAACAATCGCAACATGTTCCCCTGCTGAAATAGAAAGATTGACGCCATTCAGTACTTTTTTTCCGCCCCGTGAAATTACCACATTTTTAAATTCTAAATTGACTCCAGCCTTAACTACATTATCAACGCCTTGTATTTTTATGCCATCCTCTCTAATTTCTTCAGCTCGCAATGGCTCTTCTAGTCTCTCACGATGATTTATGTACCCAACTTTTTCTAAAGCAAGTTCTGGAAGACGATTTACTATATCCGTGATATTCACCATCCATATCAAAAATAAATAAGCATCTGCCGAAGCAGGCATTATCTTAAAATAAAGGTAGGTCAATGCAAAACAAAATGTCGTACTATAAATTGCATAAATTGCTGTGGACATCGTATGTGAGCTATTGAATTTAAGGACAGAAAGTTTCCACCGCGACAAAGCAACTCTATATTCTCGCCAGAAACTATCATAACAGTTTTGTGATTTCAAAACTTCTGCGCCCATAAATGCATCTGCATTGTATTGCACAAGAGCGCTTAGGTTAACTCTTCGACTTAAATCAATCTCTTGCATAAACTTTGAAACTTTGTTGGATAAAATAAAAGTTAAACCCAAAAAAGCTAATATTAGCCCAAACGCTTGTGGAAATACGTACCAAAGGCCAAATATCTTCGCGACTAGTTTTATTTGAACTTCTAATCGTCTTTGGGTAGATCTCGGCATATTTCGCATTTTTGAAACTGAATGTATGCGATCAAACATATCGGATTTTAAACGCGTTTCAAAATATTCATTTCGAATTTGTTTCAATTTATTTATGAAATTAATCCGATATAGCCCCTCTATCTTTCTACCAAAACGCTTAACAATGCTTAATATGGGGTACTCTACAAAAGCATTAATTATAAGCACGCTTATTAGACCGACAAATAGCGCACCTTTATAAGACGGTTCTCCTGTTAACTGAAAATAACCCGTCAAAAATTTGAAAATAAAAAATTGTGCGATGAGCGCAAAAGCGCTGAAAATAATTGCCACTCCCAGAAAAGAAAGCTCGACAGGATCTAAATTGTATCTATTTAAACCGAGTGATATTGGAGACTTTTTATTACCAGTGTTTATTGAGAAATTGGCGTTTTGACCTTTTTCGCGTTGTAGTTCAGCTACCGCTTTCGGAGGAGATTTAATAGTCAAAAATATTGGGGCAACTAAAATTATTTCATTAATGTTTATTAATTGATCATCAAAGTATCTTGCATACCAACAGTCTTTTGGAATTATATTTTTTATCGATTGATCTTCCACAAGAATTTTATTTAGCATCTCATTAAAAAATGTCGCTCTATCATTTTTGGTAAATTTTGTCTTAAGCTCAAGATTCAATTCACCTATGAATCTTATAAGAGCATCCAGTTCTGCAATTGAACGGTAACTACTTTTTCCTAATATAGAATTAACAACAGCTTCAGCATTTGCTGTCAAAATCTTCATATTCTTTACTAAATTATTTTGCAATTGCTCTATAAAATCTTTTGAAAAAGCAAAGCTTCTCCAGTCGTCGATGGAAACAATAGATTTTGGAAAATGCATTTTTTTTACAAAACTAGCTATATTTTCAATTCTTCGCCCACTAGACGGATCCATTATTTGAACTTTATTTGAATTTTTTCGCCAAATAACATTAAAGTGTAAATTTTCGTTACCTAAATCTATAAATGTAATAGAAGGTAGGTAGCGCTTAGGGTCATTAATTACAAAATCTAGCGGTATAGCTTGCTGGATAACATCAAATCCGAATTCTTTTAATACATCCTCAAGATTAGAAATAGAAGTTCCGTCAACATTGGTATGACAGAGGCTACGCAAGCGATCATAGTCGATATTTAATCCATAGCCAGCTGCTATGCTTTTCAGACAGGCAGGGCCGCAATCCATCGCTGAAGTCTGAATTGTCTCTGGTATCGACCATTTTCTTTTTTTAAGTGTCATCTGCGTTAACCAGCTGCATTTTTATTTATGATTTTGTTTAGATTGAAGAGCATAAGTTGAAGTGGTGAGGCGTTGCCAACTACAATTGCGATTTTTCCTGACATCTTACTTGCCAATGAATTTACTTTTCCGTTTTCTGTATCAATCTTAATATGAACAAGGAGAATGTTTCTTGAATGGTGCGGGTAGACTTTTATTATTTTCCCCAAATATTTTGAAAATCTTGGCCATGCGAGGTTATCAAATTCAAACACTGCAGATTGGTTAGGCCGAATAAGAACACTACTAGATAAAGGAAATTCACTAACTATCAGATCTTTTTCAATGAGTGTAGAATTTCTGCTAATTTCATATATCGAGATTTTTCCAAAGTATGCCCAGAAAATCCAAATTATGCCGACTACCACTGAGAAAAAAATAAGAAGTAACATTGAATTGTTATTATCTTTGATAATATTTTGTTTAGTGTAGACGAACGACAATTCACAACTCGAATATTTGTTTATACGAATTTTTTGGTATTTATTACTATGATAGAGCAATTGGTTAAGGCTGGTTAACTATGAATCTGGAGAGATGCTTATATTTCTTATAAATAAATCAATATTTATGTTTAATTTAACAGTTTCATCAAGATGCAAGATGGTGAAATTTTTGCCTAGTTGTTCGCTTATATTTTGTTAGCTACAAACAAAAATGGGCTCCAAAGAGCCCATATTCTGCTGAATTTTGAATTTTCCCGCATGTAAGTTTTTGCACTAATAACAAAAGATCACGAATTAAGCTTATGGCAGTAACAATTTAAAATTAGTGTCATTATCCAACTGATCTGCCAACTGTGGCAAAGTCAAATTTGTCTTAATAACGTCATACTGCGAAGAACTGACGAAATAAATATTTTCGCCATCCGTATTTCGCCACGCCGAAACAAAAGTAGAGCCGTCTTTCAGCATGAGACTATTTAAATCGATATTGGCTTCTATTGAGAAGTCGTTGTTTTTATCGCCGATTAAACTAATAATGTCGATAAAGCTAGTGTCATCGATCACAAAAACTCTAGAATTTGGATTTAGGATTTGCTCAACGTACTTTAGTGGTGAGCCGCCACCCGATCCGCTGATGCCGCCAGCGAATGAAAGTGAGCCGAGTAATAGATTGGACACGATAAACGCCGCTGTTAAAAGTGATTTTGACATTTGATTAAATACTCCTATTGACAATTTGTGGGCTTGTGTTCTGTTCATTTTTTTCTCCAAGCAGTTTAAATTTTGCATGATTAAAATTCTTGACCAATTCTTCCTAAAGACATGCTGTAAGAAATCGGAATTGAACCTGCCGCGTCTGATTGACTAAAGATTTCAGCAAGTTTAACTTCGGTTTCCTTTATCAGCGTGTAAGCTTGTTCGAGAGACTGTTGATTTACTTTGTTAAAATAAATACAGTTTGTAGAACGATTAATCCGCGTCAACAATTGTACATTCTGCGTTATTAAATTTGCAATAATTCTGTCATTTTGAATGACGTCATAAGCACTCAATGCAACTTCATTTGAAGAAATCTCTTTTACGATATCTTCGCTGATCAAGTAGTCCAAAATTGCAGCACCCTGCTCTCCCATTTCACTGATCAAGAAAGATCGCTTTACGGGGGTTTCTTGTGCAGCGGAAAGCATAGCAATTATTTGGAATGCAATTGGATCGTTGAGTGCAGCTTGAAATGTTTCGCCGAAAATTTTGCTGGTCTCAGTGTTATTTTCTAAACCACGTTTGAAGACTTTTTTCATATGAGCAGCTTGAGTTGAAAAATGCTTTTCATAGAATTTCAAGGCGGCTGTCGGCGATAGCATGACTTCAATCAGGGGCATTACATTCGTAAAAGAAGTCTTGATCTCACCTTGAATTGTGCGCCTTACATCTTGGTAATCTTGCTTAGACATACGTGAAAGTGTCGCAAAAGATCGCTTTTTGTTTTCTTTTCTCCATTGCTCAAAAACTGATTGCAACTCGGCTATGAGCGTCTGATCCTGAATCATGCATATGTCTCCATTTTATTGTTCTTTTCTTCTACATATTTTCTTTGTTAGGTTTAAAGAAGCTGCTAATAATTAGCAAGCGATAAATCTGCAATAGGTTTTAAAATGTAAATTAGTCATTACACGGACGGCAAAAGTGCGCTTCCCCTGCACCCGGACATCCGCTCCGCAACCACTCGCGCAGAAGGGAAATAGCTGTTATGGGCAGAGGTTCCGATCCTAGAGGCATACCCCTAACTATTTGTTCTTTATTTAAAAGGCCCGAGCCAATTTCTTCATGCCGTAACATCAAACGCTTTAATATTGGTGTCTCTTCACAGCGCCCTCCTTCTGATAGTGCTTTTTCCAAGAGAGCATTGGGCTGCACCTCTAATTTGGGCAAGGGGAAAACTGGCAACTCTTTCGATTTACTCGCAAAGACACTCATAATTTCTGCTTGAACCTTCTCAGATGGCGAATGGCAATGTTTGCAAGAGCCGTTAAAAATGTCGTTTTTAACGACCGAGAATAAATCTGAATCTTTTAGATTAGAAGTGAGCAAATTCTCGGCGCCGATTTTTTGTTTCCCATCATTTTTTGTTTTTGAGATTTTCTCTGAATTCGTAGAAGTCGTTAAATAGGCGTATAAAGCCTTACTTTCAAGTGAAGAGAGATCGAATCCAGGCATTTGCAAAGTTCTGCGACTATCTTCATAAAAATATAATTTGTCGCCCTGTCTTTGCCATTTATATGCATAAGGTCGTGGCTTTAGACTTGCTCCGAGCCGAACTTTCTGTTGGAAATAGGCAAAAGAAAGTAGTGGAATTGATAATTTAATACGCGGTGCCTGACCGCTATCATGACAACTTTGGCATAAATTTTTGTAAGTCTTTAATCCTAAAGCAAATTCTTCTTTTGAGTTCGTTGTCCCTATTGCCCTCGATTGTCTCGAGCAAGAATCTAGATAAGGCAATAAACTATTCACCACATCATCATTGGTGTTTGATGGTAAGGAATACATATATCCCGGCTCTTCGGCATAACGTTTCTTTGGTGCAGCTAAAAAAGCCTTCAAACCGCAATCATTAAAACGATTTATTGTTTGATGACTTCCTGAAGCTTTTACCTGCAAAATAAGCGGAGGCACTTTTTGAAAGTAATGATTTTCAGGAATACGCTCCGGGTCTAGTGGCAACCATGCCGGCGCCTTTCCGCGCTTAGTCTGTAAATTGCTGATATGACAATAACTGCACGAAGGATCCTTCTTAAAAGGCAATGTTTTAAAGGTCTTAAAATCAGCAAATGCATAAATTTTCGATCTATCGGGCGAGCTATGGCAATAGTTGCATTGCAACTTAGCATTCTCGAGAATTGGCACTGCATCGACCAGCGAAGATGCAGTGACCTGATCCATCAGAGCAAAACCGAGAAAACAGAAGCCTAAAAATTTTTGCAGCAAATAATTAAATGAATTCATGGACTTATTATAACTTCTTTACAAATACCAGGACTTCACAATTTGCGATATTTGAGCAACTTTATTTTGATCCTTAAATTGCTTTAAGACTCTAGCCCTGACCAGCATTTCGATTTTTTGCGAGATCAAATATTCACGCATCTCTTGATCTTGTTCGATATCAATAAGACTGGTTGTGACTTGAATGTATGTCTCGGCAGCAATTATTTTCGTCAAATCGACTTCTGGCAAACACACCAAAGCAGCGAGTTTCGAGAAATCAGTATTAAAGGATGAATTCCCCGCGGGACACTTGGCTGAATTTGGCACTACATATTGTAAGGACTTTTCTGTTCCCTCAGCTGGTTTTAAGGAGGTTTCTCTCCAAACAATAGAGACCAAATAGGGGGCGTCTTGAGCAATGGAGCCTTCAATTTCTTTCGCCAAATGTGGCTCTTTCGTCAAAATTTCTGCAGCCTGTTTTCGCAAATAAATTTGGCGTTTCATAACTCGTTGATCGTTAAGATCGTCAATTGCTAAATTTTTATCTCCAGCCCCGAGCCAAACCTTGCCAATGACCTTGTCCGCTGTAAGATCCACAATGTCATCGTCAGTCAAACGACTGACTTGTTGGAGACTATAAACACTTACTACGACGCAAACACACAATACGAAGCCTACGAAGCCAACAAGAATTGGCCTCTTGAAATTTGAAAACATAGTTTTAATCCTTCTTTTTTATTTAAATCGAGTTCGAATGCAGCTTTGAAACCACTGCTCGATTTCATCAAGAGATTTACCCTTAAAATGGTCTGAATTGATCAAGCCCAATCGAAATACATAGGTCTGCATTTGCTCAGAAGCTGCTTCTGGCATATTGAAATCTAAGCCAGCACAAGATTCATTGGCTTCTTTTGCAGTAAAGACTAAATTTAAATCCATGCCCTTCTCAGAATTTTCTTCAGCGCGTTCAGAGTTTTCAATAGATTCCTCTGAATCTCCAGTCTGCTGAGTAGGATCAACATTCTTGGAACCCTTACTTCCCTGACAAGAGATCACTAAAAAAGACATTAAAATGAGTAGATTTTTCATTTGCGCCTCTATTGCTTTCATTAAATTTTAACCTGAAATGAACTGGATTTCTCTTCCATAAAACGTGAATCATCAACGGCATCGTTTAGTAAGAAGTTGCCATTGACGGGCGTGTAGAGTTTAAGAACTGCTTCGCTGACAAAGCGGTCTTGCTCTTTCTTTGAAGCTCCAAGCCACCACTGTTTGCTGGACTCCAACTCACCGACGGCTATTCCTGTCACAAAGGTAGCAACATCTCGGTTGAGCGCTTTTCTTTCAGTAAATTTACCTTTTACCTGCTCAAAAACATCTTCCCAGGACACCACTGCTTGAGATTCAATTTTATTAAAATTAATTGAAAACAGGTCGTTGAAAATTTCCCGCTTACTTAATAAGAGATTAATATTTTCGATCACATGGTCCTGGTAGCCCCGTTCTACAAAAAGAGAAAAAGAGCAAAGTATCTGATCGCTTGCTACAAGTAGATTTTTACCGACGACATCATAAATAACAGAAATGCCGACTAAATGTTTGACTATTATTTCGCTATTGATATCACAAGTTTTTGACATTTTTAAATTCGCTGGTAGGAAATTGACGCCCGGATTGCTAGCAAACTTCTGCTCCATAGCGGAAGTATCTATCCTTCTTGACAGCAAATTGACTGATATTTTTGAAGGCCCTGAAGTGTCTTCGGGAAACTTTACTACTGTCATGTATCTATTGACTGGGTAGTAGCGCATAATATTCGGATGACTTGTCTCACGAAAATATATCCCCTGATCATCCTGATCGAATGAAAGTACCTCAACTGTGTTGGCAAAGGCTTTCGTCTCTTTGCACAAATTTTGGACGCTAAACATCAGGACAATAATAAGTACTATTCTAGTATAATTTTTTTTTTTCATTATTTTTTCCTTTGCTATTAAAGTGAATTGAGATTGACGAAATAGTCCCCTGAAATAATGTTTCAAGGGACAGAAAAATCACTTATTACTTATTTTTTTCATGTTGAGCAGCCAAAATCGCTTCCCAGCCAAGTGTGCCTTCCCAATAGTACTTACAGTCGCCTTCAAAATCGCGGCTGACATTACCACTATCTGCCACTTTAATACAAGCGATAGCTGCTGAAATAGTCGAATCAGATACATTAACTCCTATAGGACTTGAAAACTCATATTTTGCATGCTTCTGCACATTTTGCTTTTCATATTTGGCACTTAACTTAAATCCAAAACTAGGTTTTTTTGTGTCAGCTGGACTTAGTTTTTGTTCTAATGGAATCAACATTTCGTCCTGTAATTGATCTTTCAAGCGCTCAATCGCCTGTAGTACTTTTTCAGCATTTTTTGAGTCCGGATCAATCGTTACATTGTCTAGTTTGTTTCCTCTATCATCCCAATAATCTACCTTGATTGAACATTCGTCTGGACTTTTATCAACACAAAGTCCTTCTTTACGCCAAAAAGTCTCTATTTCGATATCAGTGCAAACACCATCATGATAAGCCGCATAAGCATGGAAGTTTTCAAAAAGCTTTTCGAAATTTACTTCAACAACAGCTTTAAAACCAGTGCCTGCAGAATAGTACACAGTATCAAGTGCCATCTGCAAAGCATTACCAGACTTTAGAAACGTCTTATAAACAAGAGAACCCCACTCATTCAAAATTAATGTCACTGGAACGTATTCATTTAAACTCGGTCCTTTAGTCGAAAAAGATAATTTTGAGAACATCTGCTTGCTGCAATCCTCCATTGGAAGACCCGTTGCAATATCAGTATATCTATCGCAAATTGGTTTTCCTGTCGCAGGATCGAGTGGAGTTATAGGTTTAACTATAGTTTTGATGTATGGAAAAGGACGTGCGATATAACCTGCAGCTTTGATCGCTGCAAACAATTTATCTCTAACATTGCCGAAAACGCCAAATTCCAGTTGCGCATTTAAGTAACCAAAATGGGGTCCAGCAACAAATCCCAAAAGAGGCTGGCCGTTCATAACAGCAACCCGCCCACCCATTGGAGCATAATATACAATACTTTTATCTATAGAATCATAAGCCAAAGTAAAATCACCAACATCTTGTAAATCCACATCTTCGACTGGGACTTTGTTTGGATCAACGGGATAAGCGAACACACTGCTTGAAATCCCTATACACATAAGAACCAGAAATATATTTTTTTTCATTTTCTTCCCCTTAAATAAATTATCTAAACATTTATTACCCTGAAATTGAAACAGACACTAAAGCTAAGAATGATCCATCAACACCTCCTATCTCTGACTGCGTGGATACTTTTAGAATTTATCCATGACTACCAATAGCCATCGCAGACACCATCTTCGCGTTTCACCACGTCGGAAGTTTGTTCATCAATCTCTAAGCAGCCTACAATTGCGCTGATATAGCTTTGGCGCTCATCAGTAATTGGAACAGATTTTTTCGAAATCTGTACTGGAGTCGATTCGTATTCATTAAAGTAGAATTTTGGATACGCGCTAGAAGAAGGAAGCCAATTTATTTCAAGCTCGTCAGCGACGGGAACTAGCAGTTCTTGCTTAACTCTCTTAAGTAGAGCCGCTTCGATCGCTGGTTTAACACTCAATGTCAGTTCACTACCACCTTGTACGATCCCATGGTAGTTAAAACATTCAGATGAGAACTGCATAAAGTGACAATCGGCTATATTTTTTACAAAGTTGGTCAGCTCAATTTCATTGAGTCCATCTTTGCCAGTCTGTTCACGTATCAATTCAAACGAATCTGCCATTCGTTGATAGTCTACAATAACCTTTGTTTCAGCGTAGCCAGTAAATACTTTGTAACTTAGTTCCAATCCAACTTGCAGTCCGTTAATGGTTCTCATCAGTTTCGGAATCAGCGCTGTGCCAGTTTCATCGAGAGCAATAGTCAGAGCTATGCGCTCACCCAGGGTTGGTCCGAACTTTTTTATTTGATAGCTTGATACAATATTTTTGCAAATTTTCGTTGTTGTTCCACGGTGATTGTCAGAAAACTCACAAAGGGCCTCTGAACTGGCTGGTAAAATCATATTTGCTGTGGCTTCAAACCATGGCAAATAACGAAGGACGTAGCCCTTTCTAGCAACAGCCTCTTTAATTGTCGTAAAATCATTGGCAGGTAAGCTAAAATCTACTTCCATATTCAGAATGGCAGTACTTTTGTCACCTAATTTATATTCAACAAACGAGAAACTCGGTTGTTGGTTTTTTGCCAATGCAAGTCTCCCCCCTCGAGGCTGCACATAGATTACGCGTTGTTCGTTGTCTTTAAGAAGTCTAATTTCCTGCAACTCCGGTGGTAGATTAAATTCTTCCGCAAGCGGTGCAACACTTTCGTCTACAGGCATTGCCAAAAGAACGTTACTCCATAGCGCTATACTTATCAGAGTCGCGCAACCATTTCTAAGAATAGAATTCGATTCAAACATTATATACCCCTCATGTCTCTACATGTGTTATCACAATGACAGATTGCTCTGAATTGTGCTGAGTTGTAAATACGCGATTATCTAAATCGAAAGCAAGGCCATAAGGTCGCCTCGTGCATTTTTGAATTCGCAAATGTAAAAATTGGCATATCGAAAATGAATATTTCTTCAGATTTGTAAATAATTACTTTTCAGTTCTGAATAAAAGCCGGTTTTTGTATTACAATGCGTTTTTTGGATTGTCTTGAAAGAGAAATTTAAATACGAAAGGTAAAAATGGAGGCGCGATCCGGATTTGAACCGGAGAAAAACGGATTTGCAATCCGCCCCATTAGGCCACTCTGGCATCGCGCCCTTTTTCAGAAGGAGCCAAGAGTATAGAAAACTAGAGCAACTCTGGCAATTTATTTCAAAGATAATATGCGTAAAACAATACTGAATTAGATCCCTAAATAAGCCTTTTTAACTTCCGGATCATTCAATAAATCTTTTCCCCTACCCTCTTGCGTTATTCGCCCATTGGCCAAAACATAGGCTCTATCAGCTAAATGCAGGGCTAGGTGCGCATTTTGCTCGACTAAAAACAGCGTCACGCCACGTTTACGGATTTCTTCTAAGACCGCAAAAATCTGCTTCACGATAAGTGGGGCAAGACCGAGGCTAGGTTCGTCAAGCATCAATAAACGCGGCTTTGCCATAAGCCCCCGCCCAATTGCCAGCATCTGCTGCTCGCCGCCAGACAAGGTGCCAGCACGCTGATCGCTGCGTTGCTCTAGAATAGGAAACATTTGATAAATCTCTCTCAAAAGAGCTGCATCTGGGGTCTTCCCCAGACCTTGGACTCCCATAACAATATTTTCATAGACCGTCATGGCGGGAAATATGCGACGGCCTTCGGGAATTATAGCGAGACCCGTGCGCGCAATCTCGTGAGTCTCTAAATGTGTTATAGCTCTACCCGCAAAATTAATACTTCCACGATGACTGCGCGGAGCTGCGAAGATGCTCTGTAAAAGTGAAGTTTTACCAGCTCCGTTGGAGCCGATCAAAGTTACAATTTCGCCGGATTCAATATGCAGCGAAACACCATGTAATACTTCTATAGAGCCATAGGCAACATGAAGATTTTCAATATTTAGGAGACTTGTGTGCACTTCTTTTTCGCCTCTTTTACACTAAACAGCATCTGTACCTAAATAAGCCGCCAGCACTTTAGTATCTGCTTTTATTTCCGCAGGACTTCCTTTGGCAATGACTTCTCCGTAGTTTAATACAACAACTGCATCACTTATATTCATAACAAGGGACATATCGTGCTCGATTATTAAAACACTGATTTGAAAATCTGCTACAAGCTTTTTAATCAGAATTCCAAGCTCAATTGTTTCCTGAGGATTTAATCCTGCTGCCGGCTCATCTAAACAAAGCAGAGCAGGACTGCAACACATCGCCCGCGCAATTTCAAGCTTACGTTGTTGCCCGTAGGACAAACTACCTGCAAGTTTATTTGCATCGTCTAGCAGATCAAGCTGCTCGAGCCAAAACTTTGCATTGCTTAGGATCGATTCATTTTCGTGTTTAAATCTAGGCAGCCCTAAAAACGCGCCTATTATTCCACTGCGGTATTTTGTATGTTGCGCGACTAATAAATTTTCTAATACGGTCATATCACGAAAGAGTCGAATATTTTGAAAAGTTCGCGCTAAACCGCTTCGCGTCACTAAGTGCGTTCCACCGAACATTTTATAGAAAAGTCTGCGAAAAAGATGCGGAAGATCTAACAGAAGCTTAAAGCTAATTTTTTTTCCTACCAACTCTGACAAATCAACAGGCGACCCTTTGCTATTGAACAGTAGCGATCCCTGGTCGGCACGGTAAAAACCTGTCAAACAATTAAACACCGTCGTCTTACCGGCACCATTTGGTCCAATTAGCGCAGTGATTTTGCCTTTCTCTACTTCGAAATTCACCTTGTTTAGTGCTTTGATCCCGCCGAAAGCTAAGCTCAGATTCTTTACTATTAGAATTTTTGCTTCGGCACTTTTCACGCCCCAAACCTCTGACTCTTAATCTTAGAAAGTTCAAACATCTTTCGTTTGTCACTGATGAGCCCACGCGGTCGCCAGATCATCATCAAGACCATGATCAAACCAAAGATGAGTATTCGATAGCTGGAGAATTCCCTTAGAAGTTCTGGTAAGGCCGTCATAACTAAAGCCGCGATGATCACACCGATCGTGGAGCCCATACCTCCTAAGACCACAATGGCCAATATCAGTGCCGATTCAAAAAAAGTAAAAGAAGAAGGATTAATAAATTGTTGCGAAGCTGCAAAAAAAACTCCCGCTATCCCGCCTATCATTGCACCGAGACTAAAGGCGGACAACTTTACGCCGACATGGTTTATGCCAAGAGCGCGGCAGGCAATTTCGTCTTCGCGCAGTGCTTCCCAGGCTCTTCCGGTTGGCGAATGTTTTAATCTTTCGACAAAAGCAAAGGTTAAAAGCACTGCGGCCAAGAGTACGAAATAAATAAATAGATAACGGTGATTGCTACTGTACTCAAAGCCAAAAAACTCATGAAAGGGTAGACCGCCATATTTTGCCGAGCGAGAAAATTCTAATCCAAAAAATGTTGGCAGGGGGGCGGCTATGCCATTCGGGCCGCCAGTAAAGTCGACCCAATTATTAAGTATTAAGCGGATAATTTCTCCGAAGCCAAGCGTCACGATGGCAAGATAGTCACCATGCATGCGAAGAACTGGAAAGCCCAAAACGGCCCCAAACAATCCCGCCGTTAATGCCGCGCAAGGAAGGGCGCCCCAAAAACCTAAACCTAGATACTCATATCCCAGTGCATAACCATAAGCGCCTAGAGCATAGAATCCAACAAAGCCTAAATCTAGAAGCCCCGCCAGACCGACAACAATATTTAAGCCCATACCAAGCATCATATAAATTAAACAAAGAATAAGCGTTGCGAGCCAATAGTTGCTCACAAAAAGGGGTGCGATAAATATAGTAACGGCTAGCCCAATCATCCCCACTAGCAAGATGTTAGATTTCTTTTTATCAGATGAAATTCTATCAAAGATCATTCTAACTCTAGAGGAAATTTGCGCTTGGTCATTTAAAAAAGAAAGTCTAGGACCCCTCAATGATAAGAAACGTAGAAAAAATGCAAGCCCACTTAATAAAACAGGTCTTTGCCATTCAAGTGCAAAATCATATGCGTCTAATACAAGTCCAGTTATGGGCCCCGTAATAAAAAATACGAGTACTGCCAACATAAGAGCCGAGCGAAAAGAATCTAGTAAAGTATGAAATTTTTTTCTAGGCTCTCCGCGCTGCATCCTCAAACCTTTTCAATTTGCGGACGCCCGAGAAGTCCATGCGGTCGAAAAATCAAAATCAAAACTAATAGCGAAAAAGCAAATACATCTTTGTAGTCTGTATTAATAAATCCAGAAAAGTAAGACTCAGACAAGCCTAGTAA
>JAGOVF010000061.1 GCA_018060885.1 Oligoflexales bacterium | reverse complement strand
GTAATACAAGAGGAAGCACTAGAATAGCAGCTTGGTGGTAACTATAAACATTGGAGACCGTAAGCCAAAAAGTGGTTTGCGGAGGGGGTGTTTTGTCCTTGACTTACTTTTTCATAGACATCCTGACCCTGAGCCTTGCGAAGGGGAAGGACCTATGCGTCATCCTGACACGTCATCCTGACCCTGAGTCATGCGAAGGGGAAGGATCTGTCTTTCATACTTTTCACATTTCGCAAAATAACAAATATCAACAGCGGGGTAAACATGCTGATTAATATTGCCAAGCCACTTAAAATCTCCATGTTGCCGAGCTTGCCATCCGCTGTTTCAATTAAAATAACTGAAGCAAGAAAGGCCCCGATCGACGACATAAAATGTTGAACTGAAGACTGCAAAGCCATAAAGCGACCACGATATTCAGGTTCCGGTACTTTAGACAAAACCGTTTGATAGGGCACTGTTCGCATCGAAGACGACACCATAAAAATCGCGAAAAATAGCGCTGTGTAAACGCCACCAAACTGCGATATAAAAAGAAAATACACACCTGAAGTTAGAAACACAGTTCCAACTATGGAAACATTAAATGCCCCAAAGCGATCCACAGCTCTACCCACAAATTGATTGCTTAAAAAAGTCAAACCGCCACCGATGAAATACAAAAAACCAATACGCTCACGTGGGAAGTTAAGATTAGCTATTAAAAAAGTAGCAATATTGGGCACCAAAGAAAAAATGCCCATCATGACAGAAGCTGCTAACAAATAACAAAGCCACACCTTTTTACTGCCAAGTAAAATCTTCACTTCTTGCCACTGAGATTTGCTAAGGCGACTTTTTTCTACAAGAAATTTATGTTGGGTTAAATTTGGCAACCAATAACAGCCTAACAGGAGCACTAAACATCCTAACAATCCGATAGCAAGCAAAGGTAAGCGCCAGTTCCAAGCATGTGCAAGCTCTAAACCCACCGGCACACCGAGAATAGAAGCTAAGGAAAATGCGCTCATAATCACGGCGAGAGCTTTGCCACGTCGTTCAAAGGGAATAATGTCAGCAACGATTGCGAGCGACTGCGCTGTGGCCGGCCCACCAAAAGCTCCCGCAATAAGACGTGCAGCTATAAGCTGCCAATAGTTAGTTGCGAGGCCCCCTGCAAAAGTTGCGAGGACCAAACCCGCAGTCGCAATAAGCAGTACCTTTTTACGATCATATTTTTCGACAAAAAAAGAACTCACTATCCCACCAATTGCAGCAGCTAAGGTGTATGAGCCACCAATATAACCGATATAAGAAAGAGGGATATTGAGTGAAGCCGCAAAATCAGGTGCAAGTGGCATGACAATAATAAATTCTAAAACATTAATAAACTGCACCGATCCCAAAAGCAGTATAATGTTGCGTTCACGACTTTTGCTAAAATTATAAGCACTAGAAGCTTGCATAGGTATTTTCTAATTTAAGTTCATTTCTAATTTTTGAGAAAATATCACCATGATCCGCGATATTAAATTTTTTCGCCTTGTCCCAATCATAAAACCAAATTGGTTTATATTTTAATAAAACATCTTCGTTTGCATAGCGTGGGATGATATGAGCATGTAAAGCAGGTTCAAGATTACCCAGCATTTCATAATTTATTCGAAGCGCCTTTGTGACGTTTAAAATAGCATCTCCAATCAGACACATATCATTTAAAAAGCGCAGGCGCTGCTTGCCTTGAAGTGCATTAAGATGAGGAACGACAGGATCAGGTAATAAAAGGCAGTAGCCGGGTAGTATCTGTGTTTCACCTATGACGACCCAACCAGATTCCATTCGCCCTATAACATTTTTATTTTCGCCCCTCTTGGCGGATTCAACCATGCGATGAATTGCTGTTGGCATTTCTTAGCTCCACGAAATATATCAACATTTTGTACATTTTTTAACTAGTAAGCGTGTATAAATTGGAACACATAAAAATCACGATACACCACTGATTTAAATTATACTATAAATCTCGCTACTTAGACATATTGAAATAACCATATTATCAATTGAAATTACTGGCACTGAATTTGCAGCCTTTAAATCATCAACACGACAAAAAATCTTAAAACTAAAACAATCAGGAGCAAACCGATGAACTCTACCATCACAGCATTAGTAGCATTTAGTTTTTTATTTTTAGCATGCCTTCCACAAAAAGGAACTGAAAGTGTAGCATCTCAAAAAGAAGCCAAAGGCAAAACCCCAAATCTCCTTGCTCCAAGTACAAAAATACAAGCGGGTCAGTTCCGTATGTATGATACTTTAAATCCTGAAATTAACGAATTCTGTAATACCTACACTTCTTTAAAAATGGACTATTCCGAAGTTTTAGGCGGAAACATTGCTCTATTAGAAGAAGTCCTTGAAGGAGATTGCGACAAGGTATTAATTGCAAATCAAAGATACTACGTATTGACTCTTGATAAAAATCACGAAGAAGGTTCGCCAAAAATTTTCAAAGGTTTGCATATAGACGCAAATGGTAACCGCAATGAGATCACTTTGACTGATAATCGTGGAGTCGAAACAGTCATGTTGACTGCTGACATTACATATTTCGAAACCTTTAGCAACGACAGAGAAACCTTGCAAGGAAACAACAAGTTTAGTCTAACAATTATTAATCATACTAATCCTGATCTTTCTATCGCAGAATAATTCTATTCTATAAGAATAAGCAGAGGCGCTAAGCGAGCAATCACTTAGCGCCTCATTTCTATTCCACACTTCAAAAAATTTCCTCTGCAATTAGATTACCACTAAAGATCAAAGCGCAACTTGTCATGAGTTTTATATCAACTTGAGAGATATTGAATTTTTTGAGGCGATTTGATCCGAATGAATCTAGATTTTCAACTCTACATGGGACTTTAAAGAATTTAATGGAGAAAAATCTTCGACTTTATTCTTATAAAGATTGAGCTTCTTAAGACTATTCCAATCTTCTAAAATGCTAATGTCATCTATCATATTTCGCGACAAATCTAGTTCTTGTAGGCTCGCATTCTGCCTTACCGCCGAAAGCCAGCTTATATCCACAAGGTCGCAATTTGACACCGTCAACTTCGACAACTTTCTTAGCTGAGACCAAGGAATGATTTTGATCAACGTCTCGCACTCCCGCCCTCTAAGAGCCAAGCTGCTAACATTAGGAAAAGAATTTAGTGCTCGCTCATTTAAAAATTCCACTCTGCTCAGCTCAATATGATCTAAGTTTATTAACCCGTGAGCTAGCCACTCGATATCTGAGGGTGAGGTTTTGATATTGACCATCGTAAGATCTTTTAAATTTGTAAAACTATCTAGCATCGCGGCTAGCTCTATTAGCTCGGATATCTGGCGCATAGTTAGCTGCTGCAAACTATTTTTAAGCAATATTTTGCTCAGATGCGTATGTTCTTTGAAATAAGGGCCAGAGATGCTCGTCTGTTTTTCTTTGCTAATAAGTTCATATGCAAAATCGCAGTTTGAAAAAATATTTCTCTCGCCGAGGAAATCTGTTTCGCTTTTTTTCTGAAAAAGATTCAAATAAGTGAAGAGAGCTGGCCACAATTTGCGCTTAGACTGAACATGCAAACAAGCCTGGATAAAATCAGACTTATTCTGAATCTCTTCAATTTCATCAATTTCTAAGTTTGGAATTGTCTGCGCATCTTTTCCTATAGCGACAGGAGAATTTTGCAACCAATCTTGATAAGCTGCTGCATAAGTATAGAAAATATCGGTCGCATGAGGATCACAAGCCTTAGCTTGAGAGGGAAGGATCTGTCCGACTATGCCGTGAGCCACTCCGGCTATATACCATTCGTCGTCACCGCTTTTCCAGTAAAGTGGGCCGCCGGAGTCGCCAAAACAAACATAAGATTGCTGCTCCAGTCTCTTTTGCTGCGGCTTTACCCACAGTAGGCCCAACAAAAAATTGCTTTGAATAAAGTGCGTTAGATCGGCATCAATATAACGCCTGTGCCCCCATTCCTTGTCATAAAATGAAGGACTTTCCATACCAAAACCACCAATGATTAGAGGCTCAGCAATTGATTGTGACCATAACGGATTTGTAAGCAGCTTCAAAGGACGATACTTCTTTAGTGTCTCACTAAGAATAGCGCTCGAAGGTTTCTTGATTTCAATCCATGCAAGATCAAAATTCGGCAGCAGCAGCGAGCTATAGCGAGGATGAATTTCATATCTTTGGATTTCAAAAAGATGCAATTCAGGTTGAGCCCTCACGCCCTCTATTTCTGAGAAACTTACAAAAATAGGACCGCCGCCAGAACGCTCGAAACAATGTGCCGCAGTGAGCAATTTCCTTTCTGCAATAAGAGCCGCACTACAAAAAACCTCATAGCGAGATTTTTGTTGGTTATAACTCACGAGCGAAGCTAAATTATAGGAAGCTGGATTATCTGGCGTTGGTGAACTTCCATGGACTAAATGGAAAATTGAATCTGAGCCTACTGGCCTACAAGCTGTGGAGATTAGCTGTCCCAGAATAGATAATATTAAAATTGCTCTCATCGTCAAAATTCAGCCTCCAAAATCCACACAGCTCCTATAACATAGATGGCAATAATTTGACTCTGCTAAACACCCACTTTAGAATTGATTCAATTAAATATTTCATCTTAATAAGGATAACTAATTGAAAATACTATTAACATGGCTTTCTATTTTTGCTTTTATTGGGTGTACTTCCCTATCGACAATGCAAACAGCTAGACCTCTAAAAGAAGGCGCGTATAGCATGGGGCTTGGAGTAGGCTACCAATCGGTGAAGTTAAAAGATCCAGCAAAAGAGGAAATAGACCCAGAAACTGCGGAAAATTCTGAAAACCTTAAAGATGCGATCGAAGAAATAAAAATGCCCATAATTGACTTTATGATTCAGTATGGGATTAATGATAAACTTTCAATCGCTGCAAAATCGACCTCATTAATAGCCTACGGTCTAGATCTGAAATACAATCTTATTAATAATAAAAATTTTGCACTTGCTCTAGGAGCGAACGTTAATTATTCATCGATGGAATCCTCTTCTTCTGGCACTGGAGGTGAAAGCGAAAGCAAATTTACTCTTATCGACCTCGGTATTCCTCTGCATTTAAGCTACGATTTCAACCATGTTTTTGGCGTTTATTTTACACCTCGCTACGTCAATCGGGGTATTCAATCGACACTTACGGACAAGGACGATATAGAACCGGATACATCTACAAAAGCTACGAGTTCCACCAATATGTATGGTGCTAGTACCGGATTTAATATTGGATGGTTTATTATTGAAGCTTCGTTTATATCGAGCGCACAAGATGCTGATTCTGGACTGTATCAATTTATGATTGGCTATTGGTCTGGATGGGACAAAGTTGTTCGACCAAAAGCATCAGGAGAAAAAAAGAAAAAAACTAAAAATAAGAAGAAAAAAATCGAACCTGAATTCGATAACATTGAAAATATAGAAGAAGAGAACCAAAATTTCTAAACTTCTTCTATTCCCGATCAACTAATTTGACTGTTTTGCCGACGCGGTTAGCATCCGAGTCGGCAGAGTTGCAATTGTTGCTGGCAGAAAAAACACAGTTAATACCGAAGAAACGAGAAGCCCCCAGCCCAAAACTAGAGCTAAAGGACGGACAAAAGCATCAACGCCACCAAAACCATAAATTGTTGGGGCAAGACCAATTAGTGTCGTCAGAGTCGTAATAACAATAGGGCGCAATCGCCGCACAGCTGCCGCGATGATAGCTTCTCTGACTTCAGTTCCTTCTTTTATCTTCTGCTGCACATAGCTTAAAAATAGTATCGATACATTCACAACAACACCAGAAAGTCCAACCAAACCAATAATCCCCATCAAAGAAAGGGGAGTATCATGCAGAATGAGAGCCCACACTACACCTGCTACACCCATCGGCACGGAAAGCAAAACTAAAAATGGATAGATCACCGACTGAAAAGACAAACTAATCACCATAAAAATCAAAATAATTGCAAGAATGTATAGTCGTAAAGTATCTTTCAATGCATTCATTCGCTCTTTCTCACCACCGCCAGTGTTAATTGATACTCCAGGATTTTTGGTTAACACTTCTGCAATAAAAGGTGCGATTGCATCATTGGCAATCTTACCTGAACTAAGCTTTTCATCTATTTCTCCAAATAGTGTCACCGTGCGCAGTCCATCTAGACGCTGAATAGAAGACGGGCTCAATTCATGTTGAATTTTAGTAAACAACTTAATAGGAATCGCCTGCCCACTTCGATTACGGACTTTTAAGTTCAACAACTCTTCTAGATTCAAATTTTCCTGTTTATTATTTACATTCACTAAAACTTCGACTTTTTCATTGTTTTTCAATATTTCAGAAGCCACTCGACCAGTTGTGGCTGCAAAAAGAGTCTGGGCAATATCATTGGGATTAATGCCTTCTGATATTGCTCCTTCATTATTAACAACAAAACGAAAGCGCTTACTATTTCCATCAAGGTCTGTTTCCAAACTGTGAACCCCAGGAATGGTACTCAACTGTTCACGAATTAATTTCGCAACTTCAGCGCCTTTTTCCAAGTTACGAGAGGCAATTTCGAACTGAATTGGTTTGCCAACTGGCGGCCCAGGTCTATCGACCGTAATAGATGTTTTAAGACTATTTTTAGTAGAAAATTCTGCGACCGCTGTTCTAATTTTCCCAAGTACGACGTTTTCTCTGTCTATAAAACTTTGATCACTCGTAAATGCTACGTTTATGTTGGCTAAATGAGTTCCATTTTGCCGACTCCCCGAATTGCCTCCCGTGGTCACCTCACCGATTGTAGAGTAAAGACTGTCTATATCAGCTGGAGCTACATCTTGTATGACTTTGCTTAAGTCTTTTACTGCAGCATTCGTGTTCTGAAGTGGAATATTAAGGGGCAGTTCAACTCGAACACTCAAACCTTCTAATCCAGTCGTTGGAAAAAGTGTAAATCTTTGAAAAATCAAATTAGCACTCTTTGCCGACAAAAATAGAAATAATAATAGTCCGATCACGATGAGATAGCGAATACGCATGCTGAATATTAAATAGCGCTGATAAACGCCTTCTATCCGATTAAAGATAGACTTTTTCACTTTATGAATTGGTTTCAGTATTTCTTCTGCGTGAATGGGTAAAATTATGAGCGCCTCAAAAAGAGATACTAGCAACATAGCTATAACTGTCATGGGAATCACACGCATAAATTGTCCCATGACGTCTTTCATAAATAAGATAGGAAAAAAAGCGAAAACGGTCGTCAAAACAGTCGCAATTACCGGCATCGCAATTTCTGAGACCCCTAAAAGAGCAGCTTTTTGGGGTGGCAATCCCTGTTCTATATAGCTGAATATATTCTCGCTCACTACAATTGCATCATCGACCAGCATACCTAAAACGATAATCATACCTAAAATTGCAATCGAATTGAGAGTGCTGCCATAAAAATAAATGAGACAAAGACCGCCAAGAAAAGCTACCGGAATTCCCATAGTGGTGATTAAGGCTGAGCGGAAATCTAAAAATACTACCAAGAGAAATACGACTAAAAACAAACCCATTATCGCATTATTCGTCACAATACCAAGCCGATCCCGTACTGTCTTTGATTCGTCTCTATAGAGTTTATAAGAGAGCTCTTTTGGCATATTTTTAGAATAGTCGCCTAGGCCGATAACTAATCGATCTACAGTAGTTATGATATCTGCATTTGGTTTTTTGACGACTGTCAACAAGACTGCATCTTTATCGCCATAAAGACTAGACTGCTGCGTATTCTTAGTATCAAATTCAAGATCTGCAATCTGGCTAAGTTTTATGCTTTTGCCAGAATCATTGCTTCGAATAGTAAAGTTTTTAAGCTTTTCTAAATCATCATAATCCTGGCCTATACTCAAATTAGAAGCAAATTCCTTATTTTCTAAAAATCCACCTGGCTTTTGTTTCGCCCAAGCGCTTACCCCGTTTAGAACTTCTATCAGCGTTAAATCAGCTTGGTCTAATTTTTTAGGGTCACTCATGACTTTGATTTGCAAATCATCAAGTCCCGTATAACTTACACTTTGTACTCCTGGAAAGTTTTTTAGATAATCCTTTAACTTTTCAATTTCTAATTTAAATTCCAGCGGCTTTAGATTTCCATAAACAGCAAGTCGCAAAATTGGGATATTTGATGCTTTAATTTCTGTTACTACAGGATCTTCCATACTAAGGGGGAGATCCCTAACTTCGCCAATTTTTCGGCGCAGCTCTTCGACTGCTTTATCCGGCTCGGGAAATTCTTGGTCAATAATAACAGAAATTGCTGCGGCCCCATTAAAAGAAACCGAGCGGTATTCTTTAACTCCATCAACCTCAGCTATTTTCTCTTCAATTGGATCGACGACAAGTTCTTCCATATCTGAGGGTGCTGCGCCAGGATAAAAAGCAGATACCGCGACTCGGTTAAAATTCACATTCGGCCTTGCCTCTCGTTGCATGCTCAACATGACAGCAATTCCACCTAGCACAATAAAAATAGTCATATAGTGGACAAAGAGCTTATTGTTTTGCAAAAATTTAAATAAGTTCATAAATCTTGCCTATTCTAAATGGGAAGTAAAAGTATTATGTCGATCGGCCAACTTGATGAGTTTCGCAATGATCTGCAATCGTTGACGAGCTTGTTGTTGCTGACTAAATGTCAGAGCTTTTTGGAACTCCGTAAGATTAAAAAAGTCTATGCGGCCATTGTCAAAATCCTTTTGTGCTACCGAGACTATTTCTTCAGACAGCTTTACATTTTGTCGATACTGTTCAAATACAGAAAATTCTTCTACCAAACTGACTTCTAGACTTTGTAGCTCAGAATTAATCTCATCTTGTTTTAATTTCAGTTCCGTCTCTAGAGCTTCGAGCTGATAACGGTTCGCTACTACTGCAAGCTCTACTTCTCGCTGTGCAACAGGTATTCCTATGCTCGCTCCAACTAAAAAATATGGGTGTTTAAAACTTGGGATATCTTCATGTGCAGGACCAGACGACTGATCAATTCCGCTCGCACCGACTTGCAGCTCTAAACTAAGATTGCTTTCTTTTTTAGCTTCTAGATTTTTCTGTTCTTGCTGCTTGACTTCTATACGACTTTGCAGAATCTGAGTTTCTAAATCATTTATAGTTTGAGCTGTGTTTTTTATATCTTTCAAGTTGATATAAAGGATTTTTAAGTCATTAAAAACATTTTCAACACCAAGATTTTTTAAATTGCTCCAGTCGACTCTATAATTGACTTCAAAATTGCTAGCAAGCTCTGTTTGAAGTTTTTTTAAATTTTGTACGTTTGCATTACAGGAATTCAATTCCTTTTGACTTAAAAGATAGTCGCGCTTTGAAATGGATCCTTGCGCACTTTTCTGACGTAGTTTTTTTGTTTGACGCGCTATTTTACCGCACAAAACTTGCTGACTTTGAATCTGATCTTCGTATTCTAAGAGTTCGGCAACATGATAGAGAGCGGATGCAACAATAACTTTCCTTTGCAAAAGCTCTTGTTGATCAAGGAGTTTATTTTCCTGCTTTATCCTCTGCTCGATAGCTCCATGCCGATCTGACAACAAGTCTTGAAAAATCTTCGATTCAATGCCAACACTGACTCTCGGAGCATGCAAAGTCGACTTGCCCAAAATATCCGTATCGCGAATCGTTGTGGTGTAGTCATAAGCTAAAAAGCTGCGAAACCCTTTTGCGCTGTATTGGCTAAGCTTTGCCTGAACTTCGTGTCCATTAACTTCACTATCTCGCTGGTTAAACAACTCACTATTTCGAGAAGATTTGACTCCGAGTTGACTTTCAAGTTCATATGCTGCTAGGTCTTTATTAAGCATTGTTTTTTGTGCTCTTGTTTGTGAGTCAATTATTTTTGACTCTAACGAGTTTTTAAGCACATCATTTAAAAAAATGCTGAGTTCTTGGCTGATTTGTCCAGATGAATGGATTGATTTGGATTGGCTAGGTGTATTAATTGAAAAAGACATCATTAGTAAGATAATGATTCGACCCATTCTATTCTCCTAAAGCAGACAGAAGGGCCATAGTAGCAAATTAATATTAGATTTTCATAAATATTTACTGATTTTTAGTTCTTGGTTTAAATTTTTTGCGCCCCAGAACAAAGTCCATGCTATTATATTGGGCGGATTTTTTTCTAAATTCATTGAAAGGGACAGAAAAGTTATGAAAAAGACCATCTATCTATTTTCTCTATTGTGTTTTTTGAGTCTTACAGCGTGCGTGACCGCCGAAATGGTTAAACATCCAAACCAAGATATGAATTCTCAATATGCCCCGCAAAACGAAAAACAATATGGGATTGTTAAGTATTTAAATCAAGGCGCTGATTCTGTAATTAAAAGCCGAAGGGAAGATGCGCTCAAACAAATGTTTGAAGCTTGCAAAGGCAAATACATCATTCAAGAAGAGAATTCAACTTTCTCTGGCAAATACGCAACATTTACAACATTAAACAATTCAGAATATGTTTATATCCGATTTGAATGCCAATAAATTGTATCTTATGACCTGAGCGATTCTAATTGCTCGTTCTGGACTATCACCGTCTTCTAGTGACCAGCAAGCTGATAAGCAGGCTTGCACAAATGCATACTTTAGAATGCGGTGAGGGTCTAGGGTCATCTCATTGGCAATTACATCAGCGATATTTGAAATCCTTTCGGCGCTATAAACTATATTATCGAATCCTCTAGGGTTCAGAAATATATTTGCAACGTCATAAGCTCTATCTCCATAGAGGCCTTTTGGATCTATTGCAAGCCAACCTCTTACTTTATCAAAAAGAATATTCTCATGGTGCATGTCGCCATGTAGAACAACTTCATCAACTTTTTCGGCAAGCAATTCTTCTAAAATAGGCACCGCTGTCCGACATAGGTAATCTAAAATATCTAGTTCTTTTCCGTCACGCAGCATCCTTGATCTCAGAGAAATGAAACGATGGGAAAAGTGAGGTAACATATCTATACATTTAGCTTGGTGCAGCTTTTTTAATGTTGCACATATGATTTTTATATCTTCATATTCTGATCCTTCTAAGAAAATTTTAGTTAAACTACCACCATCAATATATTCGAGTAGCTGTGCGAATTCGTCGCTTTTTAAAATGTTGATTGCGCCATTGCCTGAGAAGTTTCTAAGCGCTGAAGATGCGTACTTTTCATCGCATTGACCATTTGAAGTTAATAGTTTCAAAATTGCAAATCTTGAACCACTGGATACTTTATAGACTTGACTAGTTGAAGATCTTGATAACTCTATCGGAGAGTGAAGCTTCCACTTTTTAAGATACTCATTTATAGACTTTATTGTTTTTTTCATCAAAAAAACCGCCCTCGAGATAACGAAATAGTTTTCGAACTCAAGGAAATTTCTACCTGCTGAATATCGAGTTACTTGAACTCAAACACAAAAACACCAGAAAATCCTGGCCATAAAATAAATGCGGTGACCGAAATTTTGCCATTCACTGCATTTATTTTATGATCCAGGAGTTCTATATAATAAAGCTATTTATTTTAACTTCTTAACACAATCGCGAACTGTTGCAATGTCTGCTGCAGTTGGCTCCTCCATAAACGCAACGCCACATGTCTGCAGTAGATAAGGATTCAATTCAAATTCTGTAATTTCGCTCTGGTACTGATTGAAAATACCCGCATATCTAACAGCACCAATACTGTAACTTAATTGCAGCGTTCCTTCATTAACCTTGCCAGAAGCAGCTTGCAAAGTAGGGCCTTCGCTTTTTGGATCGTCGCTTAAAAGAACTCCGTATTTTTCTCCAAAAATCTTATTCAGTTTGTCTGTTGAATTCATGCTGCAATCTTGATTTAAATACTGCAAATACGTCGCTTCAGCTAGACCAACACTATACGGTATGTTCTTTAAAGCTGCCGCCGCATAAAAAAGTGCAGGAGTCTTAGTGTCGTATTTTGGCAAAATAGCCGCAAACGCTTTGTTCATCATAAAGTCTTGGGTGAAGGTTGCCGCGCCTTCTAAAATGAGCAAACCTGAGGGTTGTTGATTCAACTTCCGCGCTATTGCATGGTGGGCTTCATGCATTAAAATTGCTAAGACTTCAGCGATACTTCTTTGCTTTTTTAAACCAAAGAAAATCTGACCAAAACTATCAGTATAAGCTCCGCGTTCGTCCTTTTGCAATACGACTGTATCGTTTAGTATATCCTGGCCCAATCCTGACTCGGCTTCTATAAATGTTTTGACATCTAGCCATAGCTTTTGGAAATCATCATCACTAAATGCGCTATCTTCTCCACCAACCATCACCATACCATTATTAATTGCTTGATATGCTTCCGAGAGCTTTCCACTGCTGTCGATAGAATCTAGTTCATCAAGAATCAATTTCGGAATCAATCCGACGCGGTTCTCTTGAGAAATTTTGTCTTCAATTTGCTTAATCTCATTTTTGCTTAAAGTGCTATTTAGTTTTGCAAAATCTGAAAACGATCCGAGCATAGCTTTTCTATAATTGTCGATTGTAGCTGTTGCATAAGGAACAAAATCATCCGAGTAGCTTACTTGCATAGTTCTATTTAAGTTTAATTTGTTGTCAGCAGAAAAGCTTCGCCACTTCTCCGCAATTTCCTTGTCACTATAAGAATAACAAGCCTTATTAGATTGGCGATTATTTGCCAAACGCGTTCTGTAGAGATTTACTAAAACCTTGTAAGCATGAACGAGATCAGCTTGTTGTTCAGTAAAAATATCTGGAAAAACATCTGTTGCATCAAGTGATCCCTGATAACTTCGCATATGATCTAAAGCACCTTGTTGAAGATATAACCACGAATCGAAAAGATCGTTTGCAAGGAACCAAGAGTTTAATGCCTTGATATAAATTTCATCATCCTGATAGGCATTGCCGAAATCCGGTCGACGCACCCAAAGCATATCAACCGTCCAGAGGTTGATGCCATAAGCCGTATTTAAGTCATTACCGCCTAATGACCAATTCACAGATCCTGTCTCATGTTGAATCAGCATTCGATGTAACTCTGACTTTAACGCGGAACTTGGCGCCATCTCTAGCTTAGAGATCTCGCTTTTTGCAAGTTGCTTGAGACTGTCACGAGTGCGTATATCAGGCATGGGCATATCGTCCAAAGGCGAAACACCATCCCAGTCTTTATGCGCCATAACAGTGGCATCACTAGGTAAAAAATTAAAACCATTATAATTTGCTGCAATCAAGCGCCAATCGGCTAACCTAATCAAATAAAGCATCATAACAGCTCTTTTGAGTTCTGGATTCAATGCCCCAAACTCTTCATTATTAAACTGCTTCAAATTAGCATCATAATATTTGATCAACTGAAGATAAGCTGGATTATTGAAATCCTTGTTTACCAGCATTGCTAAAAGTTCGACATAATTGCTTTTTACTGCATAGGCGTCATACTTTTTATTTTGGATATCCAAATAAACCTGCGCTTGCCTTTCCAAATAGTCTTTCGTCGCACCATCCAAGCTATTCCAGTCAGCCTTTTCAACAGGGATGCTTTTTAAAACTTCTATTATATTTTCAGTAGCAAATACGACTCGACTAATAAATAACATGAACAATAAAGGCACGATCTTACGCATACTTTTTCTCCAATACTGCTTGTTTAAGGAGTCCAACGATGCGGGAGCCTATCTAAGCAAGGCCAGCAAATCAAGGGCAATTTGTAACAAATGAGCCAAAGTCGGCAGACAAATTCTAATATAAGCAAAATAATCGGCCTCTTAATAGCTCTGCTATCAAGAGGCCTTTTTTTAAATTAACTAAAATATCGAACTATTAATTTAAGCGCTTTTTACATATGGCACGGAGTTTTATACTGGTATCATACTTGTAGTATTCCTTAAGTTTTTTATCAAAGAAAAGCGTATTCGGATCGTCTCCTGAAGTTTCGTCACACCAAAAAGTTCCTCCCTTTGCCGCTTTACCAAAATGATAACTGAATATTGTTTGTTCAAAATCACTACACTCTGCTAATACTGCATCAAATTCCGAATCGCACAAATTATTCGCTTCAGTATCTATTCCCTCTCCAATCGTAATTGAATATTCAAAAGCATCCTCACTATATTTATCAATTCCATAATATTTATAATTCGCCAATCCAGCTTCACTTAGTATACTAAAATACTTGTCCTTACTTATTTTCTCTAAATAATCTGATGCAACGAGCGCATTAAAATAGCGCGTATTGAATGAATTTTTATGGCCATACATCAAAGCATCCGAATAAATTATCTCATGCAAGATTAAACCAGCACGATTAAAATTGTCCATCTTGTCCCAGTGGGATTTTCGTATTAAATAACGTTTATCTTGAGATGTAACGGGCTTAACTTGAACGGCTGTTTGCGCAGTATTGCAAAAATACACTGGGATTTCACCTGTATCACTGATATTCTTTAGTTCAAAACGAACAAACTGCATTTTTTGCAAAAATTGATTGCTTGCTAAGGTATAGCGCATCGCTCTCTCCGGATCATGTATTGCAATTCGGTTTAAAAAGGCTTGCAAATAATCACTGACAGAATCTTGTAGCACATTCGGTACAGCATTATAAATGCCCCTTAATTCGCGGGATTCTACATAATCATAGAGCCATCGTGTAGTGTCGGATTTTTTTAAATCTTCGTCACAATCTACTGTATCCCCACCGTTTCCTCTAATATCGGACGAAAAAATAAATTCAAATGGAAAAGGAATAGTATCTAAAAAGTCATAATAGCCAGATCCACCTTGTTCTAGTTCTCCCAACAATTCGTTATAGTTTTCAACTAGCTTTTTCTCGATATTTTCGAAGGAAAATGCCAAAGAGCCCCAAAGAAACATTCCACCAAGTTTAAGACAGTTTCTGATTTTTTCCATTGCTGATCTCCTTTGTTAATGGAATTAATTGAATATTCAAATTATAAACTTCGTTCGTACTTTTCGATTTAGCGAGTTCTGAAATCTCTTTATAAAAATTTCGAACTAATTTTTTTGCTTTTGAAAAATTATTTCTATTCATTGCAAAAGTCATCGACGTAATATCCCTAACATTAATATCGACAGTTTCTAAAGCCTCTATCGCTTGCTCTAAAGACTGCTGATGCGACAAGCGCAATGCACGACTAGGAACATCATCAGTGGTTAAAACTTGAGAGACCGTTCTCTTTAGCCTCCCTTGTTCTTTTGATACTAAACCAAGACGCTCAAGACGCTCTACAGCGTCCTGGACTTCAACCACCGATATTCCTAACCTTTTAGCAATCCATGCTGCATCTGACTTAAATCCAGTCACAGAAGTTAAGTTTAAAATCGCAAAATGATACCAATCTGCTATAAGTGCAAATTTATCATCATCTAAGTTTGTAAAAGGCTGTTTTTGTAAGGTCGTTGAAAGAACTGGCTTAGATTTTAATATCATCTCCAATACTTTCTTTTCTTCACTTCGACTTAGACTGAGCTTTTCACAAAATTTTTGACCCGCCTGTAAGGTCAATACTCTCTTGCGATTTAATAACTGTGAAACCCTTCCTGAATTTGCGTTTAAGAGCTTGGCAAAAGAACGTAGAGAGTACCTCGCATTTTTTGATCTGCGTTTTAAATATTCAGATCTTAGCCACTCGATCGGATCTGAATATTCTGATGTTGGATTACTTTGGGTCATTTTAAATCTCTATGAGTACAAAAAAATTTCAAACTTAGCGAAAAGACCGCTCAATCAGTTTCTCTTTCACATGAAACCACCTATATCTCATAGTGAAGGAAGGCGCAATAACAATGGAAGCAAAGTGCTTCCATGAGTCTGATAAAGCTATGGAAGCATATTGCACTTTATTTTCGGAGCGCCTCACTATAGACTTCGTACTTCTACTATAAGCAACTTAGAAAATTTACGTTTAAAAAAAGAAATTAAACGAGGTATTATAAATGAAAAGCTGCATAAAATTTAATTGCACTGAAATATTGAATCATGTTTATGTGAGCCCGAATGCAAATCGAAGTCTATACAAATTGAGTCTTTGTCTAGCTTTTGTAGGAATATTCGCAACCACAGCACTTGCGGGCAAAACCAAAAAAATAGGCTCCATTAGTGCGGGAATTGTACTTACAGATGATCATTTGGGGCCGCTAAATCTAAAACAAATGGGTAGCTTTTCTCACGACAATTTAAAGAAGATTTTAAATACTAATTTTCCTAATTTGACTGTTAGCAGCGAAATCGGCTCAGGCGACAGTCCTGACTATTATATATTCAGGGCAAAGGGAAAGGATAATATTGAATTATTCTCTATCATATCTTATATCGAATATGAGTTAGGCACTAAAAAAATTAAAAATGCTGAAAAACTCACTTTAGATTTGCTTACAATTAAGAGTCCAACCATAAAAGATAGATTCGGCATTCATGTTGGCAGTTCAATTGAAGATGTTTGGACAAAGCGATCCAAAACTCTCGAAGTTTTTGAAATGCACCACGATGTTTCATTTGGAAATGGTTTCATTTGGTATCGTTTCGCCTGTAATCCAGAGGGAGCGCCAGACTGCACTCAAGAAAGTATTGTTAAAGCAAAGAAAAAAATTATAGAGATAACTTGGCCATCGGCTGGCTGGGACTAGGGAATGGACTTTAGTAGACTTGCAGGTTGGATTGCAATATTATTGCTCGCAATAAGTTTTTGTAGCGCAATTAAAAGCCCTCGTTTAAACAAAATTTTTCGCGGCTACCGCAAGCAGCTTAAGTTTCATCATTTACTAGGTGTCACTGCGGTCTTATTTATGATCGGACATCTAATAGCACTTCTTTTAGATTACGCTTCTTCTATTAGCCAATTATTCGATCCTTTTGATGTCTCGATTTGGACAGGTTGGATTGCATTGATGAGCACTGTTATTTTGGTGCTAATAGCATTTCGATTTCGCAGCTCGCCTTATCGACGATGGCGGCACATTCATCTTCTTTTGATTCCGAGTTTTCTAACAGCAGTCATTCATTCTTACATAATACTTGAACCGCGCACTATCCTTGAGTGGTTCATGATTGTAAGCGTAACATTGATCGGCATGCTTGGAATTGCCTGGACAATGTGGATTTCCCAAAGAACTTCTTTTGGAACCTCATATACGATTGTAAAACACACAGAACTACGACCAGATCTTTTTTTGCAGACTTTACAAGCAAAATCAACTGATGCTGCTATAGAAATCGAGGCTGGGCAGTATGTATACTTGAGTTATAGTGCAAGTCAATTTTCAAGAATGTGGCATCCCTTCACCGTAATTGGATTTAGTGATTCGGGGGAACTTGAATTGTTAATTAAGGCACGAGGACGCGACACCAACCTGCTACCAAATATACTCTTACCCAGTCCAGTCAGTATCCACGGACCTTTCGGAAGTAAATTTTGGCAGACAAACGAGTCACAGCTTTGGCTCGCGTACGGCGTAGGAATCGCAATATTTATTGCGGCAGCGAGAACTGTTCCAGAAAATTACAACTCAAAAATCCACCTGACCTATTGCGAAAAAAGCTTTGATCGCATAATTTTGCGAAATGAATTTGATCTTTTAGTTAAAAAAAATTGCCAGTTTTCTTGGGAACAAAGCTATGGAGAAGGCAAAGAAGTACTTCGAGACCTAGAAAAGCGGGTGGAACATTGGTCAAAAGAATATAAATTAATTCGCATCTGTGGACATCCAGGATTTCAAGATTCAGCAAAAAAACTGTTTAGATCTGCGGGAGTTCCTAGCCACTCTATAATCTTAGAAGGACTCTATTAAATGAAAGCAAAATTTTCAGCCGTGATTTTTTCATTTGCAATAAACAATTCTGCTTTTGCCGAAAACACAATTTCACTTTCAGAACTTAGCCGACACAATTCCGAAAATGACTGCTGGCTAGCAATTGATGGTTACGTATATAACGTGAGCAAATACATAATATTGCACAAGGAAGAATGCAAGAAATCGAATTTTGTGGAGTATTGTGGAAAAGATGCTTCCGAAGCTTGGAAAACGAAAGAAGCAGAAAAGGTTCCACATAAGAAGAAGTCTCGTCGCAAACTTGAAAGTGCTAAAATCGGCAAATTGATCGCAATGTGAATTTTTAAGATAAACAAAGTCGCAAAAATGCCCGCTCAATCGAAGCGGGCATTTTTATTAACACCTAAGAATCTATTATTTTAGTTTATTGAAAGTTGCGGCCAAGGATTAGTGTTGTTGACATTTGCGTCTTTAACACTGATATGATTTGGCACAAGATCAAAGACAACGTCTTTAAAGCCATCATTATAAGTTATTTGGCAATAATCATCTGATCCCGGAGTGCTGACAACAGCTTTGCGACTCAAAAGCTTGAGATCTAAACGTTCTGTTGGATTTATATTTTCATCGGCACAATTAAATCGCACCACGTACAATACAGATTCACCAGTATAAGAAGATCTATCTGCATATCCATCGCCATTATCATCATGCGATACCAGACGATTGCCCCATACACAAGTATAAATGAAATCAGTTTCAGGTAACTTAGTCCAAACATAGCCGACTGTCATTCCACTGTGCCAAATAGTTTTATCACAATTCATATCTAACCAATATTTGCCCTCTCCCCACACTGGATTTCCAGCATATTTCTCAAGAGGAACGTCAACAACACCGCCACTTGTTGTCCACCACTCAATCTGAGCACCATCTTTTGTTAGCGCCATTGGAACATCTAATGTCACAGCTGAAAGCTTCCCAACAGATGCCAACATCATGATTCCAACAAAAAAACTAAGATACTTTTCCATTTCATTTTCTCCCAAATTTAAGAAATTTTTACAAACTTGCACTTTCCCAATTCCAAGAAAGTCATTTTCGTGAAGTAGGAGCTATCAAATTTATATTTCTTGCACAAGCTTTATGCAGGAAAGTATTTCTAATTCGAGATCTGGTGAACAGTAAAATGAACACTTCATCATATTACATATCTCTATTTGGCTTATTTGCATCGTGCAGGTGCAAATACCCCATTAACACCCCGTTAAAATTGAGTTTTATTGCCAACACCAAACAACTTAATGTCATGAACTGTAGTTTTGTCCCAATTTTACCGACAAGTCCAGTATACGGAGGTGCTTTTGACGCACTATTTATTCTTCCTAATATATTTCTTTATTATCAGCTGCAGTAGTCAACAGGTTACTAAGTCTGAACGCAATAAAACCTGCCAGTCAAAACCTTTATCTTTGGCAAATGAAAAGGAATGCAATCCAGACTCAAAACTAGTTTGCGACGAATACATATATAGCCCAGATCTTATAGAATCAAAATCAGACATTCGAGAACTTTGCAAAAGTGTGGGCTCATCACAGTATTGCACCGCGCTGACTTCTCATAAATATTCTACAAATACTTTACGCGCACATGAACCCGCTGAATTTTTTCTCCCCGGAGGAGCTTTTAATTTCGTTGAAGCAAGTTGTGTGGCTTTAGATAGTGGCGAAAACAAAATCGTCGCAACAAAAGGCAAAAATATCGATGAGGCTTATTTAAAGATTTTAGAACTGTGTAAAAGATAGAGAGTAAATAGATGCAAAAGTATTCGATGCTAAAATTCCGTTTGATTCTCGCGACGATTCTCTTTTGCGCATTCTATAGCCTTCCCACAGAATTGTCTGCCCATGCGCGACTTAAATCTGGCGATACTCTATCTCCGAGAAATAACAACCCAGGATTAAAGACTGGACCTTGTGGCGGCGTGGCGCGCACTAATAGAGCGAAAGAATTCCTAGTCGGACAAAAAATTAATATCCAATGGGAGGAAACAATTAACCACCCTGGAAGATATGAGTTTTATTTTTCCAAGGCCAACGACGAAGATTTTATTTTACTAAAAACTGTCATTGACGAACAAAATACCCGCATTGTAAATGCCAACTATCATCAATATGAAACTGAAATAACATTACCTTTAGAAGCCTGCGAAGCTTGCACCATACAAATGATTCAGGTCATGACAGAAAATCCAAGTAATCCTTCGCTTTACTTTTCTTGCGCCGATATTAAGCTAATTCTAGTAGAACCTACAGATCCGCCAGTCAGCCCTGAGCCACCGGTTGTTCCTCCGACTGAGCCTGAACCCATAGCACCAACTCCGGAAGAAGAGCAAACTCCTAAACCTAAAGAAGAAAATAAAGACCCATTACCGGAAGAAAAGCCTAACAATAGTCAAGACGCTAAACTAGACGAGTGCCATTAATTTAGAATTTAGAAAAAAGCCCGACGATTTCTTCGATTTTTATTTCAATTTCGTTTCTATCTTTTGTTAATATCGCCTCAGAAACACAGGTCTCTAGGTGTGTTTTTAATATTTTTGCCTCTAGCGCTTTAATCGCATTGCGCGCCGCACGAGTTTGTTGAAAGATATCCATACAGTACTCGCGCTGCTGCATCATGCTTTCAATGCCCTTGAGC
>JAGOVF010000060.1 GCA_018060885.1 Oligoflexales bacterium | reverse complement strand
GGTTATATATTTATAAAGTCGCATTTCCATGAGACAAAATTGCTCATCAACTAAGCGTTTTTCGTTTATCAGGCGCTTGGATTCGATATTTTCAGCGTCATAAACGAATAGACGATAGATATAAAGAATACCTGCCATCCAACTGATGACCGCAATGATATGTACATATTTGCAAATTAAATAGAGCATCTTTTGTAATATAAACTTTTGAGTGTAAAATAAAACCAAGAGTTTTTAATATCAGGCCAATTAAAATACCTAGGCATCTTATGCATTTATTTTTCTTTTTTGCAGCATTTTGGGCCACACTTTGCTTAACTAGTTCAACTTTAGCTGAACCCTGGCTATCGACCCGCTATGCGCAGAATTGCGCTGGATGCCATGCGCCAGGGCGAAAAAACCTTCCCGCTAAGGATCGACGCTGTAGCCTTTCGTGCCAAGGTTGCCATGTCAACCCGAGCGGCGGTGGACTTAGAAGTCACTATGGCAAATGGAACGAAGACCGCTGGCTTGCTAGCTTCAAGTCGACAAACAAACTCAAAAACAAAAAAAGCACCCTACCTTACCCAGACCAAATATATGCTAAAAAACCGTGGAAAAGCGCTAAGCCGGACTTACGCAAAAAGGCAAGCGCTCTTGGTGTCACACTAAAAGAAACAGATAAAATCATTGAAAATGAAGCCCTTTACGATCGACGAGATAATCTCGAAAAAGTAGCTGCTAGCAGCCAAAGTGAGTGGAATTACCAAATCCCTAAAGACGATCCGTGGCGACTTTTAGAAGAAAGTAAGGTTGATGCTGGCGGCGAAATTAGACATCAAACTATTCATAAAAATGAAGGCTCATTTGTAGGAGAAGATAAAACCAAAAGGTTTTTGATGACAGTAGATTTTGGATTGCGCTATCGGCCAATTTATCGCAATTTTCACTTAATTTATGAAAGCCGTTTGGTAGGTGGGCCGAAAAAAGAAATCGGTGAAACCGTAGGCAGAGCATACACTCGCTCAATGTACTTTTTAGCTGATAATTTACCTTACAATATTTTTGTCCAGTACGGTTATTATCGACCTCTCTTCGGCAATTACGGACCAGACCACTACAGCCTTCCTCAAAAAATGATGTCGCAAGCCCTGCAAGGCAATACGACCAACTCGTATATGCTTACTTATGAAACTTTGAGTGTAGGAACAGCTCCCAATGTGCCTTATGCAAATTTCCATATCATTCAAAAAAAATCAAATGACAGCAGATACGAAGATACGACTGGCTTTGCTACTAACCTGGGACTTAGATTCGTAACGCTTGGCGCTTCACTAAATTACTCACTGTGGCGCACGGATACGCAATTTTACAAAGAAGACGAAAACGGCATTAAAGTAAAAGCAACAACTTCAGAAGTTGAAATGCACTCTTTTCACGCAGCTGCGACGAAATTTAATCTCATTACTAGTTTAGAATATGTCTCGGTGACGCGAAATGAAACCGAGCAAGACTTTCGCCGCGGCGGTACCGTCAACTGGGAGAATTATTATAAAGTCTGGCGAGAAAACTACGCTTTTTTTCAATGGGGCATTGCTTCTACAACTCCAGAACTTCTGCCAGGAGAAACTACACAAAATAAAATTGGCGTGAGGTCATTTTTATTTCCTGGTATAGATATCATGCTGAATCTAGAGAAAGAAAAAGTAAAAGCTAAATCAAGACTCGACGCAGACGGGAATATAGTGAGTGCAAATGAAGGTGTCAGCCGCGACCAAATTGCCATTACCGGGCAGCTACACCTTTATTTCTAAAACAATTTTTATTTCTTGGTGTTGAACTTTTTATTTCTTTGTATTGAATACGCCTTTTAAAAAGCTCATAAAATTTTGGCTGTCTTTAGCTTCAAACAAAAGCTCCATCTCACCATGATCGAAGTAAGTGCCTTTGCAACTTCCGCAACGATCGAGCTTGACACCCAAAACATCAACTTCTTGCATCGAACCACCGCACTTCGGACACACCATCCAAAAAGCTTTAGATTTTTGCTCCTGTTTTTGCCGAGAAGAATCTAATTGAGCTCGTTTTTTTTCTATAAGCTCTTTGTTGAGCTTATAGAAATACTCTTCTTCTTTATCATAGCCGATTTTAGAAATATCCGTCATGGGCCACCTTTGTTTTCGTTCAGTTAATTTATTAGCGTAAATCTTTTTCCATAGCTGCAGAGTATTTGCCAAAACATGCAGCGCTATTGAGCTTTGCACGGTGCAAAAAGGCTGCTTGGCCTTTAGAAACATTTTCTTTTTTTCCAGCCCATGCATTAAGTGACGCAGTTTGAAGTGCGCGACCATAAGAAAAGCTGAGTTTCCAAGGTTTTGTCAATTGACTGGCATTCATGGCACTTAAATGGGCCGTCGCAAGTTCATCTGATTGACCACCTGATAAAAAGACTATTCCGCACACTGCACTTGGCACAGTTTCTTGAAAACAACGCAGTGAAAGTTCCGCAACTTCTGTAATTGAAGCTTGACGACTAGCAAGTGTTCCTGCAACGACCATATTAGGCTTTAACAACAAACCATCAAGCTGGACTCGTTGATCATACAAAGCATTAAATAACGCGTTCAATGCTCTTTTAGTCGCTTTATAACAAGACTCAACACTATGTTTGCCATCCATTATAACTTCTGGTTCTACTATCGGCACAATTTCATTTTCTTGACAAAGAGCAGCATATCTCGCTAACGCGTCCGCATTAACCTTCAAACAATAGTCACTAGGCAAGCCATTGGCATCGTCAATATTGATCACAGCGCGCCACTTAGCAAAACCTGCCCCTAATTTTTTGTATTCTTGTAATCTTTGGCGTAAACCATCGAGTCCTTCGGTGATTTTTTCTCCCGACGCTGCTGGCAGATCTATCGCTCCGGTATCGACCTTAATTCCAGGAATCGCTCCAGATGCTTGTAAAATTTTAACAAAGCTTTTTCCCTCTGTACTAGATTGCCGTATGGTTTCGTCGTATAAAATAACACCACTTATGTACTCGCCAAAGCCTGGGCTCGTAAAAAGCATTTGTCGGTAGGCCTGTCTAGTTTCGACGCTAGATTCAATGCCGATTGAGGAAAATCGTTTTGTAATTGTTTTTGTACTTTCATCAGCCGCAAGAATGCCTTTGCCAGGAGCTACTAAAGCTTGCGCTGTCGTTTGTAAAAATCCCATAATAACCTCCAAATAACGCTGTCGATATGTTAAAACACAAAAGAATTTATATTAATCCGAGCCAAAAATAATGGCATTACGCACTTTTGTCGATTTATTTTTTTCGCAATAAGAGCAAACCATCCGCAATATGCAACATGACGATCTCCACTCGGGGGTCACTTTTACGATCATGATTAAATTTTCGAATCGCGAGAGTAGAGGGACTTTGGTCTTGGCTGTTAAGCACTCGGCCGCTCCAAAGAACGTTATCAACGACCATAAGTCCACCCGGTCTAAGCAGCCCAAGGGTCAATTCATAATAATGGGCCAGATTTTCTTTATCAGCATCTATAAAAACAAAATCAACGCTTTGCTCACCCAGTTCAAGTGTGAGTTTAGTCAGCACATCTACCGCCGCTCCGTTACGAAAATCAATCTTATCTGCTAAACCTGCCTCTTGCGCATAATTCTGTGCAATCTTAATAGCGGCGGAATCGATGTCTATACTGATGAGTCGACCTGATTTTGGCAAGGCCGCTGCCAATGCCAGCGTACTGAGGCCAGTAAAACAGCCGATTTCCAGTGCTAATTTAGCGGAGCAAAGGTTAATCAACATAGCCATAAAATCTGCTTGATCACGACTGATCTGCATTCCTGCATCTGCTCGGCTTTTGGTTTCTTCTACGACTTTATCAAAAAGTGGGTTCGGTTTTAGATGCGAAAGTATGTATGCGTAAAGATTCTCGTCTAAAGGAATGGACTTCAATGTTTCACCTCCTCAAAATAGATAATTATTTCAGTATATTAGTATTTACAAATACGAACTCAATTTGACTCTTGCTTGCTCTGAAGGAATCATTCAAACTTAATTCTTCGAAAATGACTACCTACTATTTTTTTAAGTGAAAACTAACACAGCATGGAACAGGATCGAAATCGTGACAAACGTCTCAACACGAGACATCTCAACCTCACTGGAAAACTGCCAGGCAAACTTTTTTCCCCTGAAAAGCAAGCTTATATCACCGCACGAGCCATTGATGTTTCAAAAGGTGGAATGTGTATTCTTATTGAAAACAGCCTTCCACGCGGCTGTCAATTATGGATGCTCCTTGATGGCAATTATATTAAATTTGAGGTCTCTAATTGTCGCCGCTCTTCCCAGGAAAAAAATCTCTGGCGCTGCGGATTGTCTCGAATCGATACGAATATTAATGTCATTGAGTTATTTGAAAACAATGGCTGTTTTAATAAAGCCTATAGCACCTAGAAGACAGCATTGTGTCTGTCTATTTTTCATTTTAACTATTTCGCAAGTTTTCATTTTAACTAATGCACAAACTCTCTTCGCAGCCAAGATTGAACTCGGATCAGGACTAGCAGCTGTTGAACAAGGTGACGATCGTCAGCGACCTTCGGCATATTTACATATCGGGTTTTCGGATTTCTATTTTTCTCGCTTTTATATCTACGGGCAAGATTTTGGCCCAGTAAAAGAACGTACCTATAATTTAGCTTTTTATCGGCGTTTTGGAGTATTTAAGAGTCATTATCTGCAAGCTGCCTATGGTGTTAGTGCCCTTATGGAGTCCAATTCAATAAATAATCCGGAAAATGCCGGTGCAAATTCTGATTCCACGGAAAATAATTTTAACTTAGGCGCCAGCCTGGGGGTCTACTTTGTTTATCCCGTAAAAAGGATGTTATTTCAATTAGGGTGGGATTCTCACTTATATCTAGCAGGACTAGAAGGTGGCATCCTTCTTTCAACGGCTCGCAAGCAATACCTCTCTGCAGGAGTTGCCGTTGATTTTTAAAGTCATTTTTATATTTGCATTTTATTTTGGCTTCATGAGCTCTCCCTCTGAAGCATCGGAGCTCTGGCTAAGACTAGGTCCAGCTTCGGTAGGTAATGGTGGGCCGAATCCTCTCAGTATCCCTCCTACTAATCCCGTCGACTATGAAGTAACTTATGTTACTCAAGAAAAGAATGAGCTTCGTTTTTCAATTTCTCCGGGTCTTTTTTATGGCTGGCGCTCGGAGCTCTCTAATGGCATTTATGTTTCGGCTGGGCCAGGCTTAGTGATCAATGCGAATGGCGGAGCCTTTGGCGCTTACACTGCTTTTGGCTATCAAAATTGCCATCAATTATGCATCGGAATTGAGTATCTGCAAGCCTTGGGAATATCCGTAGAAAATTCTCGTAATCCCTATGCTCTAAGATTGGGAGTAGCTTATGTTTTTTAAAAGATTTATTTTTCTCAAACTATTTGGGATATGGGTTTTTAATTCTAGCATAATTTCTACAAGGACTTATGCATTTGTACTTATAAGCCCGGAAAAGCCAACATTACCAGTATCACCAGCGCAGCCAGAAGTTACATTCAATTGGGATGGCCGTAGTCCTACACTTAAAAATAAAGCCAATTACCGCGGCGGAATTTACCAAGAATTAAATGACACTGATCTATTTGAACAATTAATTAATGATGCAATGGCAATTTGGAACGATGTTTATGGCTCCTTCATTGAATTGGCTGTTGTCAGAGATCCCATAACGGCACAACTAAATGAAGAAGATCGTCTATACAGCATAGTCGTGCAATCAAACAACAATTTATCAAGCGCAGCTTTTGCAAGGCCAATATTTGAAGATCGCATTATAAATGATTGTGACATAAATATTAATGACTCTGCTGTTGAAACCAAGGATTTAGCATACACTCTGGTCCACGAGCTTGGGCATTGCCTCGGCTTTGGGCACAACCATAGCAACTACAATTCCATTATGGGATATGCAAGAACGAAAAAAAATCTTTCGCTGGGAAACGACGACAAATCAGGTTTAATTTACTTGTATCCTGATCCTTTAGTTTTTGACGGATCCACCAAAGAGTTAATCAGTTGCGCAACGCTTAAATCAGGCAGTGGCCAGCAAAAATACACTAAATTAAATTGGTGGTTTTTGAATATATTTTTATTAACTCCCGTTTTTTTTCTGGGCTTATTTCAATTAAAGCCTGCAGCTCCGCCACCACCAGCACGACCCGGGGAAAAAGTCCTACCCTGACAAAAGGTGCTATTAATTTTAGTTCGCAATTCTCTCTTACTTAAGGAGCCGCAATAGAAATCTAAAGCAACTTTATCAATTTCAATTCCACTTATTAGATAAGAACCTGTTTTTGATACCACTTTTTTGGCGAGCACCAAAAGAATAGAACCACTTTTTCTCAAAAAACCGGTAGTTCCAAATCCCCTTAATTCTGCACTCGCACGAGCTGGACATTCCTGAATTAATTGCTCGACTGATTTGCAAGAGGCAGCTCCAAATGTGGCACTACATGTAGAATGAATTAATTCTGAATTATTCTTGCAGAAACTCGCAGGCACTGTTTGCAAGGTTGAATTTGATGGATTATCGGAACTTCCACAACCAGAAATAGTCGCAAGGCAAACAATAAGAAGCGCAATAATTGACTTGATTTTAAATAGTTTTTTCACACGTCCACCTAGTTTTAAAAATTTAATTAAAAAAATGTTTTAAAGTTTGATGGCAAGATATGAAAAAGAATTTATTTCGTCAATTACAATTTTGCGACTTCTGCATCAATCCAACTTTTGAATTTACGCACATCCGTGTAAATAACGCTTTCTTCGCAATATTCACCGTGCTTCAACGCACGCGAAGTTGCGCCAATAAGTTCAATAGCGCCATTTATATTTTTGTAAAAAGCTGGGCCACCAGAATCTCCCCAACATGATACTTTATCTTTATTTGCAAAATACAATTCACTCGAAATTCCGTTTATAAGGTAAATTTTTGACTCAACTTCCCGCAAGATATTACCACCAGAACCTTGTGGGACATTTTGTTTGCCATAGGGGGTCCAAACTTTACTCCAAGTTACTTCATCTGCACCAAACCCGGCTAAAACAACTTCTTCATCTTTTTTTAAGACAAAATTCGCATCTTGAACTGGCATTGCCATTGCCCATGATGGTATAGATGATTTCAATTTTAAAATCGCGATATCATTAGGCGCATCAACTAAGTATTGCGGAACTACTTTTCCATTATATTTTACATATTTTCCTTCTAACTCATTTAATTTGAAATTTGGGTGAGGTATCATTTTTTCTACCGATCGCATAACTATAGCGTCATCCTGTAAAACTGCAGGATTTCCAAAGCGAACAGAGATTTTCGCTCGCGGATCTAAGTCTTCTAAACAATGTGCTGCTGTTACAACTATCTTGTCGGCTATAACTGTACCGGTGCAAAAACTTGGGCCACCATAAGCATGAGTGAGCGCAACTGTCGATTTAAATACAAAACTCTCGCTGCTTAAAACCTCAGAACCACCAATGATTTTCAATTTGCTCCCATTACTTTCGCCTTGCCCACCACAGCCGACTATCAATAGAAACATTGGAGTCAAAAATGAAAAAACTAATATGTTAAAAGATAGAAAACGCATGTGTCATTTCCTTTACATAAAATTGTAAATTTCTGATCTCTTTGTATTTGAAACTGGCTTTGATCTTAATAAAAAATTGGCTGACCAGTCAATAAAAACTTAAGAAAACTTTATATCTTTTTCACAGGCCTTGGCCGGAGAAGTTTGTTATGCCAATTTCGCTTACATAAGCCTGCAATGACATATCATAAATAGAACTCGGAAGAGTGGGCATGACAAATGCGTCACTTACAACACCCAAACTCTTTATATAAGTGATATCAGCTATTTTAGATAGATAACGATCATAGTACCCAGCGCCATATCCTAGGCGCACCCCACTCAAATCCAGCGCTAAGGCGGGAACAAGAATTAAGCTTAATGAGTTTTTTGATTCATCAAAAAGCTCCTGACTCGCCCGCGGCTCTTCGATGCCATAGGAATTTTTTTCTAATATATCTTGCTGTGGGCTAAAGCGATGAAAATTCATCTGTCGAAGAGCAGGATCTATCCTGGGTAAATAATAGCTCACTAAGGGGTTTGTAATACGGTGAATCAGATTTTTGCAGACATCTAACTCGTTTCGAAATGGGACATAGGTCAATATTCTGATGAAGTGACTTGCACTAATATAATTAGCTAAATGCTCGCAAATTTTATTGCTTATAATTGCATTATCTTGGGAAGAGATAGCTTGTCGTTGTGACAAAAGCCGACTTCTTAAGTCGGCTTTTTGTTTCTTGATCAATTCTGACATGAAGATTTTATCGATATACTACTGGACGACAACGCTCATAGGTTGTGAGTATTCCCATTGTCCAGATATTTCACTAAATCCTCCGACGCGCATTTGGTAAGAACCTGCTGTCATATTTTGTGTGTTTAAAGTCGTACCAGAAGTTGAAAAAACATAGTTCGGAGTCGACCAGCTACCAGAACTCGAGAATTCTACTCTATAGTATGCAACACGACGACTACCTTGCCAGCTTACTGTTCCACCGTTACCCATAATGCTGCCGCCACTGCTTGGCTGTGCAATAACAAAGTTAATACGTTCTGGTGTTTGCACACTAAAAGAAAAAACATCACTAAAGCTTCCATTGCCATCTTCTATACGCCAATACCATGTACCTGGATAGGGATTCGAAAATGAATAAGAATTTCCTGAAACTGCAATGCGACGCTCAACTGGAGCCATATTTGGCGATCGCGACAAGAGCAAAAATCCAGAGTCAATTCCTTGCCATTCAAATGTAGCGCCTTCTGAAGCTTCGTCATATGATCTAGAAGCGCCGTTTGTCGGCGAAACTAAAGAGATTGTTCCTGTGCCAGTCGCTAACGTCTCGCTTGGAGCTTTGTCTGCAGTTAAAGCGTCTGCTGGAGTATCGGTGCTTGCAGCTTCCCCAGCTGCAGGTTCCGTTGTAGCCGACTCACTCGCCCCTTCTTCAGTCTCACCTGCAAAGTTATCTTCACCATTGGCTATTTCATTAGTAGGAGCTTCGTTTGTTGACAAATCGTTGGAAGGCACCGCATCTTCATAGCTCGCATCGTCATTTGCACTCATGTAATAGTAGAGTCCTGCTCCAAGTAGAAGCAAAATTGCTGCACCTATTGCGATGTATTTGGTTCGATCCTGACCAACAAAACCGCCTTCTTTAAAGATCTGCGACACTGCGTTAGTATTCGTACCGAAGTTACTGTTAAACTCGCCTTTCAAGTCGCCAGTAAACGGATTCGAATTTGCTTGCGAAGCAGGAGCCGAAAATTGGCTGTTTTCATGGTTAGAAAAGTTTTGCGTTGGTTGGGTCGCCATAAAAAACTCCGTCTACAAAAATAATTCTCACTGGTTTATAAAATCAACATTATGGAACGGCTTGACATAACTTGTTCTCAAGGGTCGGCATCAGGAAAAAAAACTTTAGCGCCTTAGAGTTGCTCTCTTACGTCGGCATTTCTAATACACCTAATCTAATTGTAGCGTTTTTACTTACAGTCAGCAAGCGCAGTAGGCAAGAGCAATGAACCGATTATTAATAACATTATGTCATCATGAGCATGATTTAAAATATTTCAATAATCTTCAAATATAGTTTATAGAATGACTAACAACCGATGTTTTTACTATCTAAACCATCAAGTTCCACTTTTATCTTGAAGATTAATACTCGAATTTGCGCCTGCTCGACTAGTTCGCTAAAAAATTCGGGCTGCCGCCAATAATCCTTTTCTGTCGTTATAACGGTTATCCCTTTTGATAAGACTGCACCATGATTTTTAAAACTAAACAGACTATGATCAGGCTCGTAGACTTCTTCAATAATGTCTATATCTCTCAGAGAGTCTCGCACCATGTATGCGAAATGATTTGGCTGCGCAATTGCAGAAAGCAGCATAGCGCTTTTAGGTATTGTATCTATTGGAACTAATTTCCCTTTTTTAACTTCTAACAAAACACTAAATCTAAAATCAGCAAACAAAATATTTTGTGAATATTTGACATATTCCTTTCGCAAAGTGTCTTTTTGGTTTTCATTTATGGTTTTAATAAAAACAATAACATCAGTACGAGATAAATTATTGAGTGGCTCACGCAGTAGACCAGCTGGCAAACAGACTTCATGCTTAAGATCCCTAAGACCATCTATTAAAACAATATCGAAATTTCTTGCAATTTTGCGATGTTGAAAGCCATCTTCGAGAATCCAGTGCGTAGGATTATAATTTTTATAGAGCTTCAAAAAATGATCTGCAGCAATAAAACGTTTGGCAGCAACAACAACGGGAACTGTCGGAAAATTACGGGATATCAAAGTCGGTTCATCTAGATTCATTGACTCACTTGAAATATTAGATTTAAAGATAGATCCGTTAACTAAAATCAGAAAATCATTTGCATTCAATCCTGCTCCATAGCCGCGCGTCAAAACAACTGGCCGAGCAGCGTGCTTTAAAAGCTCTTCTAGTAAAAATAAAGTAAAAGGCGTTTTACCTGCGCCACCAATAGAAATGTTGCCTACTGATATGACAAATCCATTTAATGATTTGGGCCGAAATAGCCTTAGCTTGAATGCAAAATTCTTGAAAGAAATCACGTATAAATAAAGAAGTGAAAGTGGATACAACACATAGAACAACAAAGTATTTTGTTTATCTACTTTTGTATGAAGCCATGAAGAATAATTATTTTTGAAATCAAATGCCACACTAAGACCATTTCTGTAAAAAATCTCTATAGCGACTCGATTGCTCTATTAAATGATTATGCGAGCCTTGCAACACACAATCTGCATTTTCTACAAACCAAACTTGATCAAAAAGCGCTAAATGCTCTAGCCTATGTGTAATTATTATGACAATTTTTCTTTGCTTATTTGCCAAATCCAGGACATGTGAAAGCACCTTCTTTTCAGTATATCCATCAAGTGCTGAACTTACTTCATCAAGCAAAAGAATTTTTTTACCTTCCCTTAACAAGGCTCTAATTAGCGCAAGCCTCTGCAACTCTCCCCCTGAATATTCTGATCTTAAAGGATCAAAAACATACGAAGTCTTTTCTTCAAGACCAAGTTCAACACGTTGGTCTAAGTCAAATTCACGCAGCAAAAAATCAATCATTTTATCATTTTTAAATTCACTGGCCCGCATCGGATAAATTAAATTATTTCGGATAGAGTCTTTAAATATAAAAATTTCTTGGCTAACATGCGCCGTCAATTGCGAAAATGCTTCCCAGCTTATATTAGCTTGCCAAATGTCTGGCTTTAACAATCCTGCAAGACAATTCATCAACGTTGATTTGCCAGAACCTGTTGGCCCAACTATCGCGACAGATTGAGCGCATTTTATATTATTATCAGCTCTAAAATTCGCCAAACAAAGCTCTGAGTGCATCTTAAATCTAGAAATATCAGAAATTCTGACATCCATATTTTTAATTGTGATTTTCAAATCATCGCCTATTTTGACGTCTAATTTTCCATCTAACTTTTCAGAAGATGCGGCATGATTCTTTTCATCGGAATGGCAGTTCTCTAGCAAGTCAACTTGTGCCAAAACTCCTCGGACTTCACCTAGATTTGATATTTGCAGTCCCAGCTCTTTTATATGCTTCAAACTAAAACCTAAAGCAGCAATCATTTGCAATAAAACTTCTGGTGTAAAATCATTTACAAATAAATTCTGGCTTATTGCATATAAAATCAGAACTAAACTTAATGTGCCAAGCAATTCAATCATAGGAGCAAAGCTTGATCTGACAAATATTGATTTTTTGATTGATTTATAATATTGCAAATTAAATTTTTCAAAGTATTCGCCTTCGAGATTTTCAGCATTTTGTGCTTTAATAAAAGCAAAGCGTTGGCGCAAATCAAATAAAATATCTGCCATGGAACGAAGTTGCTTTTGAAAATCTTGGGCGTGAAAAGCGATCTTTTTACTCGACCTTCCCATGGCCACAGCTACTAGCGGCAAAGCAGCCAAGAGAATTATTGCGGCAAAAATATGAACCAGCGCTAATGCAACTATAGAAGCAAAAATCATCGCTATGTTTTTCGACAAACCTAACAACAGCTCACTATATTTCACTTGAAATTGCTGAACATCATTCATTATGACTGTTGCCCAGTAGCTTGCTGGTTTACTTCTAATTTGTAAAAAAGAGAGATTTAAAAGTTTCTTAAATAATTTGGTGCGTAATTCAAAGGAAACTAAAAGAGCAATCTTCATCTGTGATATTTGGTAAATATAAAGAGATATTCCTCGAAGCAAGCCCGCACATACAATCACAATTGCTACATTTGAAATCAGAACTTCTTTTTCTATAACTAAGCTTGGATTCCAGCCTAAAATCTCAAAAAATTGCGGAGATATGAGCTGACTGAGTGCTAAAGAACTTTCTTCTTTACCTAACGACACCAATGCCGTCAAAAAAGGCTTCAATACAAATATCAACAAACCTTGGCTAAAGGACATAAACAACAAAGTTATGGAAATAATAAATAGTATTTTTTTATGTTTAAACGATGGCTCAATAAAGTAACGGCCGAAAAAACTTGCGTTATTTTTTTCGGGACTCTTCATAAGAGCTTTAGCATTTGGGTTATTTTGATAGCTGCCGACTTTGCAGCATCACCATCTAACTGCTTTCTTATAGACTCATAGCCATCGAAAATACGTCGCCTTCTTTCAGCAGAAAAGACTAATTCCTCAATGTCTTTAGCCAATAATTCAGCAGAAATATTTTGAATAAACTCTTTCACCAACTCTTGCCCTAATATTAAATTCGGCAAACTAAAATATTTTAGCTTGATTTTTACTTTGGCAATTTCGTAAGTAAATTCACTCATAGAATAAATAACCGCCATAGGGACATTCAGTAATGCCGCTTCTAAAGTCGCTGTACCTGAAGCTATAATTGCCGCAGCGCTCATCGCCATGAGTTCAAGGCTCGCGCCATGGATAAATTCAACTCCCTGCACATGAAAGCCCTCTAATTGCGTAAATTGCTTCAAGCTTTGACAAGTGCTCTTATTTAAAAGAGGCTTTATTAAGTCTTGATATTCACCAATCTCCATAGAAGTAGGAATGGGGGCCGCAAAAATAAGATCGGGAAATTTTTCTTTGAGCAATTGAACCGTTTGTAAGATTATCGGGACATGGCGAGTGATTTCATCTTCACGACTTCCCGGAAGACAGGCGATGATTTTTTTTTCAGCATCTAAAGCGAAATCTCCCTTATGAACACGAATTTTCTTTAGGCGACTGACATGCGGGCTACCCACGTAATGATAGTTAACTCTGCCTTTTAAAAAAAACTCGCTTTCAAAAGGCAGCACACCGAGAACCAAGTCAAAATCACGTTCAAGTTGCTTTATTCGTCCGCTCCCCCACGCCCATATTTTAGGAGCGACGTATTGTATGACTTTTATACCTCTAACTTTTAATTGCTCTGCTAATCGAAAATGCAAACCGGGATAATCAACCAATATTGCGACATCCGGTTGAACGCGATCAATAGCTGCTAGTAAATATTTTTCCGTTAGACATATAGAATTTAAATTGCCTATAACTTCAAAAAAACCCATGAAATTGAGGTCTTTTTGATCACCAATAGGGTCAACACCTGCTGAGCGCAGTGCGGGACCTACCAAGCCAAAAAAAAAGACATTAGGCAATTGTTGTCGTAAAGCCAGAACTAAATCGGCAGCAATAAAATCGCCAGAAAAATCGCCGGCAGAAATAAATATTTTTTTTTTGGTTCTCAGATCCATTTTTACCGACACAAACCGCGGGTGCTCGCCTTAGAAAATTTAATAAAATAATCTCTATGCGTTGAAGCAGGAACTTCAACTAAAGTCTTTTCAATTGCTGCCTCTACACCAATATTGGATCGAAAAAATAGTTTAAATATTTTCTTAATGTCTTCTATAATCGGCGCATCAAGCCCAGATCTTTTCAAACCGACTAAATTGAGTCCAGCAAGTTCAGCATGATTTCCTTGAATTGTGCAATAAGGCGCCGCATCATTTACTAGTATGGTACCTCCGCCGAGCATCGCCAAACTTCCAACATGACAGAATTGGTGAACCCCGGAATGACCACCTATGATGGCACCGTCATCAATTGTCACATGCCCACCCAGACTCACACCGTTTGCCAATATACAGTCATTGCCAACAAGACAATCATGACCCAAATGCGAATAAACCATTATTAAATTATGATCGCCTACTTTGGTGATCATTCCGCCACCTTCGGTGCCTTGGGAAATATTAACATACTCTCGAATTACATTATTTTTTCCAATTTCAACTGCGCCCTTTTCACCGTTATATTTTAAATCCTGCGGATAAGCACCTATAGTTGCGTAGTTTCCAATAATACTTCCTTGTCCTATTTTCACTTTTCCTTGAACGATGGCCCCTTGGCCTATCCATACATCATCGGCAATTTCGACATCTGGACCGATGCTGCACAAGGGGGCTAGATTAACGTTATTTCCTACTTTTGCTTTCGGATGAACTTGCGCCATAGGATGAATTGAGAATTTACCTAGGTCTTGGCGTATTGCATTTGCATACGATTTAATCAGCAAAGTATTTAACCTCTCTGTGGTTTCAATAAACTAAATTTAAATGTTTCTATTGCTTCTACTATACAGCTATTTTAGCATCGCTGAAAATTTTGCTTTACCAATTGATTCGTCATTTACGTAAACATCACCTTCAAACCAAAAAAAAGATTTCCGCTCCCTCAGACCTTTAATTTTATAAACCAACATATCACCTGGTACGACAGGTCTGCGAAAACGCGCTTCTTGTACCTCTGTTAACATGCAGGTGCTGCATTCTTCACCGACTACAGCTCGACCTAATATTGCAGCCGTTTGCGCCATACCTTCTAGAATGACGACTCCTGGAAATATCGGATTGGTCGGAAAATGCCCTTGTAATATGGGCTCGTTCGCGCTGATGTTTTTATAACCTTCAATATACCAATCAGGCTTTAATCTGAGCTCAGTGATTCGATCAACAAATAAAAAAGGAAATCTGTGGGGAATATATTTCTGTATCTGGATTACCGATAGGGGTAACTGTTCCTCTAAAAGTCCCATATTTTGCACCCTATTCTATTTTTTTAAGCAAAAATAATCGGCCAATTTCTAACTAGATTTAAAATTACGATTTTAATTCTGAGTTTTACTTTTGATCTTTTTTTGCTGTTTGTGATTGCGAATTATAATCTTTAATTACTTGATCAGTTAGATCAATTGGATCTTTAAGATAGATCAATCCAGAGCTACTGGTTTCAAAAACAGCTGTTAATTTTTTTTCTTTGGCAATTCTATCGACTAGCCCTGCAACTTTGATTGCAATTTTTTGTGTCGCTTGTTGTTCTTTTTGCTTAATTTCATTTTGGAAATCCATTTCGGATTTTCTGAGTTCTAGAAATTTGTCCTGAAACTCTTTTTGTTTTTTCATACGAGCATCTTCACTGAGCAAAGCTGCCTGCTTTTGCCAATTTTGATTCATTCCATCTAGCTCTGTCTTTTTTGCCATTAAATCTTTTTCTTTAGTTTTTATTTCCGTCTCGAGAGCACCTCGAGCTGTTTTGCCTTCTTCGACGGTTAAAATAACTTTCTGCATATCGACGACGCCATAAACTTCTGCAGCTTTCAAAGCATGGGATTGCAATGCAATTCCTGCAAACACAACAAAAGATAAACGTGCTCTCGTAACGCTGCTCGTTTGAAATTTAAAAATCATAAAAAGTTCCCTTCGTTAAAAACCAATATAGAAAATTATATTTACGTCGCCCATCTTTCCATTTTCAACCGGGTAGGCCCACTCAAAACGGAATGGAGCGATTGGCGTCAGCCAGCGAAATCCAAATCCAACATCGTATTTAAAATCTTTAAATATGACGCTTTCATTGTCATCATAGACACGCCCGGCATCGGAAAAGAGCAGTCCCTTAATACCAGCTTCTGGAAAAAATGGGAAAAAGTATTCCATTTGAAAAAGCAAGCTCTTATCACCACCTTTTGGATATTCTACAAACGATTCTCCAGGGTTACGCAGAACGCGGAATTTTGGCCCCACGCTCCTAAAATCATAACCTCGCAAATCGTTGTAACCACCTAAGCGATAACGCCGAATAAAAGGTACGTTTTCATCACCATTCGGGAATATATAACTAAAATCACCATGCAATCTAAAATAGGTTCTGTATTCTTCCGTAAAATCGATGGGTAAAAAAGTCGTTGCGTCTAATTTAGATTCTAAATACTCAAAGTCACCTTTTAATACTGGCCCACCCGCAAAGGTCTGACTAATGCCAATATCACTGCCTTCAGTTGGTTCTAAGTAGCTATCAGTGCTATTTCTGCGCAAGGCTAAAGTGACACTAGAAGTGATGCCTTCTTCTTGAAAGCGACTGGATAAAAAGACATCGCTCTCTTGCGTCAGACGCGAAATGCTATAAGCAATAGATGCTCTAATCAGTTCAATTACTTTACGACCAATACGCACAGTCGTACCGTAACGCACTTCTTTACTTGTCACATCTTCGAAAAGCTTTGTAACCTCCGCCGCATAAAAAGCATTGATGCCAAATGACCATGGCCCGTCATCGATACGTGGCTCTGAAAATCCTATATCGAAAGAAAAGTTCTCGCCGCCATTCCATCGCCCGGTGAGGTTTGTTGCCCAACCCTTACCAAATTGATTTTTCTCATCATAGCGACCTTGTCCAAACCAGCTCGACTCAGCGGTTCCCGTGCCAGGTGCAAATCCCATTGCAGCTTGCAATTGTCCGGTGGGTTTTTCTTTTACCTTTATCTGCAAATTTAAAAGATCGCTTCTCCCCTCTTCTCGTTCTTTGATGATTTGAATTTCTTCAAAAAACCCTAGCCGATTTATATTACGGCGAGAATCACTTAATTTTGTTCCACTATAGAGTTCAGTGTCAGCCACATCCATTTCTCGTCTAATGACATTGTCTCTAGTTTTGCTGTTGCCTAATATAATAGTCTCACCAAAATAGACTTTGTCTCCCTTGGTAATATTGAAAGTCAAATCAACTAGTTTTTTTTCTTTATCAAAAACCGGGACGGGATTTATATCGGCATAGGCGTAACCCAAATCACCATATTTATCCGTAATCATCTCAACGTCTTTTTGAAATCTTGAGATTCGGAACAATTCATTAGGCTTGAGGAGCATTTTTTCGCGCAGCTCTTCAGGGGTAAATAATAAATCACCTTGGAATTCAATTTTATTTACCGAATATTGGACGCCTTCTTCGATTTGATAAGTGATGCGGACATAGCTTCGATCATTATCTAACAAAATATACGGCTTCCCAACCTTCACTTCGGCAAAACCAAAGTCGCGATATAGATAAGATAAGCGCTGCAAATCAAGCTCGACAGCTTCTTCTTGGTAAAGAGACGTTGGCGTGAAGGCTCTAGGTCGCGTCAGCGGTTTTGTTTGAATTTTATCTATGAGATCATAATCGCTAAAAAACTCATTACCGAGAATAAATACGTCTGCGATTTTGACTTTTCCACCTTCTTCAATTTGGAATACAAGTTTTACTTCTTTTTCATTTATTGTTACTAACTGGTAGCGTACGCGCGCCAAATAAAAACCATCTTCAGCATATTGCTTTTCAAGTGTTCTGATATCACTCGCAATAGTCTCTTCATTTACAATCGTAAATATCTTTGTTTCTAATTTTTCTTCTAATTTCGTTTTTTGAATTTCTTCATTGCCTTCAAATTCAATAGCTACAATTGCAGGTTTTTCTTTCACCGTGACCGTCAATAACAAGCCTTTTGCTTCTGTTTTGGTCGAAAAACGAACATCCGAAAAGTAGCCCAAATTCCAGATTTCACGAATATCTTGGGCCACACTTTTTTTGTCGAGAGCTTTCCCCACTTGCGACTTCATTAAACTCAAAATCGCATCAGACTCTACTTGGGTGTTACCTTCTATTTTAATTGTGCTTATGTTTTGGGCAAATGCATGAGAATTACGCCCAAGAGACTGCATCAGACCTACAACGAGCAAAAGCAGCAGCAAAAGAAATTTTTTATGATATTTTTTGTATTTTTCTTGAATTTTCATTCACCTACAACTTTCAACACCGAATATCTAAATTGGCTAAGATTGAACGCTAATGTAAATACAATCCAGAGCCAATGACTTTTATTATTCGACCATCTTCCATCACAACCTGTTTCGAAAATCTACCCGCAAGCTCAAGGTCATGAGTCACGAGCAGCATAGTCATTTTATAATCTTGGCACAATGCAAATAACATATCAGTGATCAGGCGACTCGACTTTTGGTCAAGATTGCCCGTCGGTTCATCTGCCAGTAATATACTAGGAGCCATAAGCAAGGCTCTTGCAATTGCGACCCGCTGCTGCTCTCCTCCAGACATTTCGCCTGGTCGATGATTAAGTCGGGCTTCAAGGCCGACCGCTTGAAGTAAGACTCTTGCTCGTTCTTTTACATCTTTTGCTTTTGCTTGCGAAATCAGACCTGGCATCATCACATTTTCTAAAGCAGTGAACTCCGCAAGTAAATTATTCATTTGAAATATAAAGCCAATGGTTGAGTTTCGAAATGCTGAAACCATTGCATCTGGCATCGAACTAACATTGACATTGTTAAGAAAAAGTTGCCCGGTGCTTGGCTTTTCAAGTGTTCCGACTATATGCAATAAAGTGCTTTTCCCGGCCCCAGAACGCCCCGTAACTGCGACAACGGAGCCCGGCTCAATTTTTAAATTTAAGTCTCGCAGGGCAACGACATTTTGTGTTTCTACCGAGTAAAAACGATTGATTTCTTGTAAGCTCACCGCGAATGTTTTTGTTTCATTTTCTACCACAGGATCCATAAGTCGCTCCGCTATTTACATCGCATTACATCGCACAACTTTAATATCAATGGTATCTCAAACCACTGCTTGGACTTTGATTTGCCGCAGTTAACGCCGGATAGAGCGCGGCAAATAAGCTAAAAACTAAGGCCAATGCTGCTATAACAAAATATTCAAACGGTAAGAATTTCACCGGTAAATATTGCAGTTGATAGACACCCTGCGGTAGATTAATGAGAAGACCAGAGTCCAAAACGACGCAGACACCTAATCCAATGCAAGCTCCAAAAATAACTCCAACCAGACCAATAAACCCGCCTTGGATTAAAAATATATTCAAAATATCCGTGCGCGTTGCACCAATCGCACGCAGTAAACCCACCTGAGCTCTTTTATAGTAAACCGTCATCATCATAGTCCCACTTATCGAAAAGGCGGCAACCACAACAATGAGTGCAAGTATAGTTCCCATCGTAAATTTTTCTAATTTAAGCGCGATGAGTAGCGACTGATTTGATTGTTTCCACGTTAACACTCGAACTTTCAATTGCTCCTCAAATTTTTCTGCCACCGACTCGACATCCATTGCATCTTTTATATTGACAGCTATTCCCGTCGCATATTCTTCGTCATCAAGGCTCGGGTCGTATTCGGGCAAAAATTTTCTGCCCTGTTTTAAGCTTACTATGGCAAGCTTTCTATCTGAGCTAAAAACTCCACTTTGAAACAGTCCGACAACTGTATAATGCCGTACTAAACTGTTATCTGACAAAACATCACCAATATCAGCTTGAGGGCTGATGACTTCGACAACCTCTCCAATATTACTCACGCCTAAATCATCCGCTAAATCACTTCCGAGTACTATTCCAGGCAATTCACTTTGCTCCAAAATATCCCAATTTCTTTGGTTGATTTTTTTTAATGACCCTTCCAACAAGCGTTCCTGCGAAATAAACGACCATATATTTGCAGTGTCTTTATTTAAAACATCGACACCCAATAACAGCGCCGAGGTTAGGTGTTTTCGCTGCTTAATAACAACATCTGCTTTTGTAAAAGGGGCAAGAGAAATAATTTCGTCGAACTTCTTTTTAAGATTTTCCAAAGGAAATTCTTGTAAGCTCAGTCCGAGTTGAGCATTGCCAGAATTCAATACTTCGATATTCGGATAGCCGTGTAGCATCTTGTGTCTGAGATCATTCTCAAATCCACCCATCACGGAAAGAACTATAATCAACGCGGCTACGCCAATTGCCACACCGGCAATTGATACGAAAGTCATAAAAGAAAGGCCGCGGCGGTTTTTGCGAATTTTAAGATTGCGCCAGGCGATCCAATAGGTGTAAGGACTGAACCTCAAATACCTTTTCTCCGTGAAGTTTGAAAAAAGTAGTCTATAGATAAAGAGTTAAAAAATGAATGAAATAGATATGCTGTTGAAGTTAAAAAATAATAAATAATCGCACATTTTCTCATACACACATTTTCTCATGCACACATTTATAGGACTTTCATTTAGAAAGCTTCAAGGCTAGGCGCAGCAGGGGCGGGGAGGAGTGCCAGAGG
>JAGOVF010000185.1 GCA_018060885.1 Oligoflexales bacterium | reverse complement strand
AAGTAAATCACTGCAACCATAGCCACCTTTCGCGACTAAAATATATTCCACTTCATCATCCAACAAGACTTCATTTATTGCGGCGACGCGTTGGACTATATCACCAGTTGCAAAGGGCCACTTTGCGGGTTTTGCTGCCTGAAATTCGCAATTAAAACCTTGCATTTCCAGGGGCGCGAGCTTAAGAGTAAGATCGCTTCCGTCGGGTGGGCTTGCAGGCCAAATGACTTTAATGTTATGACTCATCGGCGTAATTTAAACCTTATAGGAATGAAATGAATTCGATTATATCCAATTATCATCAGGACTGTCGATTATTTAGCGGATACAAACCTTGCCGCCACAAACTTCCGGATTGTCGCAACTGCACACATTACGAAAAGGTCCAGCAACGTATTTTGCTTATCAGTTTGGAAGCTATGGGAGCCGTTCTGCGCTCGACTTGTTTGCTTCCTGCAATAAAACGAGCTTATCCTCAGAGCCACATTAGCTGGATCACCCTTCCTAGAACCGTGCCTCTGCTTGAAAATAATCCATTTATTGATCGTATCATTCCTTACACAACAGACAATGTACTGCTCATGTCTCACTTAAAATTTGATGTCCTCTACTCGGTTGATAAGTCCATGCAGGCAGGAGCACTTGCAGAGCAAGTTAGCGCCAAGCAAAAATTTGGTTTTGGGCTAAACCACGATGGTGTCATTGTGCCTCTAAGCGATCACGCATCTTACCAATATGATGTTGGATTAAGCGACGACTTGAAGTTCTTTAAAAACACGAAGCCAGAGACGCAGCAAATAACTGAGACCATGAACTTAGACTGGCAGCGCGATCCCTATGTGTTTGAGTTTACTCAGGCAGAGGCCACAGAAGCCGCAAAATATCGCAGCGAATTGCTTTTAGATGGCAGGGCAAAGGGCGTCATCGGATTTAATACGGGCTGTTCTAATTTATTCGCCTATAAAAAACTCGAGCTTGATAAAGCAATAGCACTGATACATTTATGGCGAAAAAATTTTCCAGACTACAGCATTGCTTTGCTTGGAGGACCCGAAGATCATGAGCGCCAAGCTAAAATGAAAACTGCATTTATTAGCGACGATATGGTTATAAACACACCGTGTCTGAACGGCCTAAGAAGCGGCGCACAGTGGATGTCTGCCGTTGATCTTGTTTTATCTGGCGATACTTTAGGGCTTCACATAGCGATTGCCTTAAAAAAGCCTACTATCGCGTGGTTCGGAGTCAGCTGCGCGCAAGAAGTAGATCTTTATGATCGTGGATATAAAATCATTGCGGAAGTCCGTTGTACTCCTTGTTGGAAAAAAAGCTGCGACAATGAACCTAAATGTTATAATATGATTTCAGAAAGCAAAATAATCGAATATACAAAAAAAATATTAAACTCGTAGGTTTCCGACACCTTCTGGAATTTTTTATGTTAAAACAAACTGTCTTCGTTCTTTATGGCGGCGAATCTACGGAACATGAAGTTTCTTGCCGAAGCGCGGCAAGTATCGTCAAAAATCTCGATCGAAAAAAATACAACATCAAAGCTATAGGTATTAGCAAAGGCGGCCAATGGTTGCCTCACAAAAATGATCTTCCTTTGCCTGAGCAAATTGGCGAAATCCTTCAGCTTCCGGAACTATTGGCAAGTAGTTCCGCATCTGATTTTGCTGGATTAATGTCTGCAAATCGAGAAACAGATTCGAGGCAACTCCCTCCCGTTGTATTCTCGGTGGTACATGGCTATGGCGGCGAAGATGGCCGCTTTCAAGGATTGTTTGATCTGATTAAATTACCTTATGTTGGACCTGACTGTCTTGGGTCAGCAGTTGCAATGGACAAGGCCGTTGCAAAAACTTTAGTTAAAGCTGCTGGCGTGCCAGTTGCAGATTTTTTTACGATACGCGCACAAGAATGGTTCCAGCCTGAGAGATCACAAATTGAAGGCTTAGTTAGAAAACGCGCCTTTGATCTTGAGTATCCACTTTTTATAAAACCCACAAATGGGGGTAGCTCAGTTGGAGTAAGTAAAGCACGTAACGAAACAGAGCTATTTGAGAAAATAAAATTTGCTTTTGAATTTGACGAAAAAATTATTATTGAAAAAGGCCTTGATGCACGTGAAATAGAGTGTGCAGCATTGGGTGACTACAATCCAGTGATTTCAATTCCAGGCGAAGTCATTCCTCACTCTGATTTTTACACTTATGAAGCAAAATATTCAAAAAACAGCACTGCAGAAGTTAAAGTTCCCGCAGAATTAACTGATGCACAAATTACCGAAGTGCAAAAATTAAGCCTTATAAGTTTTCAAGCATTAGAACTTTATGGTATGGCACGTTTAGACTTCTTTCTCGAAAAAAGCAGCGGCAAGTTTTATTTTAATGAAGCAAACACGATTCCCGGATTTACTTCTATATCTCAATACCCAATGCTATGGAAGCAAAGTGGAATATCACAATCAGAATTGCTCGACAGGCTCATTGAATCCGCAATTCAACGTTATAATATTAGATCGAAGCAAAAGCGCGTTATTTAAAGAAGTTAATTAAATTTAAGATGCCAACCTTTATCTAAAACTTCCTGCAAATCGCGGCAAGTTGCGACAGCGCCCACTGCAAGTAGTTTCTCAGAAGAAATTTGAGTCGTCACTCCAATCGGAGTCATTCCCGCATCCACGGCAGCCAAAATGCCTATAGGACTATCGTCAAAGACCAAGACTTTTGGAAAATCTTCTGGAATTATATTTAGAGCTTCTGCGCACATGACGAAAGGCTCGGGGTGGGGTTTCGGCCGCTCAACATGATCAAAAGAAATGGTCACTGGGACATCAATGCCGTGGCGTTCTAACAAGTCCAAAATAAATTTATAGCGAGCATTGCTACCTATTCCAAAAGGGATTTTTTTTAGTTGCAAATCCTTCAGAAGCTCTTCTACGCCAGGCAGCAGAGGTATTTCTAAAGAAGAATTGAAAACTAACTCAGATTTTCTTTGATAAAAAATATCAGCGTCTTTTTGTCGCCCCTGCTTCTTGCTGAGCTCTTGCGCAATTTGTTGGCCTGACTTGCCGACAATTTGGTCTATATGAGTCAATTCTAATTGAAAAAGCTCTAAATGTGCTTTTTTCCAAGCACTCACATGCGGTTGGTGGCTATCTACGAGCACCCCATCAAAGTCAAAAATAAGAGCCACAGGCTTCAAACTATAATCTCCAATTACGCTAGCAAACGCAGATTTTCGACTACCGCAAACGCCAGAAATTAATTACAATCGTCGGTTCATGTCACAAACTCGTTGGTACATTATAGCATCATTTTATCGAGGATGAATCAAACAGATGACGAAGCCAGCTTCAGAGGTAAGTACACTTCAACTGTCAGTAGATCAGATCAAAGCTAAGAAAAAAGCCTATTGGCTTCTTTTTATCATGCTCTGCAGTAGTATCACTATCGACCAAGTGTCTAAAATACACGCTGAAGAGACGAGGATGGTTTGGTCGCATCCTACCAATTTGGATCAATATCAAGGAAGCCAGTACAATATTTGGCATGCAGGAGAGCCGCCAAAAAGCGCCGAAGACAAAAATTTCTTTTTATCCCTAAGCTTCAACTATGTTCGCAATCAAGGTGCCGCTTGGGGAGCATTTTCTGATATGCACGATAAATATCGTGTTCCATTCTTCTTTCTAGTAACGATAATAGCAACAAGTGTAATTTCTTATCTATTGTATACCACTCCGCTTAGTTTTCGGCTCATGCGCTACACTTTGACCTTAGTATTTTCCGGCGCCATAGGAAATTTTATCGACCGATATCGCTTGGGCTATGTCATCGATTGGATTGACGTAGAATGGAATATTTTAGGTTGGTATTATCGCTTCCCGAATTTCAATTTTGCCGACTCTTGCATTTCTGTCGGCATGGTATTGTTTTTTATAGACGCCCTTATTATTGAACCTCGCAGAGAACGCTTCGTGAAAGCTTATCTACAACAGCAGGCGGCGGCGTCATCCTGAGCTTGCGTCGTCCTGAGCGAATGCGAAGGACCTCAACGTCATCCTGAGCGAACGCGAAGGACCTCCTGCGTCAGTAAAGTATCCCCAAAGTCTTGACCTCAAGCAAATGAGACTTACACTCAGATTTCCTTTTGTTATTTGGGGATTAGTATGCCGCAACGTTTATTAAGAAATTCAACTGCTAAAGTAGCCGAGCTTTTGCAGATGACGATTATGGAATTAGCTAATCTTCGCAAGGGCTTAGTAACTCCAGAATTTATCTTGATTTCCCTCATTGAGCAAAAAGACTCAATAGTATTGAAAATCTTTGACGAACTAAGACTCAATACAAACGAGCTTAGAAGAGAAATAATTGACCGAATTATGTCAGGAGTTAACAAACTCCCGCCAGTTGAACTCGGACCCCAGGCATCCATGAAGCTTTCCTCCGATGTAAATGCATTATTCGATGCAGCCAACGACGAGCGCCAAAAACTCGGCGATGAATACATTTCAACAGGAGCCATGTTCCTAGCTTGCTTTCATGAAGGTGTGCCAGAGTCTAAAAAATTGCTACAAGAGTTTGGACTAAAATATGACAAAGTTTTTGGTGCGATAAAATCTTTAAAAGGTAATGCAAAAATAGTTCAGCGCGACGGTGAATCTAGACAGTCTATGCTCGACGAATATACAACAGATATCACCGCCATGGCACGCAAAGGCGTTCTAGATCCTGTTATAGGCCGAGCTGATGAAATCTCACGGGTCATAGAGATACTGTCACGCCGCAAAAAAAATAATCCAATCATCATCGGTGAGCCGGGTGTGGGAAAAACTGTCATCGTGGAAGGACTCGCTCAGCAAATCGTGTCAGGAGATGTGCCTGAATATCTCTTAAATAAGCGCGTTTTATCTTTAGAAATTGGATCCTTGATTGCTGGCGCAAAAATGCAGGGCGAATTTGAAGAACGCCTTAAAACAATCAAAGATGAGGTCATCGCCGCTGCTGGTGACGTTATACTTTTTATCGATGAAATACACACCGTAGTTGGCGCAGGCCGTAGCGGCGGGGGCTTAGACGCTTCGAATATGCTTAAACCCGCTTTAGCAAAGGGGCTCTTGCAGTGTATTGGAGCAACGACACTACGTGAATACAAACAATTTATCGAAAAAGACAAGGCTCTTGAACGACGCTTTCAGCCTGTGCGTCTAAAAGAACCAAGCCTCGAGCAGACCATAGAAA